>CAYOWJ010000480.1:0-2396 GCA_964407625.1 uncultured Lentimicrobiaceae bacterium
TACAATTGAACCATCAAACCTGGGGAAAGGATTATCTATATCTCAATAAAATTAATGAATTCAGGCATATTAACGAACCCGAAGACAAAACCTCCGTGGTTTGCGATTGGTTTAAACTTTCAGAATAGTCAGAAGTCAGAAGTCAGAAGGTGGAAGTCGGAAGTCGGAAGACAGAAGTTGGAAGACGGAAGTTGGAAGACGCAAGTGGCCAGTCGGCAAATCTATTTTTAACCGGAAAATTTATGCTTTTGTTTTTTTGCCGTCATTTTGACGGAAATATTCGCCTGAATTTCATCATAACACTGTCATAATAAATTGGTTACCGCCCTTTAGCCAAAAGTATTTTTGTGCATTATTTTGGTTCAGGAAACCAGATTTTCAAATAAATTTTTGAATTTCAATTAATTTCAAAAGATATTTTTTTTCTTATCATCGATTGTTCCAAAATTTTTAAACCTATCATTTAGCGATGCTACTGATTTTGATTTTCCCGATTTCAAAAATTAAATCAATAATTTAAAGATAGGAGGACAAAATTATGGCACTCGTAAAATTTAGAAACAAAGACATGTTCCCGTCAATCTTTAATGATTTTTTTGACAGGGATTTATTTGACCTTACAAACACAAGTTTTATGAATTCCACACTTCCGGCCGTTAACATCAAGGAAAGCAAGGATGATTATCTGGTTGATGTTGCTGCGCCGGGCATGAGTAAAGAGGATTTCAAGATCGAATCGAACTTGAAAACAATTTCCTGGTGATTTCATCAGAAAAAGAAGACAAAAAAGAAGAAGGCAAAGAATTTACACGCCGTGAATTCAGCTATCAGTCGTTTAAACGTAGTTTTAGTCTGCCAAAGACTATCGAGGACACCAAAATCAAAGCAAATTATAAGGATGGCGTTTTAAAGATTACGCTTCCGAAAAAGGAAGAAGCTAAAGAAAAACCGAAGAAACTGATAACCATCGGTTAATGTCACATTTTAAATAAAATGAAAAAGGAGGCAACAAATTGCCTCCTTTTTTTAAGCTGCCCGAAGCTCAAAAAGTGTTATTTCCGGTAAAATCCCTATCCTTCCGGGATATCCGATGTTTCCCAAACCCCGGTTAACGTACAAAAACTGTGGTTTAACAGTTGCAGATGGACTTTCGTAAAGGCCTGCCCAATGTTTATAAATATATTTTGCAGGGCTCCATTTTATGTTTTTGATTTCGATTCCAAACTGAAAACCATGCGTGTGACTGGCAAAAGTAAGGTCAATGTCAGGATTTTGCTGGCTGATAATTTTTTCCCAATGGGTTGGGTCATGCGAAAGAAGCAGCTTTACCGGAGCATTTTCAGTCCCAAGCGAAGCTTTTGCAATGTCGCCGTATTTTGGAAATCTCGAAAAATCTCCCCAGTTTTCAACGCCAATCACAGCAAGGGAATCATCACCATTTTGGATAATTTTATTTTCGTTATTTAGCAGACGCCAGCCTATCCGTTTATAAAAATCATATAGATCTGTCATGTTTTGAGTCTTGGCTTCCAATGATGGCCACCGTGTGTAATCGCCATAATCATGATTTCCGAGTGTTGCAAAAATGCCATGTTTTGATTCGATTTTACTCAAAATATTTTCAAATCTAAAAGCCTCATCAGTTTTGTAATTTACAAGGTCGCCGGTGAAGAAAACAAGGTCTGGATTTAAGCTATTAATAAGGTTTACAGCATCTTTTAACTGATGTTCACCTGCCCAGCTCCCGAGGTGGATATCCGAAATCTGTACAACTTTAAGCCCATCGAACGATTTTGGTAAATTAGGGAGGTTAAGAATATGCCGTTTTATTTTGAAATCATAAGCCCATTTAAACATTCCCGTTATCAAGCCACTAAACAAAATACCTCCCGAAATCAGCCCGACATTCTGCAAAAATTTGGCGCGGCTTATTTTTTGACCTTCAAATTTGTCGGAATGGCCTTTTTTAACCGAAGCAGCTTTCATGTTGATGTAGCGGAATAACCGGATTAAATCGGCAAAAACCAGAAAAAGTATTGGGAGAAGTTTGGAGGCATAAACAACGAATACAAAACCAAAAGAATAAATTTTGAAGGTGTTATTCCAGTCATTTTCGGTGTAAAATATCGAAAATCCAACCAGCGCCAAAAGCAGCACAAACGGCGACCAATACAATGTAGGGAGAACGACCCTGATGAATCGTTTTTTGGAATTTATCCAGGCTTTTACTGAATTCCATAGATACAAATCACCTAAAAAAAGGATTGCAAAAAAAGGGAACCTGCCGGCATTTTTCGGATAAAGATCAAGAACAATGAGATAAGCCAAAACAAGGAATACGATGATTCCAGCGACATACAAGATTTTTTTCATCAAAAAAAAAAAAAAAAAACTGT
>CAYOWJ010000481.1:0-2384 GCA_964407625.1 uncultured Lentimicrobiaceae bacterium
CAGGACGGCAGCGAAGCTCCTGTTCAACTGACCAAAAATAGCGATACGTACAAATTTGGCCTCAAATGGTCGCCCGACAGCAAAAAAATTGCCTGGTTTGATCAGAAAAAAAGGTTGAATATTATTGATGTTGATTCGAAAGCAGTAAAAGTTGCCGATCAATCGGATCAGACTGAAATCAGGGACTTTGTGTGGTCGCCCGACAATAAATGGATCGCTTACGCAAAACCCGACGAACAGGAAGTTGGTCGCATTTATTTTTACAACATCGAATCGGCAACATCCACGCCGGTAACCAGTGAATGGTTCAACAGCGGCGACCCTTCTTTCAGCAAAGATGGCAAATATCTGTACTTTACTTCGGCGCGTACTTTTAACCCGAATTATAGCTGGACTGAGTGGAATCACTCTTACAGCGACATGCAAAAAGTTTATCTGATCACGTTGGCCAAAGACACCAAATCGCCTTTTGAACCCGAAAATGATGTTGTCGAAATAAAAAAGGATGAACCTAAGAAAGACGATGCTGAAAAAAAGGACGATAAGAAAGATGAGAAAAAGGATGAAAAGAAAGACGAATCCATCACCGTGAAAGTTGATTTTGAAGGAATTATGGATCGGGTTATCGAACTTCCCACCGACAATGGCGGAATATGGGGAATAACAGCCACCAACGATGGTGTTTATTATTCGCGATTTAAATCAGGTGAACCAAAACCTTCGACTTTTTATTTTGATTTGAAAAGTAAAAAAGAAGAAACCCTTGGAAATATTGACGGATTTGATATTTCGGCTGATAGTAAAAAAATGCTCATCTTCGAAAGCGGAAAATATGCTGTGATCGATGCTCCAAAGGGCAAAATCAAAGTTGAAGATTATATTGATGTTTCGGATATGAAGGTTTGGGTAAACCCGAAAGACGAATGGCAGCAGATTTTTGACGAATCGTGGCGCCAGATGCGCGATTTCTTCTACGACCCAAACATGCACGGTGTAAACTGGGATGATATTCACAAAAAATATGCTCCGCTGGTTCCTTACGTAAACAGCCGGTACGATCTTACCTACATCATTGGCGAAATGATTGGCGAACTTACCACCGGCCACGCCTACGTCAGTGGCGGCGATAAACCTGAACCACCAAGAATCAAGACTGGTTTGCTTGGCGCGAAACTCAGCCGCGACGGTTCGGGCTATTATAAAATCGACAAAATTCTGCCCGGCCAAAACTGGACAAAAGATGTACGATCACCACTTGCCGAAGTTGGCCTCGGAATTACGGATGGCAATTTCATCCTCGCTATTGATGGAGTCACCACCAAAGACATGAACGATATTTATGAATCGTTGGTTGGAAAAGCCGGCAAACAGGTCGAGCTAACCGTAAATACTTCTGCTTCCGAAAGTGGCAGCCGCAAAGTGATTGTTACGCCTATCGCCGACGAAAGTTCGCTGTATTATTATGACTGGGTTCAAACCAACATCAAAAAGGTAAGCGATGCAACCAAAGGAGAGGTTGGCTACATCCACATTCCCGACATGGGCCCCGAAGGTTTGAATGAGTTTGTGAAATACTTCTATCCGCAAATCCGCAAAAAAGCTTTGATTATTGATGACCGCGGAAATGGCGGAGGAAACGTTTCGCCGATGATTATCGAGCGCCTTCGCCGCGAACTTGCCGTGATGGAAATGGGCCGCAACACTGCCGGTTCACCGCGTCCAGGCGCGATGATGACTGGCCCGATGGTTTGTTTAATAAACCAATATTCTGCTTCCGACGGCGATTTATTCCCTTATCAGTTTAGAGCGTATAAATTAGGAAAACTCATTGGTTTACGCACCTGGGGCGGTGTTGTTGGTATCCGCGGAAGCCTTCCGTTTATTGATGGCGGCCAGTTGATGCGCCCAGAATTTGCCCATTACAGCGCCGATGGCAGCGAATGGATCATCGAAGGCCGTGGTGTTTCGCCTGATATTGAAGTGCGCAACGACCCGGCAAAAGAATATGCAGGAATTGATGAGCAGCTCAACAAAGCCATCGAAGTAATTTTGGATGAACTGAAAACCAATCCGAATGAACTTCCAAAACCACCTGCTTTCCCGAATAAATCGAAGTAAAAAATCTAACTCAAAAAGCCTGGCGTAATGCCGGGCTTTTTTTATGGGTAAAATCTTCCTTACTAAAGGTTTTTGAACCACAATAGGCATCCCGATAGCTATCGGGAGAACACATAGAATTAGAAGAAAAAGTACATGCCGGTATTTTTATAAAATAACAGATAACTATCTGGCGGTATTTTTAAGATTTGAAACTTCATTCGTATCAGGCATTATAACCTGGCTTTTGGGCGGCATTTGTAATGCCGCCCGGCGAGCGGATAAAC
>CAYOWJ010000482.1:0-2381 GCA_964407625.1 uncultured Lentimicrobiaceae bacterium
TTTACAGGAAATCCAGTTCAGTTTACCGATTTATCGCAAGGAAATCCTGAATCCTGGTTTTGGGATTTTGGCAACGGACAGACTTCATCTTTGCAAAATCCGGTTCATACATTTTTAAACCCGGGAATTTATTCGATAAAACTGGTTGTTTCGACAGCCTGGCTCAACGACTCGCTGATTAAGGAAAACTACATCACCGTTACCGAAAAACTGGTTGCCAACTTCAAAGCCGACACCACCTTTGCCTGGCTGGGACATACGACCCAATTTACCGATTTGAGCGTTGGCAATCCAACCGCATGGTGGTGGAATTTTGGCGATCAGACAATAAGCCAGACGCAAAACCCGGCTCATAAATATACTCGTGAAGGAACTTTTAGCCTGGTGCTGGCTGTGGTAAATCAAAACCAAAACGATTATGAGATAAAAACGAATTATGTCACCATTCGCGAGCCGCTCAAAGCACAGTTTAACGCCGACACAACCAGGGTGCTTGTTGGACAGAATGTTCGTTTTACAAATCGTTCAACCGGGTTCCCCACAAGTAGTGTCTGGGACTTTGGAGATAACACCGTTTCGCCGGTATTAAACCCGGTGCATCATTATTTGCAACCCGGTTTTTATACCATTTCTCTTCAGATTTTCGAGAACGACAGCACCGATATCGAAATTAAAGAAAACTATATCTGGGTTCGCGATACGCTCGTGGCCGGTTTTTATGCAGATCCGCTTACCATTCATGCGGGCGAGACCGTTCATTTTTACGATACTTCAGGTGGAAACCCCATTCAATGGAAATGGTATTTTGGAGAAGGCAAAACATCGAACCAGCAAAACCCGGTTTATAAATTTAATAATCCCGGAACTTTTAATGTTTCGCTGATTGTTTTTGATGCCTTCGGTTCCGACACGCTTTTTAGAGAAAACTACATCACTGTTTTGCAGCCGTTACATTCGCAAATTATTTTCCTTTCGCAGGGTTGGAGCGGCATTTCGACGTATTTACTTTCGGAAAATCCGGGCATTGCTGATATTTTCCAAACTGTTGAAGAAAGCCTGATTATTGCAGTGAATGATACCGGAATTTACTGGCCTTCGCAAAACATCAACACCATCGGAAACTGGAACCCGTTGGATGGTTTGATTGTAAAGATGGCCACAGAAACGCAGATCGAAATTTCGGGGGATTTAAATCCGGTAACCAAAGTTGATTTAGTGCCGGGATGGAATATTTTACCGGTCATCGGTCCTTGCTCGCAAACCGCAGCATTACTTTTTGGTGCCCTCGGCGACACCCTTGTCATGGTTAAAGAAATTGCAGGCGTTAAAGTCTATTGGCCGGAGCCAAACATTCATACGCTCGAATATCTCAATGCAGGTGAATCGTATTTTATCCTGGTAAATCATGCCGTTTCGATACATTTTCAGGCCTGCAGCCAAAACACATCATTTGATCTTCGAACCAACCCATCGGAAACCAATAATCCGGATGTGGTTAAAAACGGGAGCGGGATTTCGCTGGTCAGGTTTTTCTATGAAAGCTTTCGGTCAGATAAAAAGCTTGTCGCTCATTGATAATTTCCTGCCTCCGAAATAGCTATTTTTGCCGTCTGCTTCTATAAATTTGGAAGATAAAATGAACTACGCCGAAACACTCGAATTCCTGTACAACCAACTTCCGATGTTTCATCGCATCGGCGGTGCAGCCTACAAAGCCGACCTTCACAATACCATCGCACTTTGCAATCTTTTGCAAAACCCGCACAACAGTTTCAAAACCATTCATGTAGCCGGCACCAACGGCAAAGGCTCAACTTCGCACCTGCTCGCTTCAATACTACAGGAAGCCGGATTCAAAACCGGCCTTTACACCTCGCCGCACTACAAAGATTTCAGGGAAAGGATAAAGATAAACGGGAAAATGATTCCTGAAGAGGCTGTAATTCGTTTTATCGAAGATTGGAAAGAAGATTTTCAAAAAATCGGGCTTTCGTTTTTCGAAATGACGGTGGGCCTGGCCTTTGATTATTTCAGAAACGAAAATGTTGACATCGCCGTAATTGAGGTTGGTCTGGGCGGCCGGCTCGATTCGACAAATATTATTAATCCGGTAATTTCGGTAATTACAAATATTGGAATGGATCATACGCAGTTTTTGGGAGATACGCTCCAAAAAATTGCTTTCGAAAAGGCCGGCATCATCAAACCCGGAACGCCCGTGGTTATTGGTGAAACGCAGGAAGAGACAAGAGAGGTTTTCGAAGAAACCGCCAAATCTCAAAATGCAGCCATCACCTTTGCCGACGAACATTTTCAGGTTCATGCCGGAAACTTTACCAGCGACGGTTTCAAAAATCTCGAAATATTCCACCATGGAACCA
>CAYOWJ010000483.1:0-2377 GCA_964407625.1 uncultured Lentimicrobiaceae bacterium
CGCATCGAGCGGTTTCTCACCCTCTGCGCCGAAAATAACATGCAAATCGTAAACTGCACCACGCCGGCAAGTTTTTACCATGTGTTGCGCCGCCAGTTGCACCGTGAATTCCGCAAGCCCTTGGTAGTTTTTACTCCAAAAAGCCTGCTCCGTCATCCAAGATGCGTCTCAAATATTGATGAACTCACAAAAGGCAGGTTTAGAGAAGTTATTGACGATGATACTGCAAACCCCGAAAAGATCACAAGGGTCGTTTTTTGCAGCGGAAAATTATATTACGACCTGCTCGAAGAAAAAGAAAGGAAAAACCTCGAAAATACAGCCATCGTCCGGCTCGAACAATTGTATCCCCTGCCGGTGAAACAATTGAAGGAAATCATCAAAAAGTACAACCTGGCCACCGATTACACCTGGTCGCAGGAAGAACCCATCAACATGGGCGCGTGGTATTTTATTTCGCAATATTTCCCGGATGTTAAACTCAGGGCTGTGGCACGTCCGTCAAGCGGAAGCCCGGCAACCGGCTCCATCCAGTTTCATGCGGTAAGGCAACGCAAAATTGTGGATAAATCTTTTGAAGAATGTAATTGCCCGATGGTAAAAAAAGAATGCCGGATGATCTGCATCGGCAACCGCTGGAAATCGTTTGCCGAAAATCCCGAAAAGGTGATTGCAACAAATTTTTTAAATCCTTTACAGTAGAAAATTTAATGTTATGATTATAGAAATTAAAGTCCCAAGTCCTGGTGAATCAATCACACAGGTTCAGTTGGCCAGTTGGCTGGTCGAAGATGGTGCTTATGTTGAACGCGACACCGAAGTTGCCGAAATCGATTCGGATAAAGCCACTTTAAGTCTCAGCGCTGCCGAATCCGGCCAGATCAAAATCCTGGTTCCTGCGGGCGAAACTGTTGATGTTAATTCAGTTGTGGCCACCATCGATACCGGCGTTGAAGGCGTTGCAAAACCTGTCGAAAAAGTAACAAAACCGGAAGTTGCGGCACAAGAGGTAAAAATACCAGAACCCGAAAAGAAGGCTGAACTTCCAAAAACCGAAAAGCCGGAAATAGCCAAAAGTGCCGGGATTCATATTTCGCCACTGGCCAAAAAACTGCTCGGAGCCAATAATCTCAGCGAAAGCGACCTGCTTGGTTTTTACAAGCATTTGCGCGTTTCAAAAGAAGACGTTGTTCAGTTTCTGGATGATAAGAAAAATATTCCTGCAACCTCAGCTGGGGCATCACAGGCAACTTCCTGGGGAGGAACCCGCGAACTGGAACGCAAAAAAATGACCACGCTGCGTCTTAAACTGGCAGAGCGTCTTGTTTCTGTAAAAAATGAAACCGCCATGCTCACTACCTTTAACGAGGTAAACATGACGCCCATCAACGATATCCGCAAGAAATACAAAGATGCCTTTAAGGAAAAATATGGAATTTCGTTAGGTTTCATGTCGTTTTTTACAAAGGCAGTAACCGAAGCTTTGCAGCATTTCCCACAGGTAAATGCGCAGATCGACGGCAGCGAAATTGTGCTTCACAATTATGCCGATGTTGGAATTGCCGTGAGCGCCCCCAAAGGTTTGATGGTTCCGGTGATCAGAAATGCTGAAACACTCAGCCTTGCCGAAATCGAAATCCGGATCAGAGACCTGGCAACAAAAGCCCGCAACGGCAAACTCACCATCGACGAGATGACCGGAGGAACTTTCACCATCACCAACGGCGGGGTTTTTGGCTCGATGCTTTCCACGCCTATACTCAACCCACCGCAGAGCGCAATCCTCGGCATGCACAACATTGTGGAGCGCCCCATTGCCGTTAACGGGAAAGTTGAAATTCATCCCATCATGTATGTGGCTTTATCTTACGACCATCGTATTATTGATGGCCGCGAATCGGTAAGTTTCCTCGTAAAAGTTAAGGAGATGCTCGAAAGTCCGTCGAAAATGCTTTTTGGTGGCAACGATCCTGTAAAAGTTTTGCTTGGATTGTAGGTAAGCTCATGCCTTTCAATCCTGATTTTTATCATTTAACGATAAGACAATAAATTTCCCGATGAAAAAAATTATCTCAGGCATTTTCTATGTCATTTTTGGCCCGGTTTGGACGCTTTTAACAATCAGCGCAGCATTTTCGGATGACGTTGATCTGGTGGCAAAAATCGTCATCCTCCTTCTTTTTACCCTTCCCGGGATTTTGCTGACTTACAGAGGAATCAGACTAATTATTTTATACAGACAACTAAAAAAGATCGAAAACACCGGTTCTTCTGCCGAGCAAAAGAATGCCAGAGCCTTTTTAGACGATAATCTTGATGAATTTAAAGATGATAATATTCTTGCCAGGTGGGAAATAAAAGGTCTGGAATGGGAGCG
>CAYOWJ010000484.1:0-2368 GCA_964407625.1 uncultured Lentimicrobiaceae bacterium
TTGCCCATGAGATGATTCTCGACTGCAACGAATTCTTTAAAACAGCCAATGTTGCCGTGATTGACATTGCAAAACGTTTGATGGATTACGGATTTCACGCACCAACAGTAGCTTTCCCTGTTCACGGAACCTTGATGGTTGAACCTACCGAAAGCGAGCCGCTTTCGGAACTCAACCGTTTTATCGAAGCCATGATCAGCATCAGAAAAGAAATTGACGAAATTGTTGAAGGCAAGGCCGACGACAAAAACAACGTCATCAAAAATGCGCCGCATACCTTGTGCCAGCTTACTTCCGAAGAATGGGACAAACCTTACAGCCGCGCCAAAGCTGCCTTCCCGCAACCATGCAGCAAAGCTGATAAATACTGGCCTCCCGTTACCAAAATTGACGATGCCTTCGGCGACAGGAACCTGGTTTGCACCTGCCAGAGCTGGCAGTCCGAAAGCTTTTAATGAATGTATAAAAAAAAGAGGCTGTCGCTACATCAGGACAGCCTCTTTTTTTTAAGATAATCTCACTTTAGTATATTTTGGAATCGTCGCGAAAGCCTGATTCGTTTGAATACCAATTTGGATACGAAATACCCGAACTTTCAGCCCACTCGATAAAATGCAGGTAGGCCTCGTTTACCAATGCCTTTTCGATTGGGTAATCAAATCCTTGTAAAATGTTTATTCCCCAGGGCAAATTATTTGATGTTTTATAATATCTTCCTGTTCCCGGATTGGAATCATCACTACCGGTTCCAAAAAAAGCATTACTAACCAGGCTTGTTGGGGCTTTGTCGGCCAGGTGTATTTCTCTTCCACGCTCCTGATTTGATATTATATAAAAATTAAATGAAGAAGAAGGCAATTGGTTGATGGTCACCGTTCCTCCGGGTGAAGGGTTTCCATTACTGATAAAAACCAAATTCACATCAAGTGTATCATAAGGAACCGTTGGAGCTGATTTGTCAGTATTTATTCCGGTTCCTGACCCAGGATGAGGCATCACATTAAAAAAATTGTCGAAAACTATACAGTTTGCAAATTGCTGGTTCGACTCAAGTCCGTTGGATTCAAAACCAAAGATCGATGGCACTTCTATAGAATTACCTGAAGTACTGATTATTTTATCCGGTGTGATATCGTCAATCTGGAAGGCGAAAGCATTCCGAAAACTTGCGCCTGAAGCCCTCAAAACAAACTTTCCTAATATCTCAACAACATTATTTTGCGCATTGGTTATGGTATTCAACCTGTAATTTACCACAATATCATTAAAATCATAATCCGCTTTGTTTGGCCAGTTATCTTCAAAAGCAAGTGTACCATACTGGCTTACACCAGGATAATAATTGTTGTAAGCCCGATAAGGATCATTTGGATAATTATCTTCATTATCGGCAACACCATCATTATCGGCATCCTGAAAAAATGCCAGCGGAGTACAAGCCGGAGGCGATGCCCAGTAGGTTCCCGGAAAAATAAAATTATCTGAATATGCTCTTTCGTTTCCACCGGTACCAATATAACTTACCCAGATTTTGTATGGCGTGGTCGAATTTTGAATTTCGACAGGTATTGGTGCTGAAATATCCCTGATGGTTGTTACATTAAATGCTGGGAAATTGTAAGTATAAAACTGAACTTCAGTTCCTTCACCGTAGGAAGCACCTGCATCATACGGAATGTAGGATAGAACAATTCCTTTTGCAGTAACTCCATTACCATTTCCATCGAGACGCGTTTGAAAAGTAATATTTCCATTTCCAACCAACAACCATGGTGTTTTTATCCAGCAAGCTGAAAGTGAAAGATTTGTTAACGAATTACTTCTGGTGGAATACGAACCTGTAATTACTAACGATGGATATGAAGCAATACTGGCATAACCTGTTGCCCCAAAACCCCAGCAATTACCTTGTTCGATCGCGCGGTTTCCCGATTCACAGTCGAGTGTAACCTGAGCCTTTATGTTTGTACCTGCCAACATCAAAAATGATATTGCCATAGGTAGGATAAGTGATCTTTTAAAATTTTTCATTTTTCCTGGTGGTTATTGATGATGAATTATTCCTGAATTTGAGGGATAAAAGAAAAAGTTGCCTGATTATTAACTATCGCTATCTGGTATTCCGCTGTTCCATATTTGAGAAGAAGTTGTGTTTCAGTTTTTGGAATGGTAACTTCGATTGTTGCATCAAGGTCCATTGCATGAAAACGCTGATGCAAAACTGTACCATCTGTTAAACTGATGGATAGGGTAGATTTAATCGGAATGGTGGTTGGAAGACCTTGAATAGAAATAATTACGTTCTGGCCCGTACTCCAGTTAAAAGTTGAAGGCACCTGAATGTTCTCCAAATTATCATTATCAGGAT
>CAYOWJ010000485.1:0-2365 GCA_964407625.1 uncultured Lentimicrobiaceae bacterium
ACATTAATATTTTCTGAAAACTGCTTCCGGCCGGCGGAAATTCGTACCATCCTTCACGCGGTGCGCCCCATCCCGGATTTACCGGTGTATTGAAATCAATGGTTTGTACAACTATGGTATCGCCGGGTGAGGCTGATACTTGAGGTATAAAAAACCATGAAGTTATTGCCAAAACAACAAGTAGAATTCTTTTCATAATGATAAACTTAATGTAATTCAAAAGGTTAATTCATAAAACAAACCCACCTTACAGGTGAAGGTGTGCTTAGTTTGTAAAAGTAAAGTAAATGATTTTAAGAAGAGATATTTTCCGAAGGAACATTTTAAAAGTGTTCTTGAGAATCTATTTTAGGTTTTTACGCGTACCTCGGCTGCTCCACGTCAACCATCGAAAATTGAATTCTTTTTCTGTCAAGGTCAACCTCTTCCACTTTAACTTTTACACGTTGGTTTAATTTAAGAAATTCAGAAGGGTCGCTCACGTATTCTTTTCTGATTTTGCTTTTGTGAACCAATCCGTCCTGATGAACTCCAACATCTACAAAAGCCCCAAAAGCAGTGATATTCGTCACAATGCCGGGAAGTTCCATTCCCGGATGCAAATCTTTTATTGAGTTGATGCCTTCCTGAAACTGGAAAAGTCCGAATTTTTCACGGGGGTCGCGACCGGGTTTAGCCAATTCGCTCATAATGTCCTTCAATGTTGGGATTCCGGCCTTTTCGGTAACAAAATCTTCGATACGGATTTTTTCCCGAAGTTCGGGCTGCTGCATTAGTTCTTTAACTTCGACTTTGAGCGTTTTCGCCATATTTTTTACGATACCGTAACTTTCGGGATGAACCGCGCTTTGATCCAACGGGTTTTTGCTGTCGCGGATGCGGAGGAATCCTGCCGCCTGTTCGAAAGCCTTTGGCCCGAAACGCGGAACTTTTTTAAGCGCTTCACGCGATTCAAAAGCGCCGTTTTCGTTACGATAATCAATAATATTTTGTGCCAGCGATGGCCCGATTCCGGAAACAAACGAAAGCAACTGTTTGCTCGACGTATTCACTTCAACGCCAACGCCGTTCACACAGCTTGCCACGGTATCTTCAAGACTTCTGGCCAATTGATTTTGGTTTACATCATGCTGATATTGGCCAACTCCGATTGATTTAGGGTCAATTTTTACCAGTTCGGCAAGCGGGTCCATCAGCCTGCGGCCAATCGAGACCGAGCCACGGACGGTGACATCATATTCCGGGAATTCTTCACGGGCAACCGACGAAGCCGAGTAAACCGAGGCACCATTTTCGTTAACCATCACGGCAATTATCTCACGATCAAAACGGATATGTCCGACCAATCGCTCGGTTTCGCGGCCTGCAGTGCCGTTTCCGATAGCGATGGCTTCGATTTTATAGGCTTTTACAAGATGCTCAATTTTATTAATCGCTTGTTTTACCTCACTTTGGGGCGGGTGCGGATAAATGGTTTCGTTGTGCAGCAACTTTCCTTGCCTGTCGAGGCAGACCAATTTGCAGCCTGTGCGGAAACCGGGGTCAATGGCCAGCACATTTTTTTGCCCCAAAGGTGGCGCCATTAAAAGTTGCCGCAAATTGTCGGTAAAAACACGGATAGCTTCAACATCGGCGCGTTCTTTGGCCAGATTCCGGAATTCGGTTTCCAGCGATGGCTGCAACAGGCGTTTGTACGAATCTTTAACCGCCATTTGAACCTGCCGGCCAGCGTCGCCATCATTTTTTACAAATATTCTTTCGAGAATGTTGATAGCATTTTGCTCGTTCGGGGCAACCTTTACGCGCAGCAACCCTTCATTTTCAGCCCGAAAAATAGCCAAAACCCGGTGTGATGGCGCTTTGGTGATCTGTTCTTCAAAATCCCAGTAAACTTTGTATTTGTCAGCAATATCTTCTTTATCCTTGATAACTTCCGAAGTAATAAAAGCATCGCGGTTAAACAGTTTCCTGAGTCGGTCGCGGGCAACAAGGTTTTCGTTAACCCATTCGGCCACAATATCACGGGCGCCGGCGAGGGCATCATCACTGGTTGAAATACCGGTCTTTTGGCTGAAAAACTTTCGGGCTTCCCGTTCTACATCACCAAAATCCTGCCTCATCAAAAATCTGGCAAGAGGCTCCAGTCCTTTTTCGATGGCGATGCTTGCGCGGGTTTTTCGTTTTGGTTTGTAGGGAAGATAAATATCCTCGAGTTCGGCGAGGGTTGCAGCAGATATCAATTGTTTTTCAATCTCCGGAGTCAGAAATTCAAGCTCGGTTAGCGATTTTAAAATTGCATCGCGCCGTTTGTCAATTTCTTCGAGTTTTTCTTTGCGGTCGCGGATGGTGGCGAGAACAACTTCAT
>CAYOWJ010000486.1:0-2341 GCA_964407625.1 uncultured Lentimicrobiaceae bacterium
TCGAGTTTAAATTCGATATCCACGGCAAACGATTCGTAACCGCAATTGCAATTGTTGGGCAAATCGTAATAATAGTGGTTTTTTATCCGGGTGCAGTAATCGGCAAGTTCGTAAATCTCATCATCGGTCAGCACGGTTTGTCCGCCCAACTGGGGCAGGTTCGACTGCGTGAGATATTCGATGGTGTATTTTTGATTATCCAGATTGATGGTGTACGTGATAATCTGGTCGTTCATAATTCCCGGCTCGGGATACACAATGCTGTATTCTTTGTACTGCACATTGATGATGTAGCCGTGGTTTCCGTTGTACAGGTTCCTGGTAATCACCACGCCGTTGGCATCTTCGTTGGGGAACGACCGGTTTACCAGAACGCCCATGGCCACCGAGTTTTCGTCAATTTTATAATAATCGCGCTCATCGAAGGCGCGCAAATTCCATAAACTGGCCCACACCTGTTTAATGGCTTTATCAACCGTTTTGGACGATGAGCCTTTTTTTGCTGAGAATGAATCGTACAATCCAGCGCCGCTGAAGCTTTCGAGGTCTTCGGCATTGGTTGACGAGCGGAATTTGTACGCATCGAAGTTGCCGAAGTTTTGTATCCGGTTCAACACAGCGGCAGTAAGCGCAGGGTCGAGCGGTGCATCAATGATAAGCTGGCGGAGTTGGGCGAGTTTGGTACTCCGGTATTCGAGGTTCGAAATAAAAGCTTCGTCGGCAAGCATGTTTTGAATCACCGTATCGAGGCCGTGGCCGGCAATGTGCTGCTGATAATAATAAAACGGGATGGCAAAATAATCTTCCGGAAGCGGGATGCTGTCGAGAATAACCAGCTCGGCAAGATTGGCCGCTTTTCCGCCAATGGTTTTTACCGAAAAGATGCTTTCGCCGGCAAGCTCGATAAGCCCCGAAGTTTCGGTGTCTTTATCGAGAACCACCGGTGTTTGCGGCTCCCGCTGGTTCCAGAAAATTGTAGCCTCCCCGATATTGGCTTTGCGGATGTAAAACGAATCGCTTTCGACTTTTAAAAACACAAGTTCGCCCAGCAGCGAATCCAACCGCGGGTTTGTCCAGCCATCTTTTAAAGCCATGTTGGGCGTGTGGCGGTTGTGGCTCAAAATATTGATGTGGCTTAACGGGGTTTGAAATTCGGTGGTGATAATCCCTGCAACCACCGAAACATCGTTCGGGATGCCATCCAAAATAATCAGATCGTGGCGGCCCAGGTAAGTCGCCGGCAAAGCAGCGATTTCGACCTTTCGCAGGAATCCGTAGTTTTCTTCGGGGTTAAGCGCCTGATAATTCTGCCCCATGTACAATTCTTCAGAACTGATGAGCGGGACATCCGGGCAATTGTTCCATTGCAGGCTGTTGGCATGAAAATACAGGTTCTCTTTAAAATAGGCCGTTTGCAGGAGTTTCTGATACGTGGCTTCGATGCCGTCGCAGTCAACCCTGTCCCAGGGGTCGAACTCAAAAACATATTTGCCGATATTTTGGTGATAATTGATGGTGATGAGGTTTAAGTACCGCCAGGGGCTGATGTTGTACTGTGTCCAGAAAAAGTTGACGCTGCCGTATTCGTAGCCCAGCACGGTTTCGGCAAAACTAAAATGGCTCGGATATTTCTTTACGTTGGTGTAATAAATGGTGTCGTCAACAAAATCGTACAGCGCTTTGATGGATTCGATTTCGCCGTAATTTGTTTTGGGCGGGCTTCCCTGAAGCATGTAAAAGGCTTCGTAATTGGGCAATTCGTTAAAATAATCGAGGTCGTCGTAGCTTTTCTTTAACAGGTTAACCCGGATAAAACCTGCCGAATCGTTCAGACCGACTTCCTGCGGATAATAGCCTGGTTTTGTAAAAATCAGACTGCTGTCGTGCAGCGGCGTGGGTGTTGAAGTATTTTTTGCTTTGGCAGGATTAAGGCTTGTCCCATCCGAAAACAACAAAAGTTTTATGTGTTGCCCGCCCGAGGTGATGTTCAGAATATAAAATCCGGCAGCAGGAACCGGCAAATCCATTTGCCCGGCTTTGAGCGATTTTGCCGAAAATAGTCCGGTGCCTTCCAGCGAAAACATTTTTATCTCAACCTCCTCCTTCAAATCCCAGTAAACCGAGTTATTCAAAACAGCGTACTGATCACTGTTTTCGGCGTTTTGACCGCTGTATGGATTTATGAGGATCGTGAAAAAGCCTTCAGCATTTGTTTGGGAGCTAATGCCGGTATTCGACGATTTCACCACAACCCCGGAGAGCGTTTCGCGGGTTCCGATGTCGTAAACGATGCCTTCAATCGTCTTCTGCCCCCAGGCCTGAAAGGCGAGAGCGGTGAGGA
>CAYOWJ010000487.1:0-2339 GCA_964407625.1 uncultured Lentimicrobiaceae bacterium
ATTGAAGCACAACAATTTACACAAACAATTAAAGGGCAGGTGGTGGATGCTGAAAGTGGTAGTTCTTTGCCTGGCGCCACTGTAATTATCCGGGGTACCGACCCGCTGATTGGCACCGTTACCGACCTTGATGGAAAATTCAGGATTGAGAAGGTTCCTGTTGGAAGGTACGATCTAACCATTAGTTTTGTTGGTTACGAGATTTACGTGGTTCGTGATTTGATTGTTGGCTCAGTAAAAGAGGTGGTAATCCAGGCAGGATTAATTGAAACGGTTCAGCAAATGGATGCCGTCGAAATTGTTGCCAGGCAGGACAAGGATAAACCGTTAAACCCGATGTCGTTGATAAGTGCCCGCCAATTGAGTGTTGAAGAAGCCAGAAGATACGCTGGAGGTGTTGATGATCCTGCCCAGTTGGCAACCGCTTTTGCCGGTGTAGCAGGAAACCTGAGCAGCAACGCCATCGTGGTGCGGGGGAACGCGCCAAAAGGTTTGTTGTGGCAAATGGAAGGTGTGCAGATTTCAAATCCAAACCATTATGCAAATGTAACTTCCTTTGGTGGCGGGGCTTTTACGGCACTCAGCGCCCAGTTACTGGCTAATTCTGATTTTTATACCGGCGCCTGGCCCGCTGAATATGGAAACGGCCTTTCCGGAGTTTTCGATGTAAAAATGCGAAACGGAAATAACGGAAATTATGAGCACTCGGTTCAATTAAGCACGCTGGGGCTGGATATTTCGTCGGAAGGCCCGTTCAAAAAAGGAGGCGAATCATCCTATCTTTTCAATTACCGTTTCTCGACTTTTGCGCTCATTGCGCCGCTTTTGCCGGATGATGCTGCCGGCAACAGCTTTCAGGACTTATCCTTTAAACTGAATTTCCCGCTTAAAAAAGCTGGTGTACTTTCGTTGTGGGGCATCGGTGCCCGTGATATCTCCGACATTAAACCCAACGATGCCGACGACCGGAAATATGCGCAGGATTTTCAAAAACTCTTCAACCAGCAATACATGGGCGCAATCGGACTTAATCACAGGAAAACGCTCGGGAAAACTGCCTACATCAACAGTTCAGCTTCCATTTCAGGAAATGGAATAAACTGGACACAGGACCAGTTGGATCAGGATGATGTCCTTCAACCTGACCAACGGATTAAGAATGATCAGATGAAAATATCGTTGTCTTCATTTGTCAATAAAAAATTCGATGCCCGCCACACAAACCGGACAGGGTTTACGGTGAACAATGTTTTTTACAATGTTGATATTAAAAATGCAGACACCCTCGGTAAACCTTTACACCAGATTTCGCTAATGGATGGCAACAGTTTTTTGCTGCAGGGATTTTCGGAGTCAAAGTTTTCGATAAACCAGAGACTGACATTAAGCGGAGGGTTTCATCTGCAACATTTTACACTGAATGGCGCCACCACACTTGAACCACGGCTTAGCCTGCAATGGCAGTTTTTGCCAGCTCACTCGTTTAGTTTTGGTTTTGGAAATCACAGCATGCTTGAGATGCTGCCCATTTATTTTATTACCCGAAGTAGCGGCAACCTTACCAATTATCCAAACAAAAACCTGAAACTATCCCGTGCAAACCATTTTGTGCTGGCCTGGAATTGGAATATCAACGAATTTACACATCTTACCATCGAGCCATTTTACCAGCATTTGTATCATATCCCGGTGGTTGACGGAACCTCATTTTCGCTCATTAATCTTGATCAAAACTGGTTTATTGACGACGTTTTTACCAATTCTGGAACCGGTGAAAATTATGGTGTCGATTTTACGCTGGAGAAATTCATGCACAAAGGTTTTTATTACATGGTCACTGCCTCACTCTTTCAATCGAAATATGCGGGTGGCGATGATATTAAACGGGATGCACGCTATAACAAAAATTATGTGATGAATATTCTGGGTGGGAAGGAATGGCAGGTTGGCCGAAACGATAAAAACCTGTTAAGCGCCAATGCCCGCCTCGTCATGATGGGTGGCGACCGCATCAGCCCGGTTGACGCCGATGCAACCTATCTGGCCAAAGAAATTATTTTTGACGAAACCCAGGCATTTTCCGATCAAAAACCAGATAATTTCCACCTTCATCTGGGACTTGTCTACCGGAAAAATAAGCCAAAGCATGCCAGCATCTGGTCGGTGCAACTCATCAATATTGTAGGCAGTGAAGAGTTTTACGGTTATAAATACAACCTCCAAACCGATCAGATCGAAAACGACGAGGAACTGATCATGCTGCCTCAGATTTCGTATAAAATTGAGTTTTAGGAGGAGAGCATTGCAGGTTGCTTTAATGTTCCGGATAAGAAATCAAT
>CAYOWJ010000488.1:0-2335 GCA_964407625.1 uncultured Lentimicrobiaceae bacterium
CCGCGGAAGCGCTTAAAGATAAAATCAAAGGTGGCTGGGCGGGACAAACCATCGGTTGCAGTTTTGGCGGCCCCACCGAATTTAAGTTCAAAGGCACGATGATCCAGGATTACCAGCCCATTGTTTGGTACGACGATTATATCAAAGAAACTTTTACAGAAGACCCGGGCTTGTACGACGACGTTTACCTCGATTTTACTTTTGTCGAAATTTTGGAGCGTGTTGGCCTTGATGCCCCGGCTGATTCGTTTGCCCTCGCTTTTGCAAAAGACGATTATAAACTTTGGCACGCCAACCAGGCTGCACGTTACAATATTTTGAACGGCATCATGCCGCCTGCTTCCGGGCACTGGATGAACAACCCGCACGCCGACGATATCGATTTCCAGATTGAGGCCGACTTTGCCGGGATGATGGCACCGGGAATGATCAACACCGCTTCCGAAATCTGCGACCGCACCGGCCACATCATGAATTACGGCGATGGCTGGTATGGCGGCGTTTTTATGGCTGCTATGTACGCCACGGCTTTTGTTTCGGATGATATCGGTTTTGTTGTCGAACAGGGTTTAAAACCCATCCCGCCCGAAAGCAAATTTCACCAGGTGATCGGCGATGTGATCAAATGGCACAAAGAATTTCCGGACGACTGGAAAAAATGCTGGTTCGAGGTCGAGAAAAAACATACTTCCGAAAAGGGCTGCCCCGAAGGCGTTTTTAATGCTTTTAATATTGATGCCAGCGTAAATGCGGCTTACGTTGTAATCGGGCTTTTGTACGGCCAGAAAGATTTTTACAAAACCATGGATATTTCGACACGCTGCGGCCAGGATTCGGATTGCAACCCGGCAACAGCAGCCGGCATCCTTGGTGTAATGCTTGGTTACAACAATATTCCGGCTTACTGGAAACCTGCTATCGAAAGGGCACAGGATCTGAAATTCCCGTATTCAGATCTTACCTTAAACCAGATTTATGATCTGAGTTATAAACACGCCACAAGCCTCATCACCACTAATGGTGGAGAAGAAAAAGACGGTGTTTTTACGATTAAAATTCAACAACCCAAGACTTTACGTTTCGAGCAATCGTTTGAAGGTATGTATCCTGCCAAAGAACTTTTGGTAAGAAAAGATCATCTCGAAGAACCCATCAAAATAGCTTTTACAGGAAATGGGATTGTTGTTTTGGGAAATGTAAAAAGCCAGTGTAATGAAACGAAGAGTGATTATGTGGCCATTCTGGATGTTTTTATTGATGGCGAAAAAACTGAACAGGTCAGAATGCCGTTTGATTACATCATCAGGAAGTACGACATTTACCACAAATATTTATTGGCCGAAGGAAATCATGTAGTCGAAATCAGGTGGGTAAATCAGGATCCGGCTTTCAGGATTTATCTGAAATCGTACGTTGTTTACAGCGAAAAACCGGCTGAATTTATAAATCCATATTCTGAAAACCGCAGCAAATAGAAAATGAAAAAAGGCTTCATCACCGGATTAATTGGGCTGTTTGGCTTGCTTTCCATCCTTTTGGGGCTGGTAGGCTGTGGCAAAGAATCGCCGCCAACGCCGCCCGATCCTGAACCGTTGCCTTTTGTCCGTTTGCTCGAAGAACAATTAGTTCACAGCACTTTTTTAAACCGTGATATGCGTTATGCCGTGCTTCTTCCCAAAGAATATGAAGATTCGACCAAACGTTTTCCGGTGGTTTACCTGCTTCACGGCTATGGTGAAACCGAAACCGGCTGGTACAAAGGCGGGCAGGTACAATATTATATTGATCAGAATGAAGCTACCACCGTCCCGATGATTTATGTGATGCCCCAGGGTTTTAACACCTATTACGTGAACAAATACAACGGCAATTATCCTTACATGGATTTTTTTATTGAAGAACTGGTTCCCGCCATTGATTCGCTTTTCCGGACAATCCCGGATGCCCAAAACCGGGCAGTGATGGGTTATTCGATGGGCGGTTATGGTGCGATGATTTTGCCCATGAAAAACCCAACTGTTTTCAAAACCAGCGTGGTGCTGAGCATGTCGTTCCGCACGGATGAGCAATATCTGGCCGAACCTCAGCATGTTTTCGATGGTCAGTGGGGAACGATTTTTGGCGGAACCGGCACCAGCGGGACGGCACGGTTAACCGATTATTTTAAAGATTACAGCCCTTTCCATTTTCTGGGTACAGCTAGTGATTCATCTTTTGAAGACTTAAACCTGTTTATCGATTGCGGCGATGATGAAGAAACGCTCTCAGTGACCAGCGATGCTTTTCACGACACCCTCCGCAGTTTGAATATTCAGCATGAATACAGGGTGCGAAA
>CAYOWJ010000489.1:0-2333 GCA_964407625.1 uncultured Lentimicrobiaceae bacterium
ACGATAATATCAGAATAATTACTCACGGTGAGTATGGTGTCTTTGAGCGATTCGCCTTTTGAAACACTCGATGATGAAGCTGACGAAAAGCCGATAACTCTTGCTCCAAGCCTTGAAGCTGCACTTTCAAAACTCAACCTTGTGCGTGTTGATGGTTCAAAAAACAAGGTAGCAACAACGAAATCTTCCAGAATCCTCTGGGTTGGATTTTTCTCAAATTCTTCCGAAATATCCAAAATCCGCAGTTGCTGCTCTTTTGTAAAATCGTTGATCGAAACTAAACTTTTATTTTTCATTGCGGGTGTTAGTTAATTGATAATTAAATCCTTTATGGCCAAAAAAAAAGGAAGTATCTAAAAAATACTTCCTTTTTTTTATCCATTGAAAAACGCTATTTTAAACATTTTCTTTCTCATATCAGGTGGCAAAATTAGTGTTAAAAGCATATCGAAACTTCTTTTTCGGTCATTTTTATCAACAAGATATTAACCTGCCATGGTGAGGGTGGCTCAGAACTTATTGTACCGTTTTCCAAAAGTAAGGTTGATGTAGAGGCTCAGGAAATAATAGTCTTCAGGGGTAAATGCCATAATTGGAACAGGTATTGCAAAAGCATCAGCGATAATGCCGGCTTCAAGTGATTTTATGCTGGTATTATATTCTCCGAAATCGAAACATACCCCTGCTTTGGCATACACGCCCGGGTAAAATTGTGTATTCTGGATGCCTTCCAGAAATGGCGCCCGTCCAAAAATATTGTCAACAAAATGCCTTTCAGGATCGTAGCGCTCTGTGGAAAGTGTGCTGTAATTATTCTGGTTGATGATGTACAGATAAACAGGTTTCCCCATGCCCAGCGATAAGCCTCCATAATAAGCGAGCCGGATTTCGACACCACCCCAGTAAGGTTTTCGCGCTAACATGTGCTGTTGCCCGAGGCCGGCCCTTAGTGTGTAAACTTTATTAAGCTTCCCGTAAACATAGCTGTTGGCATTGCTGTAATAGGCACCATAAAAATTGACACGCACCTGCTTTGGGGAGCGGATGCCAACAAATTCGAGTTCCCAGATATTTTTTTTGAACGCCGTAACATTGTAGCCCTTTCTGAATAAAATGCCCCAACCCATGCTGTGAATTATTCCTCCACCCGACATTTCCTTTTTGAGGATGACTTTATTTAAAATGGTATCAATTTCCTCAAAAGGAATGGCTTCTTCTTCCTGTGCTTGAGCAATCAACGAAGTGCCCAGGAAAAAAAAGAGTGTTAATATTTTGAGAAAAAAACGCATAGCTGAAATAAAAAATGACTGATTTAATGATCAGGACCCGAAATCCAACAAGACTTAACCTGGATTACAGGTTTGAATTCTGCAGATTTTAACGACGCACTTCCCGCTGGAATTTCTGCACTTCACCATAGGATGGACATACCTGGGAAGATTTGCAGGAAGACATCAGGATACCTGAAACAATTACCAGGGCAAGAACGAGTGATGCTTTTGAGACTTTTTTCATACTTTTTACTAAAAGTTAATTAAATGGTTGATTACGTTTGCAAAATTAATTTTTTTGATCTTTTAATTAACCAAATTTTGTAGGTAATATTGCCACCGCATTTTAAAAATGATGGCAAAGCAAAACAGATAATTCATGACAAATCTAAACCCGGTAATCGAAGAAAGCTGGAAAAATGTGCTCAGCGATCAGTTTAATGCCAGCTATTTTGCACAGTTAAAAGAATTTTTGGTGCAAGAGAAATCCCATTACACCATCTTTCCGCCAGGTTCACAAATATTTAATGCCTTCAATTTTACTCCTTTCGATAAAGTGAAGGTTGTTCTATTAGGCCAGGACCCTTATCATGGGCCGGGACAGGCACATGGGCTATGTTTTTCGGTGGCCGAAGGAATTGCAAAACCTCCTTCGCTTCAAAATATTTTAAAAGAGTTAAACAGCGATCTTGGATTTAGTGTTCCTGCGAGTGGCAACCTTGAAAAATGGGCTAAACAAGGCGTTTTGATGCTCAACGCAACCCTCACCGTGAGGGCGCATCAGGCTGGTTCTCATCAAAATAAAGGCTGGGAAATTTTTACTGATGCCGCTATAAAAGTACTTGCCCAACAACGCGAGCACCTGGTTTTTATCCTTTGGGGAAATTACGCCCAGGCCAAAGCATCGCTGATTGATGGCTCCAGACATCTCATCCTTAAAACTGTTCACCCTTCGCCAATGTCGGTAACACGCGGCTTTTATGGTTGCAAACACTTCTCAAAAACCAACGAATATCTGCGAAAGCATGGAATCGAAGAAATCGACTGGAATCCTCAGTAGTA
>CAYOWJ010000490.1:0-2327 GCA_964407625.1 uncultured Lentimicrobiaceae bacterium
AAAGAGGCCCCTGAAGCACAATTCAGGGAACCTCTTTTTTTCAATTATGAGAAATTGTTTTCTTTAAAAAATGATGGCATATTCTATTAGAAACCCTTTATCAGAAAGGTTTTATCATAAAACCATCCCGTAATACTAGTAATAATCGTAGGTGTAAATTTCCTGCCAGCCGTCGCCGGTTCTGGTAATGGTAGTTGGTCTGTCGTTGGCGTCAAATTCATATGCAATATCAGTTCTTCCTTTTGAGATTGGAGATTCGCGAGGATCCCAGTACTCTAAATAGGAAACCAGTTTTGCACTTGGTTTTCCAAAAAGATTACCCATTGGTTTAGTGTTGCTGTCGATCATGCTGGTTTGGAAAATAGAATTTGTGTTGTCGCCCTGGGTATAGAAAAATTCCTTGATTTTTTTTGCAGTTGTTCCATCATCATCATAGGTGGTGTGCCTGATGTAGTTGCCGTCGGTAATTTCGCCAACCATTTTCTGGTGATCTTCGCCACCCCAATGTTCGATAACTTTTACAAGGTAGCCGTCAGCGTCATATTCGTAAGCAGCCCATTCGTCAGCGCTCCACCATTCTTTGGTAACCATATAATTGGCGTTGATGTCGTAAACTGTAGGATCGTTGCTTCCCGAAGTGATGGATAGTTTTCCTGCAACCGACCAATCATAGGTAATGGTTTTATCCAATTCATCATTCCAGAAATCGTCGATTTTTGTGATGCGATTATTTGCATCATAGGTAAAAACGTATTCTTCAACACCATCAGGATAAACAACACCGATGGTTTTGATAAGTGATGCGGTAGTAAAAGTAACATCTGCACCGTAGTTTGTTCCGTCACCGTTTGTAGCATAAGCCCTTACGTGATAAATTGTTCCCGGGGTTAAACCAGTGATGGTGCTTACAAATACGCCTGTTCCGGTACCATCAGAAGTTTTTGAATCACCAATGGTAGGATTGGCATTAGCGCCCCAGCATACGCCACGGGCTGTAACTTCTGAACTACCCTTGTCGGTTATCTCGCCACCGCAGGTTACCGAAGTTTCACTAATTGATGTAACCGTTGCCGTGGTGACGGTAGGAGGATTAGCATCGTCCTTCTTGCAGGACGAAAATGGAATGGCCAAAACTAAGGCCAGCACAAATAAAAAACCAATTTGCTTTTTCATTTTGATAAGATTTAGTTGTTAAAATATAAAGTTAATAAAAAAAATATTTCAATTCGTTCCGGCAACAATAATCAAACCTAATCCAGCCGTAAAAAGTAAAAACATCAGCGCAAGCAGGATATTGATAGATTTGTTTGCTCCTTTAAATTCCTTCCAGATAAAAACGCCCCAGAAAGCCCCGATCATTGTGGCTCCCTGGCCCAATCCAAACGAAATAGCGTAACCGGCTTTATTGGCTGCCAAAAGGCTGAGTGAAGTTCCAAGCGCCCAGATCATTCCGCCGATAATTCCCGACAAATGGCTCCTGAAATTTCCCTGGAAGTATTGCGTGAAATTTACGGGAGCGCCTTCAATCGGCTTTTTCATCAAATAGGTGTTGAACAGGAAATTGCTGATCACGATGCCGATGACAAAAAAGAAGAATGCGGCGTAAGGTGTGAGTTTTCCTGCTTCAGATAATCCGGCAGCAGTGTTTTCGGGATCAACGGCTATGGCGCTGGCAACAAATCTGAAGAACCAGGCCATTAAAAATCCGGCAACCACCGAAAGAACAATACCCTTGGTGGATGCTTTCTTTTTGCTTTGCGCAAGCTTTTTATAAGCCAGTGCATCCAAAATAATGGCGATAACCACGATGCCCACGCCCAGAAACAGAAAAACCGGGTCGCCAACCGGAGCTGCGATATAATTAATTAAAACACCCAAAACCATGGCAATGCCTACGCCAACCGGAAAAGCTATGGCCATACCGGCTGTTGAGATGGCTGCTACCAGAAGGATATTCGACAAATTAAAAATAATACCCCCAATTATTGGGTTGATGATGCTTGAGGTGCTTGCCTGGCCGATGCTTTCGACAAAACCCATTCCTTTGTCGCCCATGCTGCCAAAGGTGAAACCAAACAGCAACGAAAACAGGAGTATCCCCAACACATAATCCCAATAAAAGAGTTCGAAACGCCAGCTTTTTTCGGCGATTTTTTGTGTATTTGCCCATGAACCCCAGCAAATCATCGTAACAAAAGTGAGTACGACGGCGAGTGTGTAAGTGCTTACGATAAACATAGTTTTGATATTTAGTTTTTATTAAAAAATTATTTGTGAAATCTCTTAGCTGTAAATTGGATAATCTCAGGCAATCCGCCCAAAAACCA
>CAYOWJ010000491.1:0-2323 GCA_964407625.1 uncultured Lentimicrobiaceae bacterium
GCGACATTTTGATTTTCTCGCAAAGTATTTTAAAGTTATTCACATCCATAGTTTAGCCTACCTAATGCTTTGCTACCAGGTGAATAGGAAAAATGCAGGCCGCAAATTTATGTGGAAGATAATTAAGAAATATCCTTTTAAAAAACTGTTGTACCAGGATTTTTTGTCTTACGAATTTTATGGGACAGATTATATTTCGTCCAATGTTAAAGGCATTGGTGGTTTTATTAAGGGGATTAAATTTCCGGGCTTACAGCTTCACCAGAAGATCGATAACCTGAAAACCAGGATAAGGCATCGGAAGGAAAAACAAGAATTTAGGAGAGCTATCAAAGAGCTGGACAACTTTCGTAAAAACTATGATAAAATAACCTTCGATCAACTTGTGAGTAAGGCTAATGTTTGGCTTCACCAATACCCGGAGCAGGCCAGTTACACGCTTCCTTTGGTCCAAAGGTGGATAGAAAATTATGTTCCAAAACCTGGTATTATTCTGGAAATTGGCGGATGGCGCGGCGATTTGGCCGATGCAATCCTAAAAGATTATGATTTTATCCATCGTTGGGATAATTATGATGTGATTTCGGATCAGTCAACCCAAAAGTGCCACCATGAATATTATCAACAGATTCCCTTGAGCAATTATATCTGGAATCTGAAAACGGACTCAAAATACAATGCATTGATTGCCTCGCACATGATTGAGCATATCAAATGGAGAGAACTGGTTTTGCTAATTCACTGGATTCCTGAAAATATCAAAACTATTTTGTTTGAAGCTCCCATTGCTCAGTCAGCCGAAAATTTTGATTGGACAGGGCACTATTCAACACATATTTTGGAAAAAGGTTGGGAACAAGTGATAAATGAAATGCGCAATCATAATTTTGAAGTTGCTTATTTAGAGAAAGACACCGTGATTTTTATCAGGAAATAATCAAATTTCAACTATAGAAAATACTTTTCATTTTTCATCTTGAAATTTACCATGAACTTGCTCAATAGAATCCACAATCTGGTTTTCAGAAAAGCTGCTGATAAATCACTGGGAACCACTGCATCGCCGCTTTTCATAATATCGGGGAATACCAGACAAAGTGGGTTTCCACTCACAATTGCATATCTTGGGGTTGACCAAAGTCACCTGAAGCATTGGATAAAAATAATTTTTCAGGACGCTGATTCCCGTTTTTTGGGAACTTTTGCTGAAAATTCAATCTTGAAAAGATTAAAGAATTCTTTTCCTGAATGTTCCATGGTTTTGATTGAATCGCTGAATCCCGAAAAAATGACCAATATAGATAACGCTTTTTTAATTCCCCGATTTATTAATACTGTTATTGATGTGTCGTTGCCATTACAGGTTTTAAATAAAAAAAGTAAGACCATCTCCAGGATCAGAAGATGGGTAGCCATGCAAAATTTAAACTATGAAATTACCCAATCAGAAGCCGATCAGCATGATTTTTACTACAATATGTACCTTCCATTTATCCGGGGAAGACATGCTGAAAGTGCTTTAATCATTCCCTTTGAAGGGATTTTTACGAATGTGGTAAGATTCGAGATACTGTTGATCAAAAAGGAAGGTGAAACAATAGCAGGAGGCGTAATCCGGTTTTGGGATGGCAAACCATCTTTTGGATTTTTAGGCGTGAAAGAGGAGCATATTAATGATGTGAAAAGATGGCATACCGGTGCATTGTATTATTTTGTAATCCAGGAATTTCATAAAAGAGGGTATAGCAAGGTTCGTATTGGTGGCTCACCATCGGTTTTAACCAATGGATTGATGGATTTTAAAATTAGACTGACAGCAAAAATTGATATTGATCAACCTTATCAAAGAGAAGGTTTTGTATCACTGCGATTGTTAAAAAATTCAAAAGGTGTAAGAGACTTTCTTGAGTTTAATCCCTTTGTGTTTTTAAATGATGATGGAAAAATGGCTGCTGCTGTCTGGAAATTTTCAGGAAACAAAAATGGGACAGAGGTTTTGGAAAATCAGATAAACCAGGCATTTCGCCTGGGGCTGGATGAATGTCATGTTTTTGTGCGGCATAGAAATATAGGTATCGAAAAAAGGTTTAATGGCTTTCAAAATAAAAAAATAGTGTTTCACCGGACAGGAGGATGGTTTAATTCATGGTTTTAAGATTTTGGACATAATGGAACCTGGAACTATCAAAATTTTTCGGCGGGCAGCCTTTTTTTATTAAAGTTATTTTAAAAAAAATCTAATGTATGAATTCGACAACTGTTAAACGCGTTTATGATAATTACGCAAACTATTACGACTTAATATTTTCGAGGGTTTTGGATG
>CAYOWJ010000492.1:0-2322 GCA_964407625.1 uncultured Lentimicrobiaceae bacterium
CTTTAACATAATTTACCAATCCCTGGGCAGTAAAAATTTTCATCAGCTTTTCGGGAAGTGCTGCAAAATGATAGGTTTTTCCGCCGGTAGTTACGGTTCCGTTTTCAAAATTGATATCAACTTTATCGCCGGCTTTGTAGGCATCAACGGCTTCGGGCACCAGAATAATAGGTAAGCCCTGGTTTACCGCTGACCTGAAGAAAATCCTGTTAACCGATTTGCAGATTACTGCCTTAACTCCGGCAAATGCCAGTCCAACTGCAGGATGTTCGCGCGAACTGCCACAACCAAAATTAGCCCCGGCAATAATGATGTCGTCCTTTTGAACCCTTTCGGCAAAGCTGTCATCGAAACCTTTAAAAAGCGATGGCAGTATTTTTTCAGGTTCTGTCGACAAAATATTGTAGGTGAGGTTTCCTGCAAACATCTGATCGGTGTTGAGGTTGTCAACGTCGGAATAATTCCAGGCTTTTTCAAAAAGGCGGTCGTCGCCGGATTTTACTTCATTGGTCGAACTTTGCTCGATCTGATATGGAAAAACATCGTTTGCTTTGATACCTCTCGGATCCGTGATTTCACCATTTAATGCCGACCATGCAACGGCTGCCGGTGAAGCCAGGTAAATGTTCGATTCTTTATTCCCCATCCTGCCTTTAAAATTGCGGTTAGCAGTCGAAATCACGTTCCATCCGTCAGCAGGAATTCCCTGGCCAGTGCCAAGACAAGGTCCGCATGATGTTGATAAAAGCTGCGCTCCTGCTTCGATAAATATTTCAATCAGGCCATCTTTCATGGCCTGAAGGTAAATTTCCTTTGATGCCGGGATGATCAGCATCTGAACATCAGCAGGAAGTTGTTTTCCTTTTAATACTTTAGCAACTTCAGTCAAATCTTCAAGCCGGCCATTGGTGCAGGTTCCAACGAGTGCCTGATGAATTTTTGTTCCTTGCACCGATGACAGGGATTTTACATTGTCAACATGGTGAGGGGCTGCAACTACAGGGAAAAGTTCGTTCAGGTCAATCACATATTCTTTCAGATAAACCGCATCAGCATCAGCCCAGATGCCTGTAATTTTCACACCCAAAAATGCATCAAGAATCTCATCTGCAGGGAAAACAGCATTTTTTGCACCCATTTCGGAAGCAAGATTTGCCACGGTCATTCTGTCGGAAACAGTAAGTGTTTTTACTCCTTCGCCATGGTATTCGATCGACATATAATCGGCACCACTCGAGCCAATCATGCCAATAATCCAGAGCGAAAGATCTTTTGCATAAACACCCTGTGGCAATTTCCCGTTTAAAGTGATTTTAATGGATTCAGGAACGCGGAACCAGGTTTCGCCTTGTTTCCATAAACCTGCCGATTCGGTGCGGTCGATTCCGGCAGCAAAAGCATTAAACGCACCGGCAGTGCAGGTGTGACTGTCGCTTCCGACGATCACCATTCCCGGTTTTGCGTGGTACGACATAATTTGATGGCAGATTCCGCGACCGATATCGTAAAAGTTTTTAATACCCTGTTCTTTAACGATATCCCGGATTTTCTGATATTGGTTGGCCAATTTTGAACTTGTTGGCGGGGCATTGTGGTCGAGGACGATAAGCAACTGATCGGGATCGTAAACCAGCTCACCATTCATTTGCTTAAAAGTGCCGGCAATACTCGAAGTATTGTCGTGGGTTAGGATAATGTCAGGTTTTTTAAAGACAATACTGCCTTTTTCGGCATTAAAAATTTTTTCGACAAAAGTTTTTCCACTCATTTGATTATTTTTTTAGATGAAATTTCATAATAGAATTTGAATGGCAAAAATGATAATAATTTTGTGAATTCTGTTAGTTTTGAGTAATTTAGAAACTGTTTAAATCCACATCCGGGATGATTTCAATTGCGTCGGAATCCTGATTTTTGCAGTTCAGCTTTGGCTTTTAGAAATAAAATGGAATTTTTAAAAAAAATGTTTGGTAATCAGTTAGTAATTTCTATTTTTGCAACCCCAAAACAATGGCGGATTTATCCGGAAAGTTTTGGAGATTGTTCTTTTTTTAATTTTTTTTGAAGATTTCAAAATTCGGCATTAAATACCCGGAGAGGTGGGTGAGCGGCTGAAACCAACAGTTTGCTAAACTGTCGTACCTAAATACGGGTACCGGGGGTTCGAATCCCCCTCTCTCCGCCAGCATATTTTGAAGATTTTCGGGGTATAGCGTAGTCCGGTTATCGCGCCTGCTTTGGGAGCAGGAGGTCGCAGGTTCAACTCCTGCTACCCCGACGGAGTAGAAGGGAGTTTGGCAGCCTTGCCAGCTCCCTTTTTCA
>CAYOWJ010000493.1:0-2318 GCA_964407625.1 uncultured Lentimicrobiaceae bacterium
TAACGTAGGCCACCAAAGGAACGCCAGACTTTTTGAGTGGATAAATATCAACGCCACCCCCACCTTTCCTGATGTATTTTATTCCATAAGGATCGAGCAAAGGCTTAAATGAGTGGAGTTTATTAACGATACTGTCGGGGGCATCAACCGAAAAACCTTCGGGAGTAAAGGCTCCTTCGTCAACTTCGAGAGCAAGATAAGGGCGCTTGCCGGATTGGCCCACAAAATCGGCGTAAGCCTTGCCCCCAGACTGAAACATCTCTTCGTCCATAAACAATACAGCCCGGATGGTCCGGTTATTTTGGATGTTCAATTCCTTGAAAATCCGCAAAACATCACAACTCATTACGCAACCTGCGCCATCGTCGTGCGCGCCGGGCGAATTAAACCACGAATCAATGTGTCCGCCAACAACAATGGCTTCTTCCGGTTTTACTTTCCCACGGATTTCGGCAACCAGGTTATAAGTGGTGATTTCGGGCAAATCTCTGGCCTGAACAAAAATCCTGACTTTGGTTTTTGGATTTTCTTTCAATTCCTGGCTAAGCTGGTTTGCGGCGAGGGTGCTGATAGCCAAAGCAGGAATCCGACTATCCGGAAATCGTGATGAACCGGTGTGTGGGAAATCGTCTAAACTGGTGGTCACCGAGCGGACGATGGCTCCGGTGGCACCGTATTTTGCAGCTTCGGCAGGGCCGTGGGCACGCTGGTCAACCGCATCGCCGTAGGCCGCAAAGGTATTGATGAAGGTGTCTTTCATCGGGCGGTTAAAAAACACGATCTTGCCTGCTATTTTTTCTGTTCCCAGTTTCTCTAAATCTTCCAAACCCTGCACCTCGATAACTTCGGCAATAATCCCACTTTCCGGTGTCGAAACAGAAGTTCCCAAAGCATCGCAGCGTAAAGGAACTTCCGGGGATTTAGTTTTTAAAATGCTCACCGACGAGGAATCGCAAGCCCATGAATGCGTTTTAAATTCCTGGAGATAAACAGTGTCGGCACCCAATTCGTTAAAATATTTTTCAAAAAATTTAAGCGCAACAATTGATTCCTCTGAACCAACTAGCCTTCCGGGAGCAATTTTGGTCAGGATTTCAAGATTTTGATAAGCCACCCGGTTTGTGAGGGCATTATCGAAAATTTGTTTAATAAAAACGGAATCGGTATTTTGTGAAAAGCCATTCAAAAGCAAGCTAAGAAAGGCAAGTAACGTAAGTGATTTTTTCATCATGAAAATTGAATAAGGCCGTAAAAGTAGGGTTTTCTTTTAAAAACTGCTTTTACATGATTGGTTAAGTTGATTAATCGTAAATGCGACTATCCTGATATTTTGATCGGATGCTGTGTAGGATATTTCTTACACCAACCTATCGAAAACAAAAATTATGATTACAACATTAAAATTTTATACATAATTCGAGGAATTTTATAACACATACAGATTTTTTAGATATTACCTTTGGTGTATTCGATTTATCGAAAATGGGTCTAATTATCTAACTAAAAAATGGAGGTAAAAATGTTCTCAAAATCTACAAACAAACTGTCAGTAGTCATTACATTTCTATTGATTATGTTTATTCTGCCGCTAAACATTGCAGCACAGGAAATCATCGAAATTCAGGTTTCGCCTCATGTTTTAAATCTTCAGAACCAGGGGGAAGTTGTAACTATTCACACTGATATTTCTTATGGATCGGTGCTGGGTTCATCGGTTTCGTTGAATGGTGTAACCATTAATAGCTGGAAAGCTGACGACCAGGGAAATTTTGTTGCAAAATTTTTGATGTCAGCCATTAAAAATCTGCCATTAAACATTGGGGGCTATAACACCATGACCCTCACAGGAAATAAAGTGACTGGCGAAACTTTTACCGGATCAGAAGATATCCTTGTGGTCAAAAACATACCAAATGGCGGGAAATGATCTTGTGCTTAAAAACTACCGACATGATTAAAGTTGGTCTTGAAATTCTAATTCTTTAAACGTTCGGTTGGTTCAAATTGTCAGTTAAATCCGGTTGTTGTTTTAGTGCAATACCCGGATTTTTTATTCCTCAATTTTGAGATTACAGCTTTGAATAAGGTGAACCGTCTGGAATAAAAAAAACCTAAAAGTCTGCTTGTTGGCGGACTTTTAGGTTTCAAATAACTCAGACTGGTTTTTTCCTATCTCATCAAAACTACCTTTGAAGTAAAAGATTTATTATTACCGGTAAGTTTAAAAAAGTAAACACCATTTTTAACCATCGAACCGGCGTCATTGGCGCCATTCCACGAAAACACAAAATGACCGGCCTTTAATTCGGCCGAGAGCA
>CAYOWJ010000494.1:0-2315 GCA_964407625.1 uncultured Lentimicrobiaceae bacterium
TGGTTTAAGGTATTGAAAGTATAGTTGTAGAGGGAATCTCCCAAAATATTCAGATCGGTAATTTGATTCCATGCAGCAGGCCGTAACTGATTTCCGGGATCAGCCCAGGTATCGGATAAATGAAAATCCAGCAAAATTGTAAATCCTTGATTTTTTGCCCTTCCGATAGATTTTATTACGTCGTTTAAATTGCTGTAGTTTGTCCATGAGGGAGTGTGCCAAATGCGAAACCTTGCAATATTTGCCTGATGTTCGTTAAAAATCAGAAAAGGGTCTTTGGCTTGTTGGTTTTCGTAAAAAACTGCCCCGCAATCTTCCATTTCGTTGGTGTACGAGAGGTCGGCACCGAGATAGAAATTTTGTGCAGAAAGGCTGGCAAACCAACCAATAAAGGTAAGAAGTAAAATCGGTCTCATATTTTGTGATTTTTAAACACGGGAAATGATTTGTAAGAGAATTCTTCCATGTTTTGTTGTACTGTATTTTTGATAAGGATTTGTGCGGTTAGCAGGGTCAGTCATTTCAAGCCAGCCAAATACGATCAATGGTTTTATGTAATGGTTGTAATTATCAGAATGGTTTTTCATGTTGATTGCTTGAAAAATATTTTTTCTCAAAAGTGGAGTCAGGCAACTGTTTAATATTTTCCTTACTTTAACTCCTTCTGCATCATTAATTAATTCGCTAACAATCTTGTTTACTCTGTCGTTTACTCTGTCGTTTACTCTGTCGCTTACTCTGTCGCTTACTTTGTCGTTTATTATGAAATTTTTTGTCTCAGAATTCCCATCATCTTGAATATTTGCGTTTTTAGTATTGTTTGCGCCATCGCCGGCAATATCACTATCTTTTACCTCATCATTCTTTAAATAGAAACCGATTAACGTTTTAATGTCCTCGAGGGTATTAATACTTTGTAAGTTTTCAGGTAACCTGGGTTTAACATCAGTTAAAAAACTATTGGTGACATTTTTAAAATCAGGATGGGATTTAATGACTGCCAGGAAATAGGTTTTATCTTCATCAGTCACAAATTCGGGTAGAGGAGAACCATTATTTTCCAGAACCCGGTAGATCATAGGAAAGCCCGAGCCTCGGCCTTCTGTAAGATGCAATTCTTTCAGAAAATCTCCGATACGCCTGTTACGGTATTGCCGTGCAGGAATTCGGCGCTCTTTGAGCATATACTGATCAATGGGAGGCATGGGACCCGGGAAGCTAAGCACTTCTATCCTGTCGGGGAAAACCTGTATTTCGACTGGATTGGGCTGATCATAAGCCTTGTGAAAAACAGCATTTGCTACAATTTCTTCAACAGCTTCATAAGGAAAGTTGAAAAAACGGAGCGCTTCGGCCTGGTTATTCAATTTCATTACTTTTTCCTGGATAACTCTGGTTTTCAGATAATCCATGGCGTTTCTTAACTGATAATGAAGGGGACCTTCAATAATTTTTTCGATAAAATTCCTTCCCGAATCATCCTGATGAATAACAATTTCGATGCGTGCACGATTGAAATGACGGTGAGGTTGGTTGGAGAAAAAGAGTAATCCAACATTTACAGGAAGCAGATATTCAGCCGAACCCCTGACTATGGCCATTTGCCGGCAAAGTTCATCAAAGGGTATTTTTGGGCTTTCGTCAAAAAGAATACTCTTTACTTCCTTGAGGTAGGCTTGCATGAGGGACAGATTAAAATCTTCAATGGTTGCCTGTTGATTTACCCGGTCGTCAAAAGGAATGCGGGCAGCAAGCTCAAGTAACTGTCGTTGTGTTTCTCCTTTAGCAGCAACGGTGAGTGAACCCCGACGGACGAAATATGCCCTTTCACTTTTTTTGTTTAAGGTAACCGGTGAAGAATATGGTCGTGAATCGCCGGCAGGAACCCAAATGATAAAAATATGCATTCCCATAAACATTTCAGGCTGTGAAATGGGAAAATAGTTTGGTTGTATCTGATAGCTCAAATTCAGCAAAGCACCTTGTATGGTATCGAGTTGATCGGGGTTTAATCCAACAGGTGGCAAAACGGGTCTTCCATTCAGTTCGTTAATACCAATGATGATATAGCCACCACCCCAGTTATTGATGTCGTTTGAAAAAGCGCATATAGTCCGGATTATTGCTTCGGGATTCCATCCTTTTTTAAACTCAATCCGGTCCCATTCAACCACCCGGCCATTGATCAATTCATTGATGTTAATTGGTAATGCCATTATGTTGCGTAAAATTTATCAATTCGTACATTCCTGACCTTCTCTTTTAAAAACTCCCATCCAATTTGGAAAATGCCAAATGCGAAACCTTGCAATATT
>CAYOWJ010000495.1:0-2307 GCA_964407625.1 uncultured Lentimicrobiaceae bacterium
TTCATCAGTTTTTTGTCTTTCGTAACCAGGTTATAGTCGAAAACAGAATTTGGTGTAATGAGCGAAGTGTAGCTATAACGCAAAACAGAACTGTTGTAATCTGGATTACCAGCGAAGTTAGCGGTGTAAACTGCTTCACCAAAATCGAGATAATGCTCGGAGTTGTCTTTCAGATTTCGGATACGCATTTTTACAAGTCCATCCTGGCGTTCGTTAATCACAATGAAATCTTTAAACTCCTCGATACCCTGCAATAAAACATCTTTACGGACTGGAATGACTTCTTTCCAGTTTGCGACCTCCGTTTTGTTGAGCGGGCATTCCATCAGTTTAAAATTCTTTGCATCATCAAGGTTTGTGCGGATCAGGAATTTATCTGACAACGCGGTTACATCGTACAAAACATCCTTCATTCTGGGCTGAAATACTTTAAATTCATCGCTGGGCTTGTTGGCGTCTATCATTCTTAGCTCCGAAGACATGGTTGCGGAGGAGTAAATAAAAATGTGTTTGCTGTCTTTCGATTTATAAACGCCGATGTAGTTGGTTTTGTCGGTTTCGTTATAAACCTCTGGATCAGCCGAGGCATCGGCACCTAAAGTGTGGCGCATGATTTTCTCAGTGAGGAGAGTAACTTCATTTTTTACGGTATAGAAAAATGTCTTGTTATCATTGGCCCAACATGGGTCGCCGGTAGTATTGCCAATCTGGTCTTTAAAGAGTTCGCCGGTTTCGAGATTTTTTACAAATATTGTAAACTGGTTTCGCGAAAGGGTATCCACACCAAAAGCGATGAGTTTGTTGTCTTCGCTGATGTCGAAACCTGCAACGCGGTAGTAGGCATAACCTTTTGCCATTTCATCAATATCGAGCAAAATTTCTTCTTTGGCATCGAGGCTTCCCTTTTTCCGGCAATATTTAAAATACTGCTGGCCGGTTTCGGTGCGGGTGTAATAAAAGTAACCGTTTTTAAACCAAGGCACACTTTCATCTTTTTCCTTGATTCGCGCCTTCATTTCGTTAAACAAATCGTCCTGGAACTTTTTTGTTTTGTCCATCACCACATCGAGGTAAGCATTCTCGGCTTCGAGATAATTTACCACTTTGGTGCTGTCGGGGCCTTTCCCAAAATAATCGTACATCCAGTAATAATTGTCCAGAACGCTGTCGGCATGAATGACCCGCCAATGTTCCTTTTGATCAGCAACAGGTGCGGTTGCCTGCTGGAATTGGGCATGTAAAAGGAAGGAGTAACATGCCAGCATCGAAAGAAAGAAAAACTTTTTCATAATCTGTAATCAATAAATTTTCTACACTAATTTCAAATGGTTCAACCCGGTAATAAAAAGTAAACAAAAACGAATAAACACCGGATAAAAGTAAAGGTTTAATGCAAACTAAAAAAAATTTTTAAGCAGTTGATTGTGAATACCATAATTACTAATTCCCCCCTGAACCAATGCAATTTTCGACAGCAACCTGCAAAAGATTTATCGTAAGTTAATTTTTCAAATTCCCTTTACAGGATAAACATCCCCGGTGAACACAGATGGTCCCGCCACATTGGGGGCAACGCCATCGCCCGGTTTCGGTTTTGATGAAGTGTTCCAATCCAAAGGTTTTGATGTTTCCGAGATTTTCGAGCATGCTCATGTTGTACTTCGTCCGGTAGCGCTTGTCGAGCTGTTTTAAACGCTTGCATGGAAATTTCTCACAGTCATAACAAAAACCGGATTCGGTTTTTTCCAGCAGTTCGCAGTTTTTGATAATGCAGTTGGAGCAGGACGATGATTTTTTTGGATCATCGATCCGGCAACCCGGACAGACGTTTTTTGTACGGAGATAAGCCAGGCAAATCCCGCAATTCATTCCGCATGGTGCGATTAATGAAGTGTCCATGTTGAAAACTATTTTTTGATTAGCAAAAGTACCGTTTCGACGGGAATGCCACTTTTTTCGGAAATCTGCACTGCTGACAGGCCTTTTTGGCTCATGTTATTTACGAATACTTCCATAGGTTCGCCAATTTCGATGAGATGGCCGTCGGGGTCGAAAAAGCGGATAGTGCGTTGTCCCCAGGGTTCTTCGTGGATTTGATGAAGAAACTTAATCCCGGCATTATTCAGCATGTCGTAAGCTCCTTCAATATCTTCCGTTTCAAAATATAATTCAAACCGGTTTGAAGGATTCCTGGTTTCCAACTGACGGTTGATGATGTGGCTTTCGCCGATCTCCCAAAGTGTTAAACCATTGCTCAGGATTACATTTTTTCCGAAATCGTGTTCGATGGTGAAATTGAGGAAACGG
>CAYOWJ010000496.1:0-2303 GCA_964407625.1 uncultured Lentimicrobiaceae bacterium
TACAGGAAAAGCGCCTCAAAATGATGCAGGAAATTTCTGAAACTGGTTTTGCCGGGCAGAACATCAATATCATTTATCAGCGGGCATACTGGGAAATTGATCCGGCTGTGGTTTATATCAAAGGCGAAATTTCAAGCTATTTTAAGCCGGTTGTTGATGGAATTACCTCAATTAGCTTTGATTTATCAGATAGCCTGATTGTTGATTCCGTTTTTTATCATCACGAAAAGGCAACATTTCAAAGGACAACACCAAATCAGGTTGAAATTGTTTTTGAAACCCCATTAAATATTGGAATAACCGACTCTGTTACGGTTTTTTACCAGGGAATTCCGCAACATGGAAATGGCCATGGCTCGTTTGAACAGGGCTTTCACGATAATTATCCCATCGTCTGGACATTTTCGCAGCCTTATGGTTCGGGAGATTGGTGGCCGTGCAAAAACGACCTTTCCGATAAAATTGATTCGCTCGATATTTTCGTAAAAACGCCACTTCCCAATCGAGTAGCTTCCGTTGGCCTTTTGGTTGATTCGATTCCTGACGGCAACTTTACAACGTATCATTGGAAACACCGCTACCCCGTGGCAGCCTGCCTCGTGGGAATTGCTGTGACAAATTATGTTTCTTTCAGCGATTTTGTCGTAATTGATGGCAAGCAACTCGAAGTTCTCAATTACGTATATCCCGAAGAGCTGGCAACAGTGCGAAATCAGGCTGCTGGCGTGCTGCCTGTGATGCAGCTTTTTAGCGAATTTTTTACACCTTATCCGTTTTTAAACGAAAAATACGGTCATGCGATGTTTGGACATGGGGGAGGAGAGCAGGTTCAAACCATGAGTTTTATGGGCGCTTTCACGCACGATTTGATAGCGCACGAGCTGGCTCATTCGTGGTTTTGCAACGATATTACCACAGCCTCATGGCACGAAATCTGGCTCAACGAAGGCTTTGCAACCTATTGCAACGGTTTGAGTTTTGAACATTTGTTCGAAGGCTATTATTGGCCAATCTGGAAAAACAACACTTTAAACGCCATTATTTCTGAGCCTGACGGATCGGTTTATGTTTATGATACAACTTTGGTTTCGAGGGTTTATAGCCCACGACTGACTTATCACAAAGGGGCTTACCTGGTTCACATGCTGCGATGGGTTTTGGGCGATCAGGATTTTTTTCAAGCTATCAAAAATTATCTGAGCGACCCCGATCTGGCTTTTGGTTTTGCCACAACACAAAACCTGAAAGACCATCTCGAAGCAACAAGCGGGAAGGATTTGACAGGCTTTTTTGAGGATTGGCTCTACGGCGAGGGCTTCCCGACTTATTCTCTGGTTTGCAAAACCCGTGAAGATGAAAAGTTAAGTGTGATCATCAATCAAACACAGTCGGATGCTTCGGTTGATTTTTTCGAAATGCCGGTTCCGGTCAGGTTTTATGGTGATGAAAAAGACACGACCATCGTTTTTGATCACCGGTTTTCGGGGCAGGAATTTTTGATAGAGATAGGTTTTGTACCAGATTCATTGACTATTGATCCTGAAAAATGGCTCATTTCGGGAGGAAACAGTTACATGCTCGGAACAAGTGAAGATGATATAAAATCCTTTAAAATTCTTCCCAATCCTGCCAATGATTTTGTCATCATCGAATTTCAAATACCACATTCATTTTCGAGGTATCAGATTAGCGATATGAACGGAAAAATGCTCCTGGCCGGAAAAATTGAACCGGGCAGCGAAATTTGCATGATTAATATTTCTGCATTGCCTCAAGGGGTTTATCTGTTTAGCTTCGCATCAGATAATCTGAAAACCTCTGATAAATTTGTGATTTCGAGATAAAGTTTTGTAGGAAAAAACCATCAAAGCTTTTTCCAGACTTTTCTGATTATCGGATTCTTTTTTTTCCTTTGAGGATTAAATCGCCCGCTTTAGATGATAAACCAGCACCGATAAAATGAAAAATGTATCGGAATTGATGATTTTTTCTCAGTAATTTGGAAAAACAGGCTGGTCCAAAAACTTTATTCACCAATTAAAGCCATCAAATATCCTCTGTTACCAGGTCAATTTCTCCAAATTCATGTTTTTAAAATCCTGACAGTGAATATTCTTAACAATATATTAACAACTATTTTGATAATTTAATACATAAACTTTTGTGACTGCCGTAGTAATGGAGTAACATTGTACATTAATAAACGAGTCTGTATTTGAGACTTCGACTGAAAATAATTAATACTTAAAATTCAATGTCGTTTAGTTAAGAAAATTTCATAATCGTTTGTAATTCATTGAGTA
>CAYOWJ010000497.1:0-2298 GCA_964407625.1 uncultured Lentimicrobiaceae bacterium
GATGAAAAAGTTTATTTGATAACGCCTAATTCTTTACCAACTTTGGTAAAGGCGGTGATACATTTATCGAGGTGTTTCCTATCGTGACCAGCCGAAATCTGAACCCTGATGCGGGCCAGGCCTTTGGCAACCACCGGATAGTAAAATCCGATCACATAAATTCCTTCTTCGAGCAATTTGGCAGCCATTACCTGCGATAATTTGGCATCGTACAACATCACGGCACAAATTGCCGATTTGGTTGGTTTAATGTCGAAACCGGCGGCTTTCATTTTGCCGAGGAAGTAATCGGTATTTTCGTGAAGTTTATCCTGTAGCTCGGTGGTTTCCGACATCATGTCGAACATCTTGATACCAGCATTAACAACAGCCGGGAGAACAGAGTTTGAGAACAAATATGGGCGTGAACGCTGACGCAGAAGCTGGATAATTTCTTTATGTCCTGTGGTAAATCCGCCAATAGCGCCACCAAAAGCTTTTCCAAGGGTGCCGGTGATAATGTCAACTTCGCCGCGAATATTGAATAATTCGGTTACGCCACGGCCTGTCTGGCCAACAACACCTGCCGAGTGACATTCGTCAACCATAATCATGGCATCGTATTTTTTGGCTAATTCGTTAATTTTATCCATCGGAGCCACATTGCCGTCCATCGAGAAAACACCGTCGGTAACGATGAGTTTAAAACGACATTCCTTTGCTGCGATCAGTTGTTCTTCGAGGCTTTCCATGTTTGCATTTTCGTAGCGGAAACGTTGAGCTTTACAAAGTCGTACGCCGTCGATAATCGAAGCGTGGTTGAGCGAATCCGAAATAATGGCATCCTGTTCGTTGAGCAGTGGTTCAAAAACGCCACCATTGGCATCAAAAGCAGCAGCATAAAGGATGGTATCTTCGGTTCCAAAAAACTCAGCAATTTTTTGTTCGAGTGTTTTGTGAAGGTCGGTAGTTCCGCAGATAAAACGAACCGACGACATTCCGAATCCATGGGTGTCCAGAGCATCTTTGGCCGCCTGGATAAGTTTAGGGTGGTTTGAAAGCCCCAGATAATTGTTGGCGCAAAAGTTAATCACTTCTTTGCCCGAGTTTAATTTAATTTCGGCCTGCTGAGGCGAAACGATAACTCTTTCTTCTTTATACAAACCGGCTTCCCTGATGGCGGCAAGCTCATTTTGTAAAAATTCCTGCATTTTTCCGTACATGTTTTTTGGACTTTAAATGTTAAATATTATAGTATTGTTTATTTGTTAACAGGCCGCAAAAGTAATGCAATCTTTCGTTTCACAAAAGCATTTCATAACTAAAAAGGAATTATTAAGATGCTGTTTTATAAAAATTTATATTTTTGCCGCGCTTATTGTTAACAAATTAACAAAAACTAAATAATCTTTAATTAATGAAAAATATTCTTGTCATTGGATCAGTAGGCCAGATTGGTTCGGAGTTAACCATGGAGCTTCGCAGAAGGTATGGTAACGACCATGTAGTTGCCGGATATCGCAGAACACAACCCTCGCAGGAGCTTGCCGAAAGCGGCCCGCTTGAAATTGTTGATGCAACCGATGTTGACCGCATTGTTGCGATTGTGAAAAAGTACAAAATCGACGCCATTTACAACCTTGCCGCTCTTTTGTCGGCTGTTGCCGAAAAAAACCCGCAGGCTGCCTGGAACGTGGGCGTTAACGGTGCTTACAATGTTTTGGAAGTTGCAAGGGAATTTAACTGTGCTGTATTTTTCCCAAGTTCGATTGGCGCTTTTGGCTCAAGCACTCCGCTCGATAACACGCCTCAGGACACCATCCAGCGCCCGGGAACCATGTACGGCGTAACCAAAGTTGCTGCTGAATTACTCAGCGATTATTACTACAAACGTTTTGGCGTGGATGCCAGAGGCGTTCGTTATCCCGGGATCATTTCAAACCTTACGCTTCCTGGCGGTGGAACCACGGATTACGCTGTCGAAATTTATTACGAAGCTGTAAAAACCGGAAAATTTGTTTGCCCTTTGCCAGCCGGCACTTTCCTGGATATGATGTACATGCCCGATGCTTTGGATGCTGCAATTGACCTGATGGAAGCCGATCCTTCAAAACTAAAACACCGCAATTGTTTCAACATCACAGCCATGAGTTTTGATCCTGAAATTCTTTGCAACAACATCAAAAAATACGTTCCCGAACTGGTGATGACTTACGATGTTGACCTTGTAAAAAAAGGCATAGCCGAATCGTGGCCAAACAAAATGGACGACACCGCTGCCCGCGAAGAGTGGGGCTGGAACCCAAAATGGGACCTCGA
>CAYOWJ010000498.1:0-2277 GCA_964407625.1 uncultured Lentimicrobiaceae bacterium
CTTTTCGACCAATTTTTGGCTGCTGGATTTATTGGCATGGCCGGTTTTATTCATTTCATTTTTCCCGCGCAAGCGGCTTTACAGGATGTATTTTAAAAATCTCCAAAAATCATAGTTTAATGAAAACAGCGAAATGGTTTGCAATTGCAGGGACTTTGATCATGTTTTTTACCCTGGTTTATGGTTTTATTTATGGTGATTTCTTTGGTGAAGGAAGTATTTTGATGTCTCTCGCCTGGGGTAAGGTCAGCCTGATTGATGTTTATATTGGTTTTTCGCTCGTAGGCGGATGGATCATTTTCCGTGAAAACAACCTTCCACGGGCATTGGCCTGGGTGCTGGCAATATTTATCCTCGGGAATTTCTTAGCCTGCCTCTATGTCTGGATTCAGCTTGAAAAGGCAAATGGGGACTGGAAGAAATTCTGGTTTGGAAATAAAAAACCATAAAATCCAAATAGCAAAATCCAAACAACAAAACTCAAATAACAAATCCGCCGGCAGGTGGACATTGCTACAAACAACAAACAACAAACAACAAACAACAAACAACGAACAACGAACAACGAACAATAAAAAAATGGAAGAAACTCAATGGCGTGAAGAGGCTTACAAAAAATCATTCGATGGCATGATTAAATACATAAACATGCATCGCGAAGCCGGGAAAGGATTTTCAATTCAGGATCTTGAAGCCATGCTTCAAACCGAGTACGACCGTGATGGTCTGGCCTGGGATGGGCGCGGTGAGGTGGTAACAATTGGTATCTCGGCAAATATTTCGGCCATGGAACAAGAACTCATCAAATGGAGAAAAGAACTGGCACAATCGCTCATCGAACAACCATAAATAGTAGTTTATGTCTTTTACAACAATTTTTTTATCTGCCTTCCCAGTCATCATGGTTTTGATGACCTTGCTCTGGCTAGTAAGTGTTTATCTAAAAAACGCCAGCATCGTCGATCCTTTCTGGGGATTTGGTTTTGTGGTTGCCGCGATTTACTATTTTATCCAGACCGGCGAAATGGATGAACGAAAAATCCTGATCCTGGTTTTGGTTGCGATATGGGGATTGCGGCTTTCGGTTTACCTGTTCTGGCGAAATGCCGGCAAAGGTGAGGATTACCGTTACCAGGAATTCAGGAAAAATTACGGCGCGCACCGTTACTGGTGGATAAGTTTTTTCCAGGTTTTCCTGCTTCAGGGTATTTTATTATGGCTGATTTCGGCACCTTTGCTTGGTGCGATGTATGATGCCGGTGCAAATCCTTTAAATATAATTGATTTTGCGGCCATAATTTTCTGGCTCATCGGCTTTACTTTCGAGGCTGGAGGCGATTTCCAACTGGCAAAATTTAAAGCAAATCCCAAAAACACAGGTAAAGTTCTCAACACTGGCTTTTGGAAATATACCCGTCATCCCAACTATTTTGGCGATTCGACAGTGTGGTGGGCCTTTGGACTTTTTTCGGTCGCCGCCGGAAGTTACATTCCTGTTTTAAGTTCTGTTTTGATGATGGCACTCATCATCAAAGTTTCAGGAGTTGCCCTTCTCGAAAAATCCCTGGCCGGCAAAAAACCCGAATACCGCGATTACATCATGAAAACGAGCGCGTTTTTCCCGTGGTTTCCCGGGAAAAGTACTAAAGGTTAGGAGTGCCTAAAATACTTAAAGTTAGGAGTACTTAAAGATAGAAATACTTAAAATGCCATAGTTGCAGTACTTCAGACTGCTAAATCTGGTTTGGTTTTTACCCGGGGGTTAGCCCCAGGTTTTAATGTAGCAGGCTTTCAGCCTGTGCAATCAGGTAGTTTGTCCAAATATTATAATCTTATAATCCCATCTTAAAAACTCAGGAATGATGAATGAGGTCCATTTCGAAGAACTGAATCAGCCTGAAAGGCTGTAACAACTTAACCGGAGGAAACGCCCCGGGAATTAAAAATCCGGGAAATGCCAACAGGCTGTAGGCCTGAAACAGATTCGATTTATTAAAAGTAGCGACAAATTAACCTGCGACCTATTATTTTATAATCAACATTAAATGAACTTGTTGAACGAAAGGAGTCAGGAAGTCTGAATTTAGGTTGGAATACAACACCTTTGTTCCAAAGCCCGCTCAATGGTGATGGGTTTCATGGATAACACAGGCAAAGAATGGAGGTGAAGCCTAAACACCGGGAAATTATTCTGGATAATTTTCTGGCAAACATACAGAAAACAAAATATTTCGAAATCAGGATGTTTTCATTTTTGCAAAAAATATGATCATGAAA
>CAYOWJ010000499.1:0-2266 GCA_964407625.1 uncultured Lentimicrobiaceae bacterium
TCCAGCCATAATCCATATCAAAAGCATTTAAAAGCAAGGAGTCTTTTTCGGCTTCGGCAAGCATAAACACAGGTTTTATCTGATCGAGCACCCTGCGCGAAGAATCCCAGAAATCGGTGGGCACCATGCCTGCAACATCGCATCTGAAACCATCAATGTCGGCTTCTTTAACCCAAAAAGCCAGCGATTCGGTCATCGCTTTTCGTAAATCCCTGTTTTTATAATCCAACTGCGCCACATCAGCCCAGCCAAAAGGTGCGTAAGGCTGCTGTCCGGACGTATCTTTTGCATACCAGTCAGGATGGTCGGTAATCCAGGCATGGTCCCAGGCGGTGTGATTGGCAACCCAGTCGATAATCAGGTACATTCCCAGGCTGTGGGCTTCTTTAACAAGATTTTTAAAATCCTCTAAACTCCCAAACTCAGGATTTATCTCAACATAATTTTTTACCGAATAATAGCTCCCAAGCGAACCTTTGCGGTTTTTTTCGCCAATCGGATTTACCGGCATGAGCCACAAAATATCAACTCCCATTTCCCGGAGGCGTGGCAAATGTGCTTTGAACGCGTTAAAAGTCCCTTCCGGCGTGTACTGCCTGACGTTAACTTCGTAAATGTTGGCATTTTTTGCCCAGGGCACATGTTTAACCTGCGAAACAGGCCCGGTAGTTTCAGTTTTTGTGGGGACAGGACAGCTACATCCGGTCAGGATAAAGGCCGACAGCATTGCTAAGAGAAATAAATTTTTCATGATAATTATTTAAATGTTAGAAATTGGGTGTAAAAATATGAATAGTTTCACTAATGGCTGCAATAAACATGGGCAGTTGAATGATGATGAACTGTTAAGATTTTGGTTAATTTCGCCCCCAAAATCGAACTAAAATGAATGTTGGATATCCAAAAGAAATCGAACCCAAAAAACTTGACCTGGTCATGCGCGATGCTGACTTCGTGATTTATTACGACCATCAGCCACTTGAAACCCCCAATGGTTTCGAAATTGCCCACCGCGATTCACGATTACTCAAACATATTTTGATAAAGCTTACCCTGGCCGGGCAAATCGACCATCACAGCATCAACAGCTTCAGTATATTTTCGTTTTGCAAAGATTTTATCGAACAAAATTCCGATCCTTTTATGGATTGGTTCGAGAATATCATCCAAAATGATATGCTGTTAAAGGCTAAATTCACCCCTGGCCAGAATAACCGGATTTTCGACATGAAGCAAATTCTCGATTACATCGAAGAAAACGGCCAGATGATGCACCTGATGTTTTGGGGAGTTTCGGTAATTATGAAAGGTTTTAAGGATTTCTTTTCGGCGATGCCGGATTTCAAGGTTGTAGAAAAAGACTTCCCCCAGCACCGCGAAGAAGTTATTCAATTCATCCGGCAGTCGTATGAAAACCTGACCTGCGAAAAAAAAGCAGCCGTTAATTTGCTTTCAACCTGCCACCGCAGCGGAATCATGTTGCCGCTGATGCTTGTTCAATCAAAAATTTCACCCTCCGAATATTCGCTCAACACCATTGCGGCCCAAACCAATTATGCGGCAAATGAAGCTGTTTTTCTAATCGGTAAACCTGATCTTAAACCTGTTTTGGTCGATTGGAAAAATCCTGAGACCACCTTTAATATTTTGCATGCTCATGCCTTAAAAGTCCTTGAATACTTAGGTTTTTTCGAAAAATCAGAAAAGAAAATATCTGTCATATCCGAATTGATCAGCCAGGGTGAGCATGACAAACTCGAATTTAAAAGCACCTTCCGTTGGGATTTGCGTCAGAACAAGAAAAATCCGGCCATCGAACATGCTGCATTAAAATCGATTACGGCATTTTTGAATTCTGATGGTGGCGACCTGCTGATTGGTGTTGCCGATGATGGGTCGATACTTGGTGTTGAAACCGACAGCTTTGCCAATGACGACAAGTTTTTGCTTCATGTGTGGACCTTAATAAAAACTTCGATGGGGCAGGATATCAGCCCATATATCAAAACTACGCTCGAAAAAACCGACGAAAAAACCGTGTGCCGGGTTCATTGTCTGCGAAGTCCAAAACCGGTTTTTCTGCGCCAGAATGGTTTTGATGAGATGTTTTATATCCGGATTGGCCCCAGCAGCGGGAACCTCGAGATCAGCGAAGCTTTAAAGTATATTGGTGACCATTTTTAATCCTGAACACCTCAAAGGAAAAGGCCGGCGAACCGGCCTTTTCTTGTGAAACTTCCCCCTCTGTAAAGCCCGAAAGTATGAA
>CAYOWJ010000500.1:0-2265 GCA_964407625.1 uncultured Lentimicrobiaceae bacterium
GGTTTATGATAGAAATTTTCGGAGGCATTGTTGATTTCACCATTGTAGCTTCCCCAGTCTTTGTTAAATTTAATTCCGTGCTGGTCGATTTCATCCGTCGAAAGTTTCAATGACCGCTGACCATGGCGCTCGGGTGCTCCCAAAGCGGTAAATACCAGCTTATGATTTTTGTTAAATTCTTTACTTACCGACAAAAAATACGCCCAGGCATCAACATAGGTTGCGTCAACATAGCCGGGTCCGGTTGTCCGGGAACCCAAAAAGCTGACTGCAACGCCATTTTTAAGCAAGCCCGTATTTAAATTCAGGCTGAACTTTGAATTTCCATAACTCGTCATCGCATAAGAAATGGCTCCTCCCTTTTGGGCTTCGGTGGTTTTGGTGACGATATTTATGGTTCCACCCACCGAATTCAATGCAACATTTGAAGCGCCAAGCCCTCGCTGCACCTGGATAGTCCTGGCAACATCCGATAATCCAATCCAGTTGTTCCAGTAAACCAAACCATTTTCGACACTCGAAATCGGGATTCCGTTGAGGAGCAACGCAACATTTTCCTGTTCAAAACCGCGGATATTCACTGAGGCATCGCCATTTCCGCCACCTTCACGTGCAGCATAAACCCCGGGAACCATTTTCAGGATTTCGGGAAAGGTTTGATCGCCTAACTGTGATTCGATTTGTGTGGTATTTATCGCCGACAAGGCAACCGGGGTCTTGCGGTCCTGGGCCATCGAAGAGATAATATTGACTTCTTCGAGGGCAAAAATTCCCGGTTCGATAAAAATATCACCCAGGTTTTTTTCTTCATTAACCGCCAACGCAACCTCAAGACTTTTCATCATGAAACCTACGCTGCTTATGGTAATCAACGATTGTCCAGGTTTTACCTGAAGGCTGAAATTACCGTTAAAATCGGTTGAGGTTCCGGCAACTCCATCACCAACCGAAATGTTGGCATGTGTAACTTTCTGGAAGGTTTTGGCATCAATAACACGCCCGTGGATTACTGACTGACCATGGGCAAAAACCGGGCAAAATGCAAGAACAATGATTCCAAGTGTAAAAATTTTCATTTTCATCATTATCAATTTTTTGAGTAGAATAATTCATTTCCGAAAGCGCACAAAAAACCCCGTAAGGAAATACCTCCGGGGCGGATGCACGTATTTTACCCGTAAATTGAACAAAGCCTGATGGTTGCTCAAGATTTTCTTCTATCATCCAGACTGTACTGTCGGTCCTGGAATTTCACCAGATCAGTCCCTCCACCTTAAATTACAGGTATTGGGAGTCGCGGACTTTACCGCCGGTCGGGAATTACTGCCGGATTGCTCCAACAACTCACCCTGCCCCGAAGAAATATTATTTTATGCCTGAAGAACGCTGTTAAAATCTGGCGGCAAAATTATTGTTTTTGGATTAACAATGGAAAAAAAACATACTTCCTCAAAAAAAAGAGTTCAGTAACTAATCGTAACACTCTGATTCATAAAAATCAGGTATGATTTTCCTGACTCAAGAATTTGCAGCGTCGAAATCTGCTTTTCGGGCCAAAACAATTTCAGGCCTATCGACTCTTTGATCATTTTGACTTTATCAATCTGACCAGCAAATAAACCAACGATGCTTACATTTTCGGAAGATAAAACCGGCAACAAATTCCATCCTGGGTTAAGGACAATTTGTTTGTTCGGTGGCTGATTGCCCGATATCACCAATGTTGCAGGTGAATTAGCTTTAACAAAATAGCCATCCTGATAATCCCAGTTGACAAGCGTATTATTCCCGGAAGGTTGATAATAAAGGCCTTCAAGGTTTTTAACGATGACCAGATTATTTGAAACCGACGAAAAAATCTGTACAATATCCGTATTTTGAGGTATCAGTTTCGAAGAAATTCCAGTCCAGCCTTCATTAAGCGGTAAACTCTGTGTTTCGGGAATTTGTTGGGTAACCGAAAGTGTGACGATGGCTGTTCCAAGTGCTGTAAATTTTTCATCATAGCCTGGGTATGGAAAAACAATGTGAATGCCCTGGATTTCCTGTCCTATTGAATTTTTCCAGTACCTGAAAATAAAATTATGATTCTGGATAAATCCGTTTGGAATAAATGTATTGGTACCATCGTCCATCGAACAAACTATCTGAACAAAATGCTCAGGCGTGACAGGTTGAAGTAAAGTAACCTTACCAACACAAAATTCGTTGCTTGTAGATGTTTTCTTATCAAAAACAGCAATTTCATCACCAGCTTGCAAAGGC
>CAYOWJ010000501.1:0-2252 GCA_964407625.1 uncultured Lentimicrobiaceae bacterium
AAAGAAACTAAAAAACCAGCCGGCACATCCACACTTTTGATAATGATCATTTTTAGAAGTGATCAGCTTCAATAACAGATTGACAGTCTGCGCCCATACCTTTGAGCTACATCATACTTGAGTGATGCGGGGAATCGAACCCCAGAAATGGTGGAGAAAACTACGTTGCGAAAAGTAGCATATTGCAACCTAAAAGGCAACAATACTAAGGCGTTGTACAGAAACGCTCATCAGGTCTTTGCCGTATCGCATTTTCCCGCGCTTCCTTGCGGAAGATCTTTAGTGCAAAAGCACAATTTCTTTATTTTCAATGAACTTTTTTTTGTCTCCCTTTCCGGATTCGAACCGGAACTATCAACTGAGATATTGATCTGGCAGGCTCTAAATGCGCTTCCCTACTTTACCTTCAGGTATTTCGGTGCTTCTGCAAATTCTATACGACAAGAGGCGCGCTCCGGCCGGCATCATCCCACCACTCCACGGCTTAATCCAATCTTTTACCGCAGCTCTTCCTTTTAAGCTAAAGGGAGAATTACACCATCTGTAAGAAGAACTCTTATTTATTTTGCTTTGAACACGACAAAGAAATATCACTACTACGCAATTTATTTGCGTAATCAAAAATATTTTTGATAATTCTTTAATTTTTTTCTAGAGGCTCTAAAACATCTGGAAAACCGCGTAATCAAAGTAATTTTTATACCATATCTTAAAATTTTGTTTCTATTCAGGGTGCCAGAGGGGAATCGAACCCCCGTGGTCCCGGGTCACATCCGGATGGGGAAGCCAACATCCCCAACAAACACCGTGATAAGGAAAGGATTCGAACCTTTTCTGGTGGGTCGGAATAACCCGCCATGATGCCTTTCATCACCAAATCATTAATTTTTCTTACCAGTGTGGAAACAGTTGGAATCGAGCCAACCTCCCCAGCTTTACAGGCTGTTGCTAATCCATCTCAGCTATGTTTCCGTTTTTTTGTCCAAACAAAAAGCCCGACAATAATGCCGGGCTTTTTCCTGTATTCATTTTTATAAAATGAACCCAGCTATCCCGGCGGACACAATGTATCCAGGTTGAAACAAATTATGCTTGCTTCATTCGAATATCGTGGCAGTTGCTCAGTATGTAAATCGTTTTTAATCATCATCTTAGTTAAAATAAAAAACCCGGACATTTTTGCCCGGGTTTGGATTTTTATCATTAATTGTAATTTCATTATCCAATTAAAAATTCCCAGGCACCTTTTCAGGTTCGTCAACCAGTGGCGAATATGTAAAACTTGTTGTGCGTTTAAAATTATTTATCATTTGTTTTATTGTTATTTTGACGGTGCAAAAGTAAAACCATTTTTTTAACTACCAAATTTATTTTCATTTATTTTTAAAAATAATTTTTAACTACGCAAAGTTATTGCGTTTTAAACATTAAGCATTATCTTTGAAACCTGATTTAATCTGATAAAACACTATTTTATGCCTGTAAACAGAAATGCGTTGATTCGCTTTAAAACTATTGACCAGTGCCTGCAAAACAGGTATCGCAAATGGACACTTGACGATTTGATTGCGGCTTGTTCGGAAGCACTTTACGAATATGAAGGCATCGAAAAAGCCGTGAGTACCCGGACAATTCAGGCGGATATTCAACTGATGCGGAGCGACAAAATTGGCTACAACGCGCCAATTGTGGTGGTTGATAAAAAATATTACACCTACGAAGATGCCAAATACAGCATCGTCAACATTCCGATAACCGAAAAAGATCTGAACAAACTTGGTGAGGTAACCGAAATTCTGAAGCAGTTTAAAGGCTTTTCTTTTTTTGGTGAATTGGGGATTATGGTGCAAAAACTGGAGGATAAAATTTCGGCCGCCCGCACTAAGCAAAGCATGGTGATTGATATGGAGAAGAATGAAAACCTCCAGGGACTCGACAACATCGAAATTATTTACCGGGCCATTAAAAACAAGCTGGTGCTCGAAATCTGGTACCAGTCGTTTAAAGCCAAACGACCTGGTAAAATCCTGTTTAACCCATATTTGCTAAAAGAATACCGGAATCGTTGGTTTGTAATTGGCACGAAAGCCGGGGAGCAGTCAATAATTAATCTTGCCCTCGACAGGATTAAGGATATTGATATCGAAAAGGAAACGGCGTATTACCAAAACCCGGATTTCGATCAGGCCAACTTTTATAAAGATGTGATTGGTGTAACTGTTAACAAGATTAGGCCGATGAATGTGCACTTA
>CAYOWJ010000502.1:0-2250 GCA_964407625.1 uncultured Lentimicrobiaceae bacterium
TCAATTTCCATATCTTTGCAACCTTTTACGCTGAAAATAAACGGATGAAATTTACATTATTAGCCAACGACCCGAAATCATCGGCACGCGCCGGAACCATCGAAACTGATCACGGAACCATCGAAACTCCTATTTTTATGCCTGTTGGAACGGCCGGAACCGTTAAAGCAGTTCATATCCGCGACCTGAAAGAGGATTCGAAAGCTCAGATTATTCTTGGAAACACCTATCATCTGTACCTGAGACCCGGCCTCGATATTATCGGACGTGCCGGCGGCCTTCATAAATTTAATGGCTGGGATAAGCCCATCCTCACCGATAGCGGCGGCTATCAGGTGTATTCGCTTTCGGCTCAGCGTAAGCTTAAAGAAGAAGGCGCCCATTTTCGATCGCATATCGACGGATCGAAGCATCTTTTTACTCCCGAAAGTGTGATCGAAATCCAAAGAATAATTGGTGCTGATATTATGATGGCTTTTGATGAATGTACGCCTTACCCCTGCGAATACGATTACGCGGCAAAATCGCTCGAGTTAACGCATCGCTGGCTCGACCGCTGCATTAGTCAATTTGAAGTCACCACGCCTAAATATGGCTACAATCAGGCTTTGTTTCCGATTGTTCAGGGAAGTACTTTTATCGACCTTCGTAAGAAATCGGCTGAATTTATTGCATCCAAAAATGCTGAAGGCAACGCCATTGGCGGTTTATCGGTCGGCGAACCCCACGAAATGATGTACGAAATGACCGAGCTGGTATGCGGAATCCTTCCAAAAGATAAGCCGCGATACCTGATGGGCGTTGGCACTCCGGTAAATATCCTCGAAGGCATCGCCTCGGGAATTGATATGTTCGATTGTGTGATGCCAACCCGAAACGGCCGAAACGGCATGCTTTTTACCAGCGAAGGCACGCTGAATATGAAAAATGAAAAGTGGAAAGACGATTTTTCGCCGATTGATGAAAACGGACATTCATTTGTCGATAGTCAATACAGCAAAGCATACCTGCGCCATTTGTTCATTTCGGGCGAATACCTGGCTCCCATGATCGCGAGCCTTCACAACCTGGCTTTTTATCTGTGGCTTGTAAAAACAGCCCGACAAAAGATTGTTGAGGGCAGCTTTTCGCTCTGGAAGGACGAAATGATAAAAAAACTTGAAGTGCGTTTGTAATTTGTCAGCGGTGTTTGAGTTAATCTGATAATTGTTTTTTTATGAAAATCATCGACCTTTACATCATCAAAAAATTTCTGGGGACATTTTTCTTCTCCATCGCCTTGTTGTCGGTGATTATCATTGTTTTCGACCTCTCCGAAAAAATTGACGACTTTCTCGAAAAACAGGCCACGCTCAAAGGCATCGTTTTCGACTATTATCTGAATTTCATTCCGTTTTTCGTCAATATGTTCAGCTACCTTTTTACTTTTATTGCTGTGATTTTCTTTACCTCAAAAATGGCCCAGAACACCGAGATTATTGCCATTTTGAGCAGTGGCATCAGTTTTAGAAGGTTCTTGTTCCCATACATGCTTTCGGCAGGATTTCTGGCGCTGTTATCATTTTATATGTCAAATTTCATGATTCCTCACACCAACAAAGTGATGTGGGAGTTCGAAAAAACATTTATCAAAGACCCCATCAAAAACGAAAATATGAACATCCACATGCAGATAAGCCCGGGCGAATTTGTGTATGTGGAGAGTTACAACAGTTTTACCAAAACCGGTCAGAAGTTCTCGATAGAAAAGTTTACTCCCGATGGCACCCTGATTTACAAACTTAACTCCGACAGGATTACCTGGGACAGTGCTTCGGGCAGGTGGAATATCAGGAATTATTATATCCGGTCGATCACGGCTGAGGATGAATTTATTACGAAAGGACTGCAGCTGGACACGCTGATAAACCTGCGGCCACAGGAATTTACGCTTGTTGCCGACGACATCAAAACGATGAATTATTTTGAGCTTAACAAGTTTATCGAGAAAGAAAAACTTAAAGGCTCGCCCAATATTCCCAAATATCTCCTCGAAAAATATAAACGCTACGCTTTCCCTTTTGCAACCATTATTTTAACATTGATTGGCGTCTCATTGTCGAGCCGCAAGGTGAGGGGAGGAATCGGGATGCACCTCGGCACAGGTATCGGGCTAACTTTTACCTACATCCTGTTTATGCAGGTGAGCAATGTTTTTGCGACTTTCGGCAATATTTCGCCACTCCTCGCCACCTGGATTCCTAATATCAT
>CAYOWJ010000503.1:0-2247 GCA_964407625.1 uncultured Lentimicrobiaceae bacterium
CTGTTAGCCTGTTGCTGCGAAAATACCGGCAAATCCAGCAAAATCAAAACCATTAAAGCAACCAGGAATAAAGCTTGTATTCTCATAAAAAAATGTTGTGAATAAATCGGGGTAAAAGTATAGAGAATACTATATCGAAAACTTCAACTGACATTAATTATGATTGGAAGCAAAAAACTGGTTATGTCGTAAACAAAATCAGGCGACGCCGTAACCGGACATCGCCTGACCTGATTCAAAATTTCACTTTAAGAATCACGCTGATTTTTGAACTGTGGTTTCTATCTTCCTGTTGTTGAAACATTCAATAAAGTAGCATCACGATAATCAGGATTATCTTTGTACCAATCAGGATATAATTCACCACCTGATTCAGCCCATAAGTTGAACATTTTGTAGCCAAAATTGATTGGTTTCTGTTCTTTTGGAAAATCAAATTTTTCAAGAAAGTGAAGGGTCCATGGCAGCTTCTGATTAGTAAGATAGTATTTTCCTTCTGCAGGAATACTACTGTCGTCTTCTGTCCCAAAAAACGCAGGGTTCATTTTATCTGTCGGAGGCATATTAATTTCATGAGCTTCTCTTCCTCTGTTACCATTAATAAAGATGAAAGGATTGAATGGAGGGATTCCAAAAGTTTCGGCATCCATCGGGCTTTGTAATACAATACGAATGTTAAACTCGCTGTAAATGTTGTCATCAGCGTTGTCGAAAACAATAACCACTGCATTCTGCTGATCCCTTTCAAGTCCCTTTGCATCAAGGCTCACAAGTCCTGCGGTAATATTATAACCAGTAACAGAGGCAACTTCATTGCTTGTAAAAGGCAATTGAAAACCAAAACCGTTATTATAAACCCCTCCAATATGTGTGACAATGAATTTGCAATAAATTTCGACTACTTTGTCGGAAGCATTCAGAACGGTTTTGTATTGATAATCAATCACAAGATCATTAAAATCATAATCACCTTTCGAAGGCCAGTTATCTTCAAACGCGAGCGAACCAAGTGAGTTGGCACTGGGAGTATAGATGTTGTATGCCCTGTCAGGATCCGACGGGTACAAATCATACAAATCAATAACTCCATCACCGTCGGTATCATCAACAACAACCGGTGGTTGCTCAATCATTGTGGATGACAGGTCATCAATCCCAATTGAATACTGATTAAATTTATATTCCCAGTCACCCGTTGATTTATTCATTAAAACCAGTTTGCTATGATCACTTTGTGTTGATAACCAGATATCTCCATTTGATGTAATGGTCATGCCAGTAATTTTGAAAGGCAGATGCTCTTCGCTTAACTCGTGCGAATAAATTTTATCTTTTTTAAATTCAAGCCAGTAAACCATATCATAAGTTGCAAGATACCATTTTCCATTGGGTCCTAATTTAATATCACCATGCTCTGATTTCTCAATTTCCTCTATTTCTTTAGAAGTGACAACTTTTGCATTTTGCGGGTCAATGGTGTAAAGTTTTTTCATGTACGAAGAATACAAAAGACCGTTGGATTCATTGTAATCCAGGCGCTGTACTTTCATATCGATGTTGCCAATAAGCGTTGAAGTTTTAGTATCAAGATTGTACTTGTACAACGGATATTTTGGGTTCCTGCCAACATAATAAAGAACGCGGTTTCTTCCGTCGATGGCACATCCATAGCTCCCAACGGGCAAATTGTCGAACATCGTTAATTCACCGGTTGTCGGGCTAATTGTAAAGATGTTTCCTGAGTTATTTACACCGTAAATTACTTCGGTATCAGCATTAACACTTTTAAACCCAGATGTAAAAGTGGCACTTTTGCTATTGATCTGTATTATGCTACTCGTAAAAACTCCAAGTTCGTTCTTTATCACATACAATTCTTTTATATATGATGGTACATTTACAAGCAGGTTAAAATAGCCGGTTTCGGTAATCTTGGTCGCTATTAAATCGTTGGTTTTATCGTAAGCCGGTACAATCTCAGTAACCTCGATACCATCTTCGTTAATAAAGGTAATTGTATCGTTACGTAACTGTGTACTATGATAAAATACGTCGTAGCGTGCCATGCCGCCGGCTTTGAGTTGATCCTGAAATTGAATGGTCACTTCCTTGGTAGTCTCAAAATAGAAATTTTCAGGAATCGTTAGTTGATCCATGGTCTTTTTTTCGACCGGAGTTTCGGTAGAGTTATCCTTTTTACAGGATGAGAAAAACATCGTTAAAATAGCTAATGGAATCATTATTAAA
>CAYOWJ010000504.1:0-2237 GCA_964407625.1 uncultured Lentimicrobiaceae bacterium
ATCCTTTTCGGAATATTAAATCGGGGCAAAAACGATCAAAACCCTGAAATCACGATAAGTCGGATATTTGGAGTACGATTATTTTGAATGCCTGCTTACTTTTTATGATCCTCATTAAACCGCTTCAGTCTTTCTTCCAATGCATGGAACTGTGACCGTTGGACCAGTGAAACGCAGGCACGGATTCCTTCGTGGCGCTCGCTGCCGGTGATATCGAGGGTAATGGCGGAGATGCCGTAATAAAGCATTTTTTCCATTAAATCGGAGCCTGAAAACCCAGGATAGGCGAAAGTAAAATAAAAACCATCGGCGATAGGTTCATTTTCATCCTTGTCGTAAACAATCTCAAAACCATTTTCGGTGAAGAGCTTTTTCATGATGTGGGCTTTTTCGCCATATTCTTTTACAACTTCCACAAAATCTAATTTTCCTTCGTTTGCTGCTTTAAGAATGGCTGCCAAAGCATACTGTGAAGAGTGGTTTGTGCCCGAACTAAGTGTGTAAAGTGTTCCGAAAATCATGGCATGGCCAACGTTGTCAAAGCGATAATACCGCAATAAATCGGGGGCAGTTGTCTGAAATAATACATCCGACAGCACCATCATTCCGATTCGCTCGCCGGCATAACTAAAAGCCTTTGAACTCGAAATCAGCAACACGAAATTCTTGGTGTATTTTGCCACCGTTGGCTGATAGGGTGGTTCGCCCGGTTTTGAATAATCCTTGCGGAAATCCATCGCAAAATAGGCAAGGTCTTCGATGACGATAACATCATATTTATTGGCCAGTTCGCCGATAATCTGCAATTCGCGTTCGGTAAAACAAATCCATGACGGGTTATTGGGATTTGAATACAAAATGCTACAAATATTTCCTTTGCTAAGATATTGTTCTAATTTTTCACGTAATTTCTCGCCGCGGAAATTATACACATCAAACGCGTACCAGCCTTGTCCCATCACCCGAAGCTGCTGTTTGTGAACAGGGAAACCAGGGTCCAGGAAAAGCGTTCCTTCGCGTTCTTCGTGCATCCGGTTGAGGGTCATAAAGGCGGCAAAACTGCCCTGCATCGAGCCAACCGTGGGTAAACAACCTTCGGGGCTTACGTCGACATCAAGGAAGTTTTTTACAAATCTCGAGATTTCATATTTAAGGGGCTGGATGCCAAATATGTCGGGGTAAATCGCAGCTACACCTCTGTCCAAAGCGGCTTTTTGGGCATCAACGCCAATTTGCGTGGGAGGAAGCCCGGGAACGCCCATTTCCATCCTGATAAATTTTTCGCCCGAGGCAGTTTCGATGTTGTCGATCAGCCGTTTTATTTCACGGATCGAACCTTGCCCTACATTTCTCAGGCCGCTTTCTTTAATTTTTTGAGTAACAATTTCTGAATTGATAGGTGTATCTTTCATAATATCAAATATTTGTAAAACCTTTTTCGTGATTTATTATGTGTTAACAAAAGTAGAAAAAAAATTATACCGGCCTGCTTTTTAAACTTGCCCACGATAATAAAATTCCGAGCACAATTCCCAGCAAAGCTGCAAACAAAATCCGGTATTCGCCCGGAAGCAAAAAAGTAAGCGTGTGTGCCGGAAACCAAAAAAGCGGAATTGTTCTTTTAAACACGAAATTCCATTGGACTTTCCAATTCATTTCCGACATAATTCTTCCAACATCCATTGGGCCGAAAAAACCAGCCAACGAGCCGCCAGTATTCAAAATGTGAGCATCAGTAATTTTATGAAGGGTCATAAAAACCGGGGCAAAAAAAGTGTTCATGGTCACACTGATGGTAAATGCTGTGAGTAACTGCAATCCTGAAAATGTTATGAAGAAATTTTGTTTCAAAATCTCCGACGGGTTTTCAAATGGAAAACTTACACCGGCCAAAGCGAGCATACGGGGAGCGCCATCGCCAAATATCACAAAAGACATTTTTATCCCGATCCCCAAAAATCCCCAAACCAAAGCACGCGGTAAAATCCCAAATCCTTTTTTTAAATATTGCCCGCTTTTGATCCTTAAACCAATTATTTCGCCTAGGGTCGAAAGAACCGCAAATTTTAAAAAACTGATTAAAAACGGGTGTTCAAGATTGAAGTGCTCATAAAAATCCAGAATTTGACTGGAGATAAAAAATGGAAGAAATAGGAGGCAAACGAAAAGTATAAAAACGAAATCCTGTTTTTTCATGCTTCAGGCTAATTTTATGTTGCGGCAAACATAGGTTTTTT
>CAYOWJ010000505.1:0-2233 GCA_964407625.1 uncultured Lentimicrobiaceae bacterium
GTAAACTGGAGATCAGCATCAGATAAGATAAAATTATCAACATACACAAACTGAACCGGATCGATAAGATCGTTTGGATTGACCTCCTGGTAAACAAATGGCACCGTGTATGTTCCATTTCCGTTTTCGAAAACATGTTTTGAACCTGCACCCATGTAAGCGGTCCACATGGCAGCTGAAAACGCTGTAACATTGTAGAGCTGCGAATAGGTGTTGTTTACAACATCGTAACCCATACAATAAATGTCGGGTTGCAAATTGTCGCCAACGCCTGGAATGTCGGTATCGATCCACGAGAAAAACATTTTGGTGCCATCGGGTGTTGAAGCAATATATGGCCTGTTGTCAACACCCACAGGATCGCCACCCGTGTATGGATACTCACCTCTGAAAGTTTTTGTTGTGCATAAAGTATCGCCAATCCAGCTTGTTCCGCCGTTTGGTGAATAAATGTGCATCATGGCGATACAGCCTGCACATCCGGTATTTCCACCATAACTGGAGTAAATGCTCCAATCCTGGCTACCAATACCGATATCGAAAATCATGTGTGGGTTTCCGTTAAAATCCACCGAAAGCCCGAATTCAAATGCAGTTGTAAAAGGAATGTCTTCGCGGGCTGGCAATGGTGGCTCAAAGAATTGTTCGATGATGGCATCAGGCAGGTAGTTTAACACGGCAGGAATTCCATCAAAGCCACCGAGCTGGACGTTGTATGGTCCTTCCCAGTTTTCGCCTCCATCGGTCGATTTGTAAATAATCGGGAAATAACACCCGGACGATTCGATGGTGTTTTCGTCATTATTCGACAGGTAAACAATGTATCCAATTTGTCCGTCCGGCGAAAAAGCAACCTTTGTATCGGCAACTCCGGCAAAAGTACCTGTTGGAGAAACTCCGTTACCTGGCATCTCGACGAGTATTTGCTCCATCTCAAAATCTTCGGTTGCAGGATTAAACATACCTGTGGTCAGGATCATGAGGTCGGTGTATGGCGCGGTGGTTCCAACCTTGGCAGGATCGGCACAGATAGCCCGCCCGAGGGAACTGATTTCGTAAGCAGAAGGAACGCCCTGCAAAATATCGCCAACCGTGGTTGTGGTATGTTGTGTTGCAGCCTGGGCAGATCCGAATTTGTGCGTTCCAAAGCAATAACCGCCCCATGTTCCGCCATTGCTGGCGTCGAGCATCGAAGCAAAATAGCCGAAGTAAGCATTTGCAGGATTGGTATTTCCGGCAGGATTGTAAAGAGCACCGTGTGGATAGCGGGCATTACTCGTTGCACCCGAGAGCGGTTCGTAAACCTGGGTATTTAATGTCCATGCTTCGCCATGATTGGTCGAATAATCGTAGGCAAGGAATGATGATCCCGGGCCTCCCGGAGGGTTGAGCATACGGTGGACAAATGAAACCGAGTTGATGTCGTTGTCAACCCACAAATACTGCCTGGTACCGAGAAATCCAAATGCATTGCCCGAGCCACCGATGTTGCGTAAGATGAGATCGGCGTCGCCTGATTTAAATTCTGGCCGGACAACAGGTACATACCTGACTGCGGCATCCCTGGCGGTGTTATCACCGGTTTTTACAGTAAAAGGTGCTTTCGCCTCCTTTAAGTTATCCCTGAACCGCAGGTTTTGCTGTCCAAAAACTACAGCCGCCAATAAGACAGCCGAAAAAAGAAGTAAGGTTTTTTTCATCTTTATTTGATTTTAGTTAAAAATGTATGATTTGAAGATTCCAAAAATAATGGTTTTTCTCATGCAAATAAAAATTTAAATCCTGATGTTTTCCAATAAAACACATCAACCTCAACATCCTTGAAAATAAAAACATGCGCCAAAAATCTCTTACACCTGTGGATTAAAAATAACTGTTGGCTTCGGAAATCTGAGGAAGCTGGTTTTTTTGGCAATTCAAAAGCAGGATTTGCAAGCATTTATTTGCAAAAACTATAGCTGTCTCTTCATTTCAAGGGTTGGGAGGATGAAGGCATTGCGTGCTGAATTATAATTTCCTCGCCAAATCTTTCGCTTTAACCCTTACGATTTTTCCATTTCCCGAAATCACCAATTCTCCATCTTCTTTTTGTTTTGAAATCAGCAGGCGGCTGTACGATAACTCAATGCCTTTGAGAATCTTAGTGCGTAATTCCTTTATATTATCTTTTGTCATTATTTTACGATTTGATTGTAAATAAATTGATTTTTAATTTCGGAAACATCCTTTTTAA
>CAYOWJ010000506.1:0-2232 GCA_964407625.1 uncultured Lentimicrobiaceae bacterium
AAGGTGCGAATATTCATCAACGTTATCCAAAACCTCAGGACAAAGCGGAACAACAAAATCAGCCTCAATTCCCACGGTTTTCACTTCCTTTTCGATGCCTTCATTAAAGAGCCTTACCTTTTCAGGGAATTCCATACAATTGTAAACGAGAACTTTCCGCATCATTTTTCCTTTTGTTCCAGTGTAATTCCAAACTCAACAATTCCGGAGGTAACATATTTTGGCATCAGGTTTTCGATTTCAAATTTGCAGATACCGGCTTCGTTAAAACGAATTCCTTTCCTGATTGGAACGGAGAGATGATAAACGCCATCGGTTTTGGTACCCAGAAAATTTCCATTCCGGTCTTTAACAGTCAGGTTGTAATCTTTGATGCGTTCTTCGCCCGAAGGAGTCGTTAAAACCACATTAATGTAAAGCGATTCGGCAGGAAATCCGGAGGTAAAACGTAAGTCAACCGAGATATCATAAGGCGTTTTAATGTTTTCGACCGGAATTTCGAAGTTGAGAAAATCAAAACGCTCCCAAACCCCATTTTTGAATTTATGCGTTTGTGAAACCGGCTTGTTATTGTTGCATGCTCCGGCAAGAAGGCCAATAACAGCAAGTAAAAGGAATGTTTTTTTCATGATGATTACTGAACTTTTAAAATAGCTGATAAAATGATTAAAATGATGATTATCCAGGTTAATGCGCCAAAAAATGAAATAACAAGGGAGTTTTTCGATTTGATTTTCATAAACGGAAATAAAAATATTCTCCCAAAAAAGCCCTTTTTCCGGACGTAATAATTGGCCTCCACACAAAAATTTTCAAGACCCCGGGCAGCAAATCTTTTTCGCAACATCTCGGCGATAAGCCCGTAAATGCCGAAAAGCAGCAGGAATAATGCTAACATGATGTAAAGAAACAACTCAAAGTTAGTGGCGCTTTTGTAAATGACGATAAAGGCGTACGAAATCGCAATTAAAGCGCCGACAATGGCCAGGAAATAGATAATTTTCTTCATTTTTGCCGTTTGAATGAATTGCAAAAATAACCGAAAAAAGCGATGGCAAAATCCGAAAACAAGTTTTATGTAGTCTGGGTAGGGGTGAAGCCCGGAGTTTATACTTCGTGGAAGGACTGCCAGAAGCAGACGAAGCATTTTGAAGGTGCGCGGTTCAAGAGCTTTCCCAACCAGGCACAGGCTGAATATGCCTTAAAAGATAATATGTGGAAATATCTTGGGAAGAAAAGCGCGGCTACAACGAAGACTAAATCTGGAAATTTGGGAGCTGGAATAATCCAGGACAGCATTTCGGTGGATGCCGCCTGCAGCGGCAATCCCGGCGCGATGGAATACCAGGGCGTTTTTACAAAAACCGGTGAGCTGATTTTCCATAAAGGGCCATACCCCGATGCCACCAACAATATCGGCGAATTTTTAGCCATCGTTCATGCTTTGGCACTCCTGAAACAGCAGGACAAAAACATGCCCATTTACACCGATTCAAAAACCGCCATGTCGTGGGTTAAAAACAAACACGCCAAAACCAAACTTGAACATACCACCCGCAACAACGAGGTTTTCGACCTGATCCAGCGTGCCGAAGCCTGGCTAAAAACCCATTCGTGGGATATCCCGATTTATAAATGGGACACCGAAAACTGGGGCGAAATCCCCGCAGATTTTGGAAGGAAGTAGGGGAGGGGCTAAAATTCAAAAAGGGTGGTTTTACACCCATTTTAATAATTCTGTTTTACCACAGTAGGCACATTAGCTCACAATAGAAATATGAGTCCGGTTTAAAAAGGCATCAAAAATTAAAAAATGTGGCTAAAGCCCTGAATATTATGGACATCAATTGCCCCGACCTTAAGGTCGGGGCAATTGAATAACAGGAAGTTACCGGGCTTTAGCCCAAAACCAACAAGTTTTTGGAGCTGACACAAGTATTATTTTCAACATAATTGTTGCCCTTCAAGTTTTAAAAATACTGGCAGGTACTATTTCTTCTTGTTCTATGTGCCCTCCCGATAGCTATCGGGATGCCTATTGTGGTTCAAAATATTTTAGTAAAGCCGAAAAAAGCTATTTCTCTATTACCGTAGATCAACCCCGTAAACAAAAGCAGAGAGCTGAATTTTCTATCTGGAAACAATAATCTTTTTCACACCCACCACTTCCCCAATCGTGTATCTGCAAAAATAAACACCGGGATTAACTTTTTGGCCGGTGGCATTTTGAAG
>CAYOWJ010000507.1:0-2223 GCA_964407625.1 uncultured Lentimicrobiaceae bacterium
AGCCTGATTTTGTTGTTAACCCGGCAAATCAGGCTTCATTTTTTTAAAAATGTTCCAGATGTAAAGCAGCGAAATGATTGCAGCCGACCAGTTAATGCACGCAATAACCCACCAAATCCCCATCAGCTGTAAATCAAAAATACCTGCAAACAGCGGGAACAGCGCCAGAGGCATAATAATTTGACGGTACAATCCAATCCAGATTGCAAACATCGGTTTCTTGATTCCCTGAAGTACCGAAATTGAAATATTCATAATCACGTACGAATAAAAAATGATGGTAGCAATTCTCAGATAGGTTGCGCCGATTTCGACGACTTCGGTGGAATCGGTGAAAAGCGCCATTAACTGGTGGGCAAACAAAAATACCCAAACCATCCCGGTGGTGGAAACGATGGCGCCATATTTCAGGTTTTTCCGGTGCGTTTCTTTTATCCTGTCATAAAAACCGGCCCCAAAATTTTGCCCGGCGATGGTAATTGCCGCCACGTTAAGTCCGATGGTGGGCAGCAGGGCAATCTGCTCGATGCGGGTGGCTATTCCATACGCGGCAACACCAAATTGTCCGTAAAAACTAATGAAATAGGTGATAATAAAAATCCCGACGGCCACGGTCATGGTGCTCAGGCTGGCAGGAAAGCCCTGTTGGGCAATTTCGATAAAATATTGCTTTTGAGGTTTAAAGAATTTCAAATCCAGCGGAGAGAAAAAACCATTGCGGCCAACGCGGTAAAACATATAAACGGTGCCAAAAAACTGTATGATCACCGTTGCCAGGGCAATCCCGGCAACACCCATCTCCGGAAGGCCAAACCAGCCGAACATAAAAACAGGATCCAGGCCAATATTGAGAATGGAGCCAGCAATCAGGAAATTCCGGAATGACCTGGTATCGCCGCGCGCCGAAAGTATGCCGTTTAAAATGCCATTAAGCAGGAAAAATAAGGTACAGGCTAAAACAACATTCATGTAATCGAGCGAAAGTTGAAGCACTTCCCCTTCGGCATTCATCAGGCGAAACAGATGAGGAGCACTCAGGTAGCCCACTACTGATAATATCATTGAAATCAGAAATCCAAACAGGACAGCCTGCCTGGCATAATTTTTAGCTTTTTGCTCATCACCATGTCCCAGAACATTTGCTATTAAGGCCGTTGTTCCGGTCCCGATGCCCATTCCCAGCGACAGAATGATGAAGAAAACCGGGAACGACAGCGACAATCCTGCTAATGCCGAAGTCGAAATCAACCCGGCATAATAGGTGTCGACCACATTAAACATGGTGTTAAAGAAGAAGCCCACACTTGTCGGAATGGCTAATTTCCTTACCAGTTGCGGTATTGGAGAAACTGTAAAGTCGATTTTTTGCGACATGCAAACGATTTTGGAAATGCATTTTAGAATACTTAAAACTAATAACCAAATAGTAAGGACATTGTTTAAAAATCCCTGAATTTTAGTTTTTTAGATTGTTTCTCATCTTTCCTCTAACCTGGAGGCTCTTTAATTTTGAATAGAAGTAGCCGATTAATTATCATTGTCAATCCCTGGTTTCATGCCATTCCAGGTCCAGCAATTCAGACATAAAGTGTTTTTAATCGTTTTTTTCTGATCATGTGGCAATAATGGGAAAAAATCAATGCCAGTATATCTTTCAACACTATCAATGGTTACGGCAAAACTTTGTAAAGGAGACTGAGAACCTGTGTTTTTAAGGATAAAACCAATTCCTTTAACATCTGGTTCAGAATAATCGAGAATGACTTTGTAATAATATTCCGGAACTGATACTTTATTGGTTCCGATTGTAGCAAGCCCGTTTGTTAAAACAGGGCTGGTGACTATGTAAATATTATCGTTTTCGATAGCCCATGATCTTACTAATTCTTCTAATTTTTTCCAGATACCTCTGTTAAAACCAGGGTCTTGTGGTGACATATTGCTGTAATAAAACGATTCAGCCATTGTTGTTGATGACCAACCCATATCAGCAGCGGGAGCTAAATGGCCCCTGTCGTAACCCGACCTCGAATAATCATTGTCATTTGCAGAACCAGTCTTTACCAAAGGATCAATCATAAATTTATCGGTACGATTAACCAATTTATTTGTTTCTTCTTTTGTCAGCTCATAGGCAACCCAGTTAGCCTGTTCATGCGTTTCGTTGTATGAAAGCGAATACCCTGCATGCGAAATGATATTTTCATCAGCTTTTATTTTGGG
>CAYOWJ010000508.1:0-2216 GCA_964407625.1 uncultured Lentimicrobiaceae bacterium
AGTTCACCTTGTACTGCTTCTTCATCCGACCTGATGGCTTTAACACTGCAAACTCCACCAACTGCAAGTGCCGGAGCTGATGCAACCATCTGCCAGACCGAAACCTACCAGCTTTCGGGTGACATAGAAAATGATGCCAATATAGCATGGTCAACCAACGGTGATGGCACTTTTAGTTCGACAAGCTCACTAAACCCTGTTTATTCTCCGGGACCTTTGGATATTGAAACCGGAACCGTAATATTAACGCTTGATGTAACTCCTGTTTCGCCATGTTTGACTACCGCTTCGGATTTGATGAATTTATTTATCCAGAAAAATTCGTTGGTTTTCGCAGGTAATGATGCAACCTTTTGCACTAACCAGACTTGTGAAATTTCCGGCATCTCCAGCTTTGTTGAATCGGTGATGTGGCTTAGTAACGGAGATGGTTACTTTGAAGATGCATTGTCGACCAGCACGATTTATTATCCGGGATCAGAAGACCTCATTAAAAAAACGATCGAACTTTGTTTGGTTGGGGTTGGAATAAATGGTTGTCCCGGTAATGAGGATTGTTTGATTGTAACTTTTGTTGAACCACCAAGCGTTTCGGCAGGTAATGATTTGAGCATCTGTGAAGATAACAACGTTTTGTTACAAGCCTCAGCATCAAATTATAGTTCACTTTTATGGTCAACCAGTGGTGATGGCACTTTTGATGATATGTTCAGCCTTTCGGCGATTTATACTCCCGGAAATCTTGATAAAATTTCAGGTTCGGTTGAATTGTGTCTTGAGGCTATTCCTCAACCCGGTTGTGAAGCAGTAAGCGATTGCATTAACCTTATTTTAAGCCCCGGTCCTGTGGTTTATGCCGGCACTGACGTTTCCATTCAGCAGGGCCTTAATTTTGTTGCCAACGAAGCCACTGCATCCGATTATTCTTCTATGCTGTGGACCACATCAGGAACCGGATTATTTAATGACGCTACGGTTTTAGATGCTGAATATGCACCTTCAGAATCTGATTATCTCAATGGAAATATTACACTTAAGATCGTTGGATCTGCTGTTTCGCCCTGTGAAGTTGACGCCAGTGATGAGCTTCTTTTGAGTTTTACTGTCACCAGCGCTTTTGCCGGTGATGATGCCATCGTTTGCACCGACACGAGTTTTCATACAGCAGGCTCAGCTACAAATTATGCTTCGGTAAAATGGACTACATCAGGAGATGGAACTTTTGATGACGATACAAATCTCTCAGCCCAATATTTCGCTGGTGCAGAAGACATTGCTGCTGGTTTTACCGAACTTTGTTTAACTGTTCATGCTCCTGTCAACAATTATGAAAAATCGGATTGCATGATTTTATCATTCCAGAAGCCGCCAACATTCTTTGCTGGGAATGATGCAACAATTCTATTTGGAGAACCATTTCAATTGACTGGTGCAATAGCCGAAAACCATGATCAGATACAATGGTTTACCATCAATGGCACTGGATTTTTCTCAGATGAAACCGAAATGAATCCTTATTATTATCCGGGACCACAAGATGCTATTCAGGATTATATCGTTTTAGGAGCAGGTGTCTCTGCAATTCAACCATGTTTTGATTCCGATGAAGATGTGATGCATCTGACTCTTATTACTGAATGTCAGGATGCGATTGCAGAGGCTGGTGATGATATCAGCATTTGTGATAATCAAGGAAGCATCCAACTATCAGGTTCAGGTTCCAATTACGGTGAACTTCAATGGACATCAGGTGGCAGCGGATATTTTGAAAATCAAAATTCGCCTGACGCAACCTATTATTTAAGCGAAACCGATAAACTTGAATCCGAAATAACTTTGTACCTGCATGCAACTGCTGTTGACACTTGTGCCGATGCCAGTGATAGTTTGAAAATATTTATTCAACAAACCGGAGAAGTATCTGCCGGAACCGATATTACAATTTGTGAGGATGAAGATGCATTGCTGGAGGGAAATTCCAATATTGTCACAAACCTTTCCTGGAGCACTGAGGGTGATGGAATATTTAGCGATATAAACATTCTGAATCCGGTTTATTCGCCGGGATCACAGGATTTGACCCAAGGAAATGTAACACTTTGTCTCCACCTGTCTCAGGGCAGTTGTGAAGATAAATCCGACTGTATGGTTATAACATTCCAAAAATCACCTGTTGTTTTGGCTGGTGATGATGCTTCAATTTGTGAAGGAAATAC
>CAYOWJ010000509.1:0-2204 GCA_964407625.1 uncultured Lentimicrobiaceae bacterium
TAAGGCCTCCAAAAATGCATTGCCCAACACCAAAAGCTACGTTTTTGTTCGAGAAATCATCGGCCACGGGGTTGGTGTCACCGGGTGTTACAATATCCCCAAAACCTGTGCTGCTCATCCGTACCAAGTAGCCGGTTGGTGTAACAATTCCGGTAGCATCGGCCCAGTTTAGGGTAATACAGTGTGCCGAAAAACCGGCAGCATGGTTGGTGGGTTCGGCAGCATAAGGCGCGTAGGCAGGCCAAATCAGGGCGGCATATCCCGGGTTATCAATAAAAGGGTTGCGGTTGTGCTGGTATGAATTGTAAATGGCGTTGTTGCGGTCGGTTTCTTTCTGGCTCACCGGATCGGCATAATGCCAGGCCATGAGCATTTGCAGATACCAGCTTTCAAAGGCCGGATAAGCCGTTGCCACAAGCACTGCTTCGGCATTGGCATCATTTGAATGCCAGTTCGCAATCAGGTCGGCATATCTTACGGCCATGTAAAAATGGTTTCGGGCAAAATCGCCTTTGTATTCGTCGATGGGTTCAAAAACTATTCCGGTGTAGCCGGGATAATTGCATGTGCCCAGTTTACTACCATTGGAGGAAGTATATGTGGCGGCGCCAACCTCTCCATAGGCATAATTATCCCTGATCCCATTCACCTTGCCGTCGGTAGGCACCAGATGAAATAAATCGCTGTACATGGGTGTAACTACACCCCCAAACCAACTTTTGGGAAAAGAGTGTTCACGGTTGTAGCAATCGCACTCGTTGGCATAATTTCCACACTGGTGGGTACCAAAAGTAAAAGTGCAGTTCGAATACATGTCCCACACTTTGCCGCTTGCATTATCATCGGTAGTCTGGAAAGCAGTCCAGAGATTGTCGTACCCAACTACCGTATGATCGTCGATAATATTATGCAAAGCCGTCTGGAGGGCAGCCCCTGATAATCCATTTGCAGGATCGTAATATCCCGTTGGTGGTTGTGAAAAAAGCGTTGAAGTGCCTAAAAAAGACAGAAATCCCAGTAGAACTACTCTAAAAAATAATCGCATATTTACAAGTTATTGAAGAGGGCAAATGTATGTAAAAGATTATTTTGATGAGACCTGAAATTCATAATTTGTATTAATAAATTGTTAACAATTATAAATGTCAGATTTCCTAAACGAATCATTGTTTTCCAGTAACTTAGCAAAGCCTTGCAGCATGTGTGTTTGTCGTAAAATCAGGTAATAAATTCAGGATGAAAAAGCCTTATTGCACAGGTTGATTGCCGAAAATATGGTATTTGAAGTCAGGAGTGCCTAAAGTACATAAAGTGCCTAAAGTTGGTAGATGCGTTCAGGCTTGTTTACTAAGGTTTACCGATAAAAATAAGGTTTCCGTTTTCCAGCGAAAATCATCGGAAAAACGCTTCCTTCGTAAAAATCAGAAACCCCGGATTTTTCGTTCGCCGTTGTTGGTCGCTGGCTGAAGGGCGTAAAATCCGAAAAACGTTTTGTTTAGGTTTTGATAAATCCTTTCATCAAAAATGCTTAAAATTGCATCAAAAAAAAAGCATGAAAACAAAACGTTTGTTTGCAGCCATCAAAGTTCAGCCCGACGAACAGCTGATCAGCATTTATAACAGCCTGAAATCGGCGCTCCGGCACGAGAAAATTAACTGGGTAAGCGAGAAAAACATCCACATCACACTCAAGTTTTTTGGTGAAACTCCCGAAGACAAGATTGATGAAATTTGTGAGGTGTTTGCTGATATTGCCACACGTCACCAACCCTTTAATTTAACCCTCGAAAACATCGGCATCTTTGGGAGCAGTTACGAACCGCGGGTAATCTGGTTTGGGATGGCAAAGAGTGAAGCCGTCGAAAAACTGGCTGAAGAGGTGTTACTCAGGCTGAAAACGATCGGTTTTGAGCCTGACGGGCAGCATTTCCGGCCGCACCTTACCGTTGGAAGAATCCGCCAGGTCATCAGCAAAAAGCAGTTCCAGCAGACCATCGATACCTTTAAAAATACGTTTATTCAGGATATTCAGGTGACCGGTTTCGAGCTATACGAAAGTATCCTGAAGCCGCAAGGACCGGTTTATCATGTGATCGAAAGTTTTAACCTTGGCGGATAAAGCGATTGAGATTCCCGAAACCTACCAGGTACCCCGATAGCTATCGGGGCTGTGAGGTTTCACTCACAAAAAAAATCTGTAATTA
>CAYOWJ010000510.1:0-2200 GCA_964407625.1 uncultured Lentimicrobiaceae bacterium
CCATCGAAAAGGCTTTGTTTTACCAGCAGGCCGGAGGCAATTTGCTCTTCGATCGAACGGCGCGTTATAAAGTTGAAAATGGTGAGTTTGTTGCTTTTTTGTCCGATCCTGTCGATGCGGCCAATACGCTGGTTTTTTTTAGCGGGGTTCCACGGCAACTCAAAATTGATGAGTGTGTCTGCCATTTGCAGGTTTAAACCTGAGCCTCCAGCCTCGGTCGAAAGAAAAACTTTATACTGTGGGTTCGTTTCAAACTTCCGGATAAGTTCACCGCGCGATTTTACGGGTATTTTCCCGTTAAGTTCCACAAATCCAATGTTATGGTCGCGTAATAATTTCCCGATCAGTTTATGAACTTTTACCCACTCCGAAAAAATAATGATTTTGCGGTCGTTGTTGGGAACATCCAGCTTTTCGAGCAAAATATATTGAAGCTCCTCCAATTTGGGCGATTCGTTGGTTTCTTCATCAATCAGATAAGTCGAATCGCAAACCATGCGCATACTTGCCAGCAGCAGTTGCAGTCGTTGAAGGTCGTAAGGTGTTAAGAATTTCTTGCGGATAATCTGTGATATGCCCCTGGCATAAGAGCTATGATAATCAGACTGCAAAGGCGAAAGATTTACATGGATGTTAATCTGCTGCAAGTCGGGCAACTGATCGATAACCTTTCGTTTTTCGCGACGGAGCAACACTTCATCCAGTTTTTTATGCAGTTTTTGAAGGTCGTAATAACCATTTATTTTGTCATGCCTGTCGGGATCGAAAAGACAGTGCTGGTACGAAAACTCCCACAACGGCCCCAGAAACTCAGGATCGAGAATGCTCATGATCGAAAAAATGTCGATCAGCCGGTTTTCGATGGGCGTTCCCGTTATCACCAACTTATGCTTGGCGTCAATCCTTTTAAGCGAATTGGCCGTTTTGGTTTCATAATTTTTGGCGCGTTGCGCCTCGTCCATGATCAGAAAATCAAATCCGGCTTTATTAATTGCCACCTGGTCGCGAAGGATGGTTTCGTAATTAACGATGAAAAAATAATGGTCGTTATCCTGATACTGGAACATTCGCTCGTCAGGATTTCCCTGAATAATCAAAGATTTCTCATCCGAAAACTTTTCGATTTCTTCCTTCCATTGCGATTTTAAAGAGGCGGGACAAACCACCAGCGTTTTCCTGAAATTGAAAATCTGTTTCTTCAAAATGGCTGTGCCGATAGCCTGAACAGTTTTTCCCAAACCCATTTCATCTGCAATGATGGCTGATTTGCGGTAAAGCGCAAACTCGATACCTTCTTTTTGGTAAGGAAATAGCTCGGCTTTGATCATGCTGTAATCCGGGAGGTGGATTTCTTTAAGTTTTCCCAACATCACTTTTTCAAAGGCCGCTTCAATTTTCTCGCGCACTTCCGGGCGAATTTTTATAATCCCGCTTCCGTTGGCTGTCTCGATAAAACCGAGGAAACCCGTTATTTCGGCATCTTCGATAAACGTGGCTTTCTTAAAATATCTCGAAATGAGCAATTGCTCTTCCACCGGCAGTTTGTGCGGATAAAACCACGAAATTTTGTAATCGTTCAGCGGGTCGCAATAAATCTCGATAAACGGGCAGGTTTTGCCAAGTTTGCCAAAAAGCGCCTTGTTTTGCTTTAACTGACCAAAAGCAAACATGATGTGCTTGGTTGTGCCGAGCTTGTTGATCCGTGAATCCGCGCTGTCACTATAGCCCGTTTCATTTTCAAAATCCCGCAAAAAGATTTTATAATTAACCCCGTTTTCGTTGGTCAGCGTGTGGTCGCCATAAATATTTGAAGCCCATTTTATGCGATATTTTGCGGTGTCGGCTTTTTCGCGGCGTTCTTTAAGCACGCGGTTAATCATGCCTTCGCGGGTATATTGTTTATGCTCCGGTCGCTCTTTGGGGTCGAGCAGTTGCAACTCACTTTCCAACTGAAGCAGGCAGGCATACGAATTTTTATCCCAACCCGGCAATTCCTTCCCTGTTTTTGGATAAACATTTCCATTTTCTTCGATACAAATGGCATATTCCACCGAATCGTTCGACTGGTCATCATTAACGATAAGTTCGTACTTTGCCGGCGACTGCGACAAAATCTGGCAATTGCCATTATTAAAAATGATCTCGCCCAAAGCAAGCTGGTTTTTATCGAGAAGTGCCTGAAGTTTTTCCTTTTGCGCTT
>CAYOWJ010000511.1:0-2198 GCA_964407625.1 uncultured Lentimicrobiaceae bacterium
CATATATCCCACAGTTTGCATCAGAGCTGTTGTAACAGTGTTTTTCGATGGTGCCATTATTGGTTTGATTAGCCACTCCGTTGATCATCGTGCCAATATTAAGGTTTTGTGACATCCAGCATTGGGCGCCAATCTGCACGGTTGCATATTGCTGCCCATCGCGTGTGTCGGTAAGAACACCTCCACATTGCAAATCGTATTCAACAGCCACAACTTTTACTTTCATGGTTTCATAATAAAAACCACTGGGGAATTCGGTACCTGCATTCCAGATAATATGAAGGCCCTGGCCGGGAGTTACCAATCCAACATTTCCGCTTACATTATTCACTACCTGATAATTCTGACCATTGTTAAAACTAACCTCGAGTGAAACCGAATAAGCTTGTTCTTCACCATCGAGGGTATAAAAAACATCTAAGATTTTTGAACCATCAGTCCGCTGACTTGCCACTACGTTTGTTACCGAATGAACCTGCTGATTAACCTGAATATAGTCCAATATTGTTTTGGAGTTGGTGATTGCACCGGCAAAAACAGTAAGCTTTACTGAATAAACGCCGGTTTCGTTATACGTCCAAACAGGATTTTGCTGGTAAGAATCAATCACGCCATCATTATTAAAATCCCACTGCCAGGTAAGGGGTCCGCCGGTTGAAAGATCAGTAAACTGGATGGGATCTCCTGCAAAAACAGTGGTTGCCGAAGCCACAAAATTTGCTGCCAAAGGCTCAATTTGAAGAAGTTTCGAGATAAAAATGTCCGTAAGCCCTTTCGAAACAAGATTATTTACTACTGCACCAGGATTAAAATCTACCGTTCCGGTGAACTTGCCTGTTGTTAAAATATTTTTCGACGGATCAAGGGTAATGGCATACGCAACATCGTCACCGGTGCCGCCCATCTTTTTTGCCCACACAAAATCGCCGGCAGCATTTAATTTTGAAATAAAAATATCGGTGAGGCCGCCTGACGTCAGATCGTATGTCGCGTTGCCCGGATCGAAATCAGCAGTAGCGCTAAACCAGCCTGTTGTGTAAATATTCCCTACATTATCGAGTGTCAGCGAAAAGCCTTTGTCGCTGCTGGTACCCCCTATTTTTTTTGCCCACGAAAAATTACCTGAAGCATCGAGTTTCAGGATAAAAATATCATAATTTCCTGTTGTGGTAAGCTCATAAACTCCGGCCCCAGGGTCAAAGTCCACTGTTCCGTCAAAATAGCCGGTCGAAAACACATTTCCGGCAGCATCAAACGATAGCGAATAACCGGCATCCCCGACAAGCCCGCCAATTCCTTTTGCCCACACAAAATTTCCGGAGGCATCTAATTTCGAAATAAAAATATCAGTAAGCCCGGTTGAGGTCAGATTAAATACTTCGGGGCCTGGATCAAAATCACAGGTTGTGTTGAAATAGCCTGTTGTGTAAATATCGCCGGCAGCATCAAGTTTAAGAAATGTTGGAAGGTCAGCACCGCTTCCGCCCATTTTCTTAGCCCAGATAAAATTTCCTGACGCATCAAGCTTCAAAACAAAAATGTCCTGCGCTCCGGCTGACGAAAGCGAAAAATTTCCTGCTCCCGGGTCAAAATCGACAGTACCATTAAAAGATCCGGTAACATAAACATTTCCGTATGGATCCGGAAATACCGAATAGCCCTCATCCGCAGTTAGCCCTCCAACGCTTTTAGCCCAGACAAAATTCCCGGAGGCATCTGATTTTGAGATGAAAACATCGTTGGTTCCGTTTGAAACCAGGTTGACAACCAGCGGGCCAGGATCAAAATCAGCAGTTCCTCTGAAGTAGCCGGTTGTATAGATATTTCCGGCGGCATCCAAAGCAATCGATTGCCCGAGATCCGCCTGAGTTCCGCCCATTCTTTTTGCCCAGAGGTAATTTCCGGCAGCATCTAACTTCGAAATGTAAACATCCTGAGTTCCAGCCGAAACAAGATTGGCAATCCCGGCTCCGGGGTCAAAATCAACAGTTCCAATAAAATAGCCGGTTGTGAAAACATTGCCGGCAGCATCGGTGGCAATGGATTGTCCAAGGTCATAATTGGCATCGCCAATACTTTTAGCCCAGACATACTGGGCATCCTGTGCAAACAGGCTTAATGTTAACCAAAACAGGTTAAAGATTAGTAAAAATTTCTTTTTCATCGTGTAAAACTTTTAATGTGAAATTTCTTATTTA
>CAYOWJ010000512.1:0-2187 GCA_964407625.1 uncultured Lentimicrobiaceae bacterium
AGGCCATTGCCACCTATTTTAAAGAAAATACCGACGAAACCGCCCATTGCATGGTCGGTTACAAGCTTTCGACAACACTTTCGGAGCATGGAACCGTTTCGCGGGGAGTTTGTGAGTTTGATGAGGGACATTTTCTTACCAGAATCCGCGAAGTAACAAATATCGAAAAGAAAGGCGATGAAATCGGCTATGCGGAAGGTCAGCAATGGATGTCCGTAAATCCATCCATTAACGTTTCGATGAATTTCTGGGGTTTTTATCCCGGAATTTTCGACATCTACAAAGCCGGTTTTGAAGAATTTATCCGTAAAGAAAAAGACAACCTCAAATCCGAATATTACATCGCTTTGCCTTTGACCGAAATGATCGAAAAAGGCCAGGGAAAGATCAAAATTCTCGAAACCGATGCCCGTTGGTTTGGCGTTACTTACAAAGAAGATAAGGCCAGCGCCGTTGAGATGATCGGTAAATTGGTTAGTGCCGGGAAATATCCGGATAATTTGTGGCGGTAAGGATTGGTGATTATTTGACTAAATCCACAATTTCCAAACCAACTGATTGATAAATGGCACACCATTATTCATACAAACATTAATCGTATGGCTGGTTTCACCTTGAAGAGGATCTTCCGGCTTGTCGAGATTTATTTATGAGATGATTTGTCTGGATAGCTTTTCAGGATTTTGTCGGGTATCAAAAACCATATCAATAACTATTTCCAGGCCAATCTGATGATAAATGAGTTTACAGTTATCCTGAACAAGATACCTGTATTTATTGTGGTGATTTTTAAGTAACGGTTCTTGTTGGCCGATTTGAGTAAAGCCTTGTTCCAATAAATCCACCCGATCCATTATTCGATAGATTTGTTTTTCGGCAACGATTATAGAGATTTCGGAAAGGTAATCATAAATTTTCTGAAGATCGTGTTTTGCCGGATCGGTCCAAACTACTTTCAGTCGCTTACTTTCCATGATTTTATTTCTTCCTTCAAAGCCTGATGAGCGGTAACTTTTCCTTCGGTATATGCTTTTTCTGATGCCAAAATCCTGTCGTAGAAATCTTCCAAAGACATTGGGTTGTTGATAACCATGGCTTCCTGCTCAATCATCAGTTTAATTTTATTTATCAAACCGGCATCCTGAAGATTGATTAGCTGTTGGATAATTTGAAGTTTTTCGTTTTGAAGATTCATGTCTGTTTAAAATTTATGATGCAAATTTACGAAATTTTGGTTTGGAGATTTTCCACCAAAAGTTTGCAGTTACAACATTTGGAAGGTAATTGAACCAATTTTTCTGATTAATTGATTTGTTTCAGGTTTTACACTTTATTTTGTAGTTTCATGAATTTCTAAATCCACAATTTCCAAACCGACTGATTGATAAATGGTACGCCATTATTCATACAAACATTAATCGTATGGCCGGTTCCACCTTGAAGAGGATTTTCGGGGTCGTCATAAAAAATAGCAAAAGTTGCTTTCGGGATGCCCGATTGAGTGCCGGTAACTTTTACGGTATCGCGCAGCAGGTAAGCCGCTTTGATGGTGATGCGGTTGTTCTCTCCACTAACAAAATCGTCAATAAACTTTGAATTCTTTTTATTGATTTTTGTCTGATAAGTCACCTCAGGCTCGGCCGCCAGGTTAATTTCATCGAGTGCATGCACTGCGTAACCCTGATTGCTCCTGCTGCGATGCCCCGAATATGGCAAAATCACCTCCATCCGTGAAGCGTCAATTTTTGAAACACCCTGAGCGAAAAGTTCATCCGAACCGGGCGCATTGCCGCTACGAAACCTTGCATGCTTCATCTCACGGCAGAGTTTCTCTCCTAACGCAAGTAGAAACGGCTCATCCCCGGGAAGGACTCTCCGCTTTCCTTCAAGGAGGATGATATTGCCGGGTTGATCGTAAGTCGAAAGAAAATCGTCAAATGATATCATATTAAAAAAAAATCTAATTTACCATATTTAACGTAACCGTCATTACAGTAATGGCGGTTACATTAAGTTTTTTTAAACATTATGTCCTCAAATTCTCAAAATCCATAAATCCGGGGATCGTATTCACCAATTTCATATTAAATTGGTGATCGTATTCACCAAATTAATACTTTTATCAGATATGTAATTTTAAGCTCACGATTTTGAGGGTAATCAAAGATTAAAATAAAGCCAATTTTC
>CAYOWJ010000513.1:0-2177 GCA_964407625.1 uncultured Lentimicrobiaceae bacterium
TGATTTTGGGCTAAAGCCCGGTAACTACCTGGTTTTCAATTGCCCCGACCTTAAGGTCGGGGCAATTGATGTCCGTGATATTCAGGGCTTTAGCCACATTCTTTTAATTTTTGATGCCTTTTTAGATCAAACTCAAAAATGGAAAATAAATTCTTGATTATTCCGGAAGGAAGCTGAAAGGTTGAAACAAAATGAGCCTGACGAGCCAATTTCTGTCGAATGCAGCGAAAATACGAAATGCATTCTCAGTTGGATGCTGGTCAAAATCCGGAGCCAGATTACAACTAAAAACGCAGGAAAAATCTGAACACTGTGAAAGTTTATGGTTTAAAAAACCGGCTCGATTTAACAGGGTAAGTGTCAATGTGAATCCATGCTCCGATGATGTCTTCCATCCTGATATTCCATTCTTCCAGATGTGGCAGAATAGTTTGCCTGACCTGCGCACATTGATCGGCTCCCTGTTTTCCGTTAACATGAAAATCGACAGCTCTGCCAAAAATATGTGCCGACATGGTGGATTTGGAGCCTATAAAAGCATTGTAGTTTTGGTTGTGATACTGTGTTCCTGGTGCGTTTGCCTGAAGTGGACGCATCCAGCAATGTATTGATATTCCTGTGCCAAACAATGCCCGGATTTTTTCCATGACATCAGCGGTTTTAACGATCTCTTCCTTTTCTCTATCCGAAGGAATATGATAAACACGCCATGATTGCAACCACAACGCTTCGCCAACTTTAAAATGGTCTGAAATATTTTCGTTGGGATCACTCCAGTTGATTTGTTTCCAGTCTTTAGCCATAATTTTTTCTCCTTATTAATGATATTATCCTGAAATTAAGTTAAGCAAAAGTAAATCAGAAATATTAACAAAATTAACGGCAAAATGTTTCTGGTTTTATTTTGATGAGAAAATCTCAGGTTTTACTGTAAGCATCAGCCAGCCCCAATAGGCAAACTTACTGTTTCCTTCACCAACTCCCTGAATGATTTCGAGGTTTGAAGTAGGCAGCATCATCGAATAACCGCCTTCCAAAAAAACTACTTTACTAAAATTTGTTCGGAAGGAGAGGTCAATTTCTGAAGCTAACTGGCTGTCTAATTTGGTATTAACATCTGCAATATTTACCGTGGTTTGTTGAAGGGCAAAATAATGATAATCGGCCGAGAGTTTCGTTTTTTCAGTAATCTGATAATTAATTCCTGCAAAAACATCCACTAAACCACCATTGGCCGTGCCTTTGGGCAAGTTACTGAAATAATCCATCAAACCATAGTAGCGGTGACGGTTGCCATAAAGTAAATCGAAAAGCTCATCCTTTTCGTTCGATCCCTTGGTTTTATCACCTGATAACATGCTTAGTCCGGCATTTAATCCTAATTTACTAATCGTATAATCGCCATAAACGTTCCAATTCCAGGCATTTACATCAAGGCCTTTGCTATTCTTGCCATTTTGATAATAAAATGACGTCCAGAGATTTAACGGGCTTTTTTTGTAGTTGGCAAAAACGCCATAAGTGCCTCGCATGTAGATGGTTTCCGATTTGCTGCCGGCAGTGTATCCAGAGCCGATTCCAATGACAGAAACCAGTAAGTCAGGATTGATTTTTTTTGCAATCCGGATAAAATTGAGTGTTTTCATCTTTCCGGAAGGATAATTGTTGCCAAAGGTATTATCAACCCTGTTGTTCAACGAAATGGCTGCGTCGAGGTTCCAGCTTTCTTTTGCATACCTGTAAAGAATGGCATCATAAGTAATCCCGGTTTGTGGCCAGTTTCGATTCGAAAGAAGCCTGGTATCGTCATAATCGAAACTCTGCCTACCGATTTTTATTGATGAATGTTCAAAAAACGAAAGTTCCACCCAGCCTTCATAAAGATCAATGCTTGCTGTGTCGCCATAAACCCCGGTTGAGTTGAAGGTGTTTTCGTCACCCCAAATTCTTGCGTCCTGAATTGTGACTGAGGTTTTGAGCCAATCTTTCTGATAAGTAAATCCAATTCGGGTCCGCTGGCTGATGATTGACGATGGAACACTTAAACTGTCGGGCAAAGCTTTATATCCTTTTCTTATTTCTGCTCTTGGCCTCAATTCGGCATTTACCGTGAATTGCGCAAAGGCAAGCATGGGTAAAAATCCCAAAACAAAAACTCCAATGATCAATCTTTTCAT
>CAYOWJ010000514.1:0-2177 GCA_964407625.1 uncultured Lentimicrobiaceae bacterium
GCTTTTTCAGCAGATAAATAAAATTTACAGAGAAAGCAGGAAAGTTGTCAGGTTGGCATCGTTTTCAAGGTTCATTTTGCTGCGTATCGAACTTCGGGAATGGTCAATGGTACCAGAACTGCGATTTGCCAACAAGGCGATGTCTTTGGTGGTAAGATTGAGCCGGAGAAAACCGCAAACTTTCAGTTCAGCCGGACTCAAATCGGGATAAAGGGTTAAGAGTTTATCATAAAATCCTTTGTGTACCTGTTCAAAACGGGTCTCAAATTCCTTCCATGCCTCCGTTGGAAGACTGCTCTCGAGGTTTTTGAGAAGTTGTTGCAACGATTCCGTTTTTTCTTTTGTCAGGCCTGGCGATACTTTTTTAAGTTGTTCGCTGACATCGAGGACCATTTGATTTATTTTAGCCATATTCATGGCCTTACTTACCAGTTCCTGATCTTTAATGTCTATACTCAGCCGCAATTTCTCATTTTCTTCCTGCGCAAGCCGGTGCTTGTATTGCTGGGCCCGCCGGTAAATAATCAGCAAAACCCCAATCAGTAAAATAATGATAACCAACATTCCTAAACCCATCACAATATATCCATTCCGGGCTTTTTGTTTCTCAATGTTTTTCTGTAATTGTTCAATCTGCCGGGCTGAATGTTCACTTTCATACCGGGTTTGCAGTTCAAAAACGTACCGATTGGTTTCACTTCCACCTATACTGTCTTTTAATGCAACAAATTTTTTGTAATAATCGAGTGCGCGCTGGTATTGTTTGTCTTTTTCATATCCGGTCGAAATTATTTCCCAGAGTTCACTCTGTATTCCCGGCATATCATAGCTTGCCATATCTTGTTCAGCATCCTCAAGCAATGCAAGGCCTTTGCTGATTTGTCCTGTTTCAAGGATCAACTGACCCTGATTTATTTTATAAAGAAGCAGGCCGAACTGGATATTATTATTCTCGCAGATAACATTACTGCTGTCCAGATAAGCCTCAGCTTCAGCGTATTTCTTTTCGGTGATAAAAGCACTGGCAAGATTCATAAATGCCCTGGCTAACTGGAAATCGTTTTTCAATTTCTTTGAAAGAAAGATTGACTTGTAATAATACATTATTGACTCTGACAATTTACCATGTTCATTATAGGCGACAGCCAGGTTGCTGTAGGTATCATTCAGCGCGGCCTCATTTTTTTGATGTTCGTTGTACATTTCCGATTCGTGAAGGTATTTTAAAGCTTCATCATAATTTTTAAGATTGATGTGCAAGGCACCAATATTACCAAGTACAATGCCCAAACCAACAGAGTCCTTTCTCTGCCGTTGGATGTCAGCGGCCTTCAGATACCAGTCTATCGCCAGTAAACGCTGTCCGCTCAAATTAGCGATACGCGCTCGGTCGTTATAAATATCGTCATCGTATTGACTGATCAGTTCCTCTTGTGAAACACGATAACCAAGATCAACATAATGACTGGCCGAATCGGCTTTCATTGCTTTGTAGAAAACATCTGCCATAGCCAAGGCACAATTTATGTACTCTTTTGGATTTTTCTTTTTACTGATCAGAGGCAATGATGCCCGAAGACTTTTCATCGCTGCATCATCGTAATCATGGTCATCGAGCAATATCCCTGCCGAGCAAAGCACCAGTCCGGCTTTTCCGGGGTACTCCGCCGTAACCTGCTGGATAAGCCGGTTTACCATCAAATTCATCGAATCTTTATTGCCGGAATGACTTTTTTCGAACTGTCGGAAAAAATCTGCGGCAAGTGTGTCATGATTAACATTTTGAGAGAAAACAATCCCCAAAGGAAAATTAATCAACACCAACAGAATGAAGGTTTTACGTATTTTCATTAGCAATCCAAGTGATATCAAATTAGTGTAGCTAAATTAGATAAATGATTTGAATTGGAATAGTTTTCGGCAGAATTTATTATAATTATTCAGGAATGTGTAACTGTAGGCTTCTAAAGGTTAACTATTAAAAAAAAGCCCCCGGAGTTACAATAAAACACCGGAGGCTTTCATAAACCTAATAGGTTTAGCAGTAAATTACCTGATTACGAATCTTTTGATGACGTTGCTTTCGGGCTTTGTAACTTTAGTTTTTCAAGTTACAAAATCTCCGGCTGGGCGGCATTTGTAATGCCGTCCTCGAACCGGTTATAACACCGGATAAG
>CAYOWJ010000515.1:0-2172 GCA_964407625.1 uncultured Lentimicrobiaceae bacterium
GCATTCTTCCACTATTCCTTTCCCCTCCCAATCTGTGAATTATGTAAACATTTCCTTTAATTGTGTAATATTTGCCTGCACGAATGAATTCATCTTTGTACCCTAAAGACACTATCAAAAACTGGGATTTATGAAAGCACTCGACGAACTGCGACAATGGGAAGAAAATCCGGAAAACAAATCATTATCCACCTTACAGGATGCGTTAATTGCCTCTGAAGCGCGCTATCGGCGGCTTTTTGAAACCGCAAAGGATGGGATTCTTATCCTCAATGCCGGAACCGGTAAAATTGATGATGTTAATCCGTTTTTAATCGACTTGCTTGGATATTCAAAGGAAGATTTCATCGAAAAAGCAATCTGGGAGATCGGATTTTTCAAAGATATTATTGCTAACCAGGACAAGTTTATCGAATTGCAGCAGAAAGAATATGTCCGGTACGAAGACTTGCCCCTCCAAACGGCCACCGGGCAGCAAATTAACGTCGAGTTTGTCAGTAATGTCTATTCAGTTAACGGGCATAAGGTAATCCAATGTAATATCCGCAACATCACCGAGCACCGGCAAGCGGAGGAAGTGCTACGGGTGAGCGAAGCTTCGTTGCAATATGCCCAGGAGATTGCCAAAATGGGCAATTGGGAATATGATTTCATCAATCAAAAAAGCAAATGGTCGAAAAACTGTTATAAAATATTCGGGTTGGAACCTTTCGTATTGACGCCTACTTTGGAGTATTTCAAAAGCAGAATCCATCCTGATGATGTACATCTGATTGATGAGGGGGTTGAAAAATTAATTGCAAGCAAAGCTCCCACCAATTTCGAAATGCGGATAATTTTTCCTGATGGAACATTTAAATGGTTGCTAAATAATATCATTCCTTTTTTTACCAAGGGTAAACTATGTAAGTTAAAAGGGACCAACATTGATATTACGGAACGCAAACTGGCCGAAGCCACATTAGTTGCAAATAACCTCCGCCTCGAACTTGCCTTGAAGTCGGGAAATATGGCCTGGTGGGAGATGGATGCAATTACCGGAGCCGTTACTTTCGAGAAAGCAAAAGCTGAGATGCTTGGTTATGCTCCCGATAAGTTTAAACATTATATGGATTTTGTTAATCTGGTTCATCCCGATGATATCAAAAGGATAATGATGGCTATGCAAATGCATCTGGATGGATTGGTTGACAAATATGAGGCCGAGTATCGCATTTTGACCAAGTCCGGCGAATATTGCTGGTTCTACGACATCGGTTCCGTTGTAAAAAAAGATATGGCAAGCAAACCACTGCTTATTAACGGCATAGTTCTTAATATTAACAAACGCAAGTTGGCCGAAACCGAACTTCGCAATAAAGAAATCCGGCTACATACGCTCCTGCAAACCATCCCCGATTTAATCTGGCTTAAAGATACGGAGGGCGTTTACCTGTCGTGCAACACAATGTTCGAAAACTTTTTTGGTGCCACCGAAAGCGAGATTATTGGTAAAACCGATTACGACTTTGTAAGCAATGAACTTGCTGATTTCTTTCGTGAACACGATCGGACTGCAATGGCTGCCGGTAAACCCACCAGCAACGAAGAATGGGTTACATTCGCAACCGGAGGTCAACGTATGTTTCTGGACACCATCAAAATGCCGATGTTTGATTCTACGGGAACCCTCATCGGGGTGCTTGGTGTGGGTCGCGATATCACCAGGCGTAAGCAAACTGAAATTAAACTGCTCGAAAGCGAGGAAAAGTTCAAATCAATTTTTGAAGGTTCAAATGATGCAATCATGCTGTTAAATAAGGATGGCATTTTTGATTGCAATAAACGAACTTTAGAAATTTTTAAGATTGATCGTAAAGAAGAATTGTTTGGATTGCATCCACTCCGGTTTTCGCCGTCAAAACAAGCCAACGACAGGTTTTCGGACGAAATAGCTGATGAAATAATTAACGAAGCACACCTGCCTGATAAACAAATCGACTGGATTTTTACTCGCTCAAATGGTGAAATTTTCCCGGCAATAATTCACTTTTCTTCTTTTACCTCACGTGGCGAAAATGTGCAGCAAGTTGCGATCAGAGACATCACTGCGATAGAGCAGAAATTAATCATTACCAACAACGAACTTGCCTTTTTAAACCGTGAAAAAGAAAACCGGGCAGCCGAATTAAT
>CAYOWJ010000516.1:0-2168 GCA_964407625.1 uncultured Lentimicrobiaceae bacterium
TGGGAATACTCCGAAGATTACCTGATCGAAAATACTGCAATTGATTTATTTCATTCGCAATTGGGCTGGGATACCGCTTTGGCCTACAACAAAGAAACCTTTGGTGAAGGCAGCACGCTGGGCCGGCTGAACAAAAAAGACGTGGTTCTGAAAAGAATATTCATCGAAAAACTTGCGGAATTCAACCCGGGGCTACCTCAGAAAGCCTATAATGAGGCCTGGCAAAAACTTACCAGCGAAAGTATTACCAAATCATTGGCCGAAATCAACTTTGAGAAATATCAGTTGTTGAGAGATGGTATTCAGGTTTCGCTCCCCTCTCCGGGCGGGAGAGGGGCCGGGGGTGAGGCAAAAAGCGTAGATTCGTTAAAAACCCTCAAGGTTTTTGATTTTGAAAATCCCGAAAATAACAACTTTCTGGCCGTTCGCCAACTATGGATTCAGGGCAAAAGCAACCGCGAACGCCGCCCGGATATTATTGGTTTTGTAAATGGTATCCCTTTGCTGTTTATCGAGCTCAAAGCAGCCCACCGCAAGCTTGAAAACGCTTACAACGACAATTTCACCGATTACAAAGATGTAATTCCAAAGCTGTTTTATTACAACGCTTTTGTGGTTCTGAGCAATGGGATCGAAAGCCGGATTGGCAGCGTTACCGGAAAATATCAGCATTTCCACGAATGGAAACGCATCACCGAGGAAGATGATGGCATTGTTGCCCTTGACAGAATTATTGTTGGTGTTTGTGAGAAGCAGCGATTCATGGATCTTTTCGAAAACTTCCTGCTATTCGACAATTCATTGGGCAAAGTGATAAAACTCATTGCCAGGAATCATCAGTTTATTGGGGTTAACAAAGCTATCAGGAATATTCAAAATAAAGATCAGCTTTATAAACTGGCTAAAATCAGTGCCGAAGAAAAACAAAAACTTGGCGTTTTCTGGCACACCCAGGGCAGCGGAAAATCCTATTCGATGGCTTTCATGAGTCAGAAAATTCACAGGAAATTCACCGGAAGTTACACCTTTCTGATTGTGACCGACCGCAACGAATTGGACACACAGATTTATGGCACTTTCAGCGGAATTGGAGCCGTTCCGCAGATAAAGGCAGGCGCAAAAGATTCACTCAAAGCAAACAGCGGAAAGCATTTGAGAGAATTATTGAGCTCAGAGCACCGCTACCTGTTTACGCTCATTCATAAATTCAACTTCGAAGAAGTAATCACTGAGCGGGACAACATCATAGTTATTTCAGATGAAGCTCACAGGACACAAGGCGGTCAGCTGGCCATGAACCTTCGCAATGCTTTACCAAATGCTTCATTTATTGGCTTTACCGGAACTCCGCTTTTCAAAGATGATGAGATAACAAAGCGGATATTTGGCGATTATGTTTCACGTTACGATTTTAAACGCAGTGTGGATGATGGTGCAACCGTTCCGCTTTACTATGAAAACAGGGGCGAATACCTGGGATTAAAAAATCCGGTCATCAACGAGCAGATCAGAGCGATAATTGATGCGGAAAATGAAGATTTGGACAGCGACGAGCGAAGCAGTCTTGAACAGCTTTTTGCCAGGGAATACCCGATTCTTACAGCCCGCAAAAGATTGGATGCCATTGCCAAAGATGCCGTTTGGCATTTCTGCAATCGGGGCTACAAAGGCAAAGGGATGTACATCGCTTTGGATAAACTCACAGCCGTAAGGATGTATGATTTGATCACGCATCATTGGAAAAAATACGTTGAGCAACTGGAAAAAGAAGTTGCAAAAGGTAAATATGGCGATCAGGAATTGCTCGAAAAAAGCCGTGAACTCCAATGGATCAGGGAAACGGAAATCTGTGTGGTGATTAGTTCAGAACAAAATGAAATCCAGAAATTTCAGAAATGGGATTTGGATATTGAGCCGCATCGTGAAAAGATGAATACCCAGGATCTGGAGACAAGATTTAAGGATGAAAACGATCCTTTCCGTTTTGTGATCGTTTGTGCCATGTGGATTACCGGGTTTGATGTGCCAACACTTTCAACCCTGTATCTGGACAAACCACTGAAATCGCATACGCTGATGCAGGCCATTGCAAGGGCAAACCGCATCAGTGAAGGGAAAAACAACGGATTAATCGTTGATTACATCGAAACTTACACCGCATTACTGGA
>CAYOWJ010000517.1:0-2166 GCA_964407625.1 uncultured Lentimicrobiaceae bacterium
TGGCGGATTAACTGCGATGATATTAATTTTCCCATTTCTGATTTCGGCATCAATTATTGTATTTCCAGGTGCATGTAACCTGAAATCTGCATCCCAATCCGCAGGCCAGGCAGGAAGTAAAAAAATGCTGTCGCCTTCGGTTTGCATAACCATCGCCTGTAGAGTTTTCATGATAACACCTCCGTGGCATTGGTCGGGAGTCCAGTCGAAGTTTGGTCCCCAGAAAGCTGGGTAACGTGAATTTTTATCATAATTTTTTACCCTTCCGGTGAGATAATTTCTTGCCGAATCGGCCAGGCCAAGATAGGCCATCACGATATCTTCATGCCGCCAACCCATGTTTCCGCGCTCCTCACGATGAATAACGGCTTCAATACCAAGCGCTTTTTCCGGGTGGTGCATCGTTATCAGTTTAAAAGGAAAAACTGCATAAACCTCAGGATTTTCTACATTCATTTTGTTTGCAAAAACATCGGCAGGAGCCAGCATTTTTACACCATTTTTTTCGCGGACAGGCAGGTCAGGGATTTTTGCTTCTAAAAGTTCCCAGAATTTACGTTGTTCAGCAGAAGTAAGCGCATTGGGCAAATTTGATAAAGCCTTTGTTACAGCCCTCAGTCCCGCAATTTCGGGCATCGGGTTGGTGCAATCCCACCAGGTTTCGGCTGATTGCGAAGGATGCATCACCAGTTTACCGGATGCGTTGGTTTTATAATGCTGGTCAAAAAAAGTGAGGATTTCGTGGGCGAAGGGAAGCGCTGTTTTCCGGAGGAAACCGGTATCCTGCGTAAAATCGTAATATTCGAGCATCATAAAAGCCAGTTCCAGTCCCGAAACCCATTCATATTTATGCCATCCGCTGGGCTGCAGTTTATCAGTTCGGCTTTCGAAAGGTTCCCATCCGTAAGTTTCGCTAAAATAATCGCCCCAGAAATAGACACATTCAGGGATAAAAGCACCCTCATGACCCAAATATTTTTTGGTGCGAAATCTGAATAAAGGCAACAAATCGTCGCCGTACATTTTAAACAAAGGTTTCATCAGATCAAAATCACCTGATGAACACATTCCGGAATAGGGCAATCGTGTATTTTGCCACCAATAACCAGGTCCCCAACGCCGGTAATCGGCATCACCCGGACTTCCTGCAAAAGGGACCGTAAAAATGGAGCCGTTAAATTTGATGGGATAAGCGCCCCGCCCGCCGCAGGCATTGATGAAGCGTTGCAATGCGTAAGCCCGGCTTACCAAAAAAGCATCATTTATCGAAGCCGAATCTTCAGATTTGTTAGAGGTAACATTTATCCAGCTTCGGTTCCAGAAATCTTCCCACCATTTTTTATGAGCTTCGAGGCGCTGGTTGGAAAATTTCTCTTGTAAAGATCCGGCAATACTTTGGATGCTGTCGAGCCACTGTTGCGGGCTTGCCTGGTGCATGGTAAGCACATGAATATTTATCAAATGAGCTTTGGAAAAGGCTGTCTTCAGTTTTTTTGGGTCAATAACACTGGCATTTTCGGCCGTGACCATGGCTCCAAAAGTCCGGTGGAGTAGGGGATCAATGCGTTCAAATCCGGTGGTTCCCTGTATTTCGGAACAAATCTCCGGGCCAACCGATTTGCGGTTATGATGAAGCCAGCCAATGCTCCCCTTCAAATCAGGAAGAATTGAATCCGGCTCAACGATGGTTGGGCCATGCTGACGATTTTCTTCTTCCCAGTCGAACATCACATCACTAACTTCGATGGAGGGTAATTCATGTTTTTCAGTTCGCCAAAGTTCATTGGTAATAAGGATTTCGGTTGGCCGGGAACTTTTAACTGCGACCTGAATCTCCGGGTTGTTCGCATCAACCCAGAGTTTCATTTCAACGGCATTATTACCTTTTCCAAAATTTACCGAAATTGTTGCATCAATCAGATTTTGTGTCTGGATAAAAGAAACCAACGGTAAATCTGGTTTAGGATTTAACGAAATCCGCACACGACCAATTTTCAACAGGCGGCCATAATCGTCCCAGCTATCGGTTTTCCCGATATAAAAAACCAGGTCACCCGATGGTTCAACCCAGGCATTCAGGCTAATATCGCCATTTCCGAGCGGCATCGAACCCTTATAATCTCCACCCGGAGAATCCCAGATTACATTGTATTTTGATATTTCGGT
>CAYOWJ010000518.1:0-2155 GCA_964407625.1 uncultured Lentimicrobiaceae bacterium
TTTGCCAACCTTAAATATTCGTACATGATTAAGGATATTCAAAAGGTGCAGTCGGAGCTGGAAAGCCGGATGATAACTGAACAAGATTCCATCACAAAATCAGCTTTGGAGATGCCTAAAAAAGAGAGGATCGAAATGCTCACGGCCTATTCGGCAAAATGGGGTGAAAAAGTACATCAGAGCTGGCTGGATTTGGGCGACCTGCTCATCACCAGATACAACGATGGCTATGTTAAAGATGAAAACGGAGCCATCCGGGAAGTCGGTTACCCCGAAGAATGGAAAAATGAAATCAACAGGATGTATCCTGAAAAATTTAAAATCGCTGATCCTGCAAAATCAATCAAGAGAGGAAACGTTCCTCATTAAAAGCAAAGCATTAATTAATCTGTTTGAAGGATTGGTTATTTTTGCAAAAAATCAGAGTTAATTATGCCTGATAAATAACTTTTGGCAGGTTTTTGAGTTAACTTAAAAATTCAAATAAAAAATTTTAAGATATGTCGGAGAAGGCTGAAAAAAATTCAAAATCATTGGTTTACATCATTTTGTTAATCCTTTTGGTTGTAATTCTTAGCATTGTAAGCTACCTGTATTTTAACACCAACACAAAGTACAAGGAGTTATCTGTCGAAAAGGAACAGATGCGCCTTGAACTGAAGAGTGAACTCGATTCGTTGCTCATCGAGCATAGCCGCATTAAAAGTGAATACGGGCAGTTAGCCGATTCACTGGTTTTAAAGGACAGCCTCATCTTAGCCAACGCCACCGAAATTACCGAGTTGCTCAACTACAAATGGGAATATTTCCAGGTTAAAAAGAAACTCGACAGGTTGCGCGATGTGACCCAGGTTTATGTGCGGCAGCTCGACTCGCTCTACACGGTTAACGATGAACTTAAAGAGGAGAATGTGCGTATCCGCGAGAACTATCGCAGCGAAAAAGTTAAAAATACCGAACTCACCGAAGAGAAACAAAACCTCGAGAAAAAGGTTACCGATGCTGCTGTTTTGCACGCTAATAATATTGTCGCCACCGGCATCAGGGAACGTGGCTCAAAAGCTATTGAGACCGATAAAGCCAATCGCACCGACAAAGTCAGGATTTGCTTTACCCTTGGGCAGAACACGCTTGTTGATTTCGGGAAAAAGACCGTTTACCTCCGCATCGCCCGTCCCGACAAGGTTATCCTCATGGTTGATCAAACCGACGAATACTCGTTTTTGTACCAGGGACAACGATTACAATACTCGATAAAACGTGAATTCGATTATAAAGGTCAGGCAATCGACATGTGTGTTTTTTGGGAAAAGGGGCTATCTGATGAATCTGCCATGGTGGGCAGGTACAACGTAACGCTATACTACGAAAATGAAGTCATCGGCGAAAGCTATTTCGATCTGAGATAATATCAAAAATTTGTTTTCGGGAATGAGCCTGTCGCTAAATTAAATATTTAACCGCAGAGAACCGCAGAGTTATAACGCAGAGAACCGCAAAGATTTATATTTCAACGTATTGTCTCTGCGGCCCTTTGCGTCTTTCTTTGTGTTCTTTGCGTTTTAAGAACATTTGAAGCAACCTCTTTTTATTCAGGATTTGATCAGGCAGGTTTTTTATCCACCGAAATCCGCTCAACCCACCAAACCCACAGCGAAAAAATGACGATGTAAAAAATCGGCCTGAAAATATTATCATGGCTAAAATCCCAGTATTCCGGCCAGGTTGTAATGACCACCGACAAACCCGTTACCCTGAAAAGGTTGGTTAAATGAACGATGAAGATACCCAGCAAAATAAACCACCACTTCCGTTTCCATGAACCCCGGATAAGCGCGATTAGCAGCACAAACTGCATGATTTGCTTCAGTCCCGAACAACTCTGGTTGATGGCCATGTAGCCTTTGTTGGTAAAATACATGGTGTTGGTTTCTTCGATGGTGGTGATCGGAATTTGCAAAACATGCCGGATAAACCAGATGCTCTGATCGAAAACAATGGTTGATAACCAATCCTGGCCGTTCACAATAAAATCATGAACCGGAGCATAATTCAGTTGATTTGCCCAAAACCGCCATGCAAAATGAATCACGACAGTGATCAGAATAAAAAGCGCTACATCGGTCAGTGCTGCTAATTTGTATTTTTTTGCCAG
>CAYOWJ010000519.1:0-2148 GCA_964407625.1 uncultured Lentimicrobiaceae bacterium
TTTTCATAAAAGCAAATTTACACCAAAAACCATCAATGCAAATTAACGGATAAAATTCCGGTTCACGTTTCCGGATGCAAGGATGTTTGAGGTGAGCTGCTGAAAAAATTGCAGAGGTTTTACATTTTATGCGTTGGGAGCTTATTTAGGGATTGCTGAAAAAGACCTAATCCATTGGATTATTATATGTTAATTCAATAATATCTTTTTCCTTCTGCAAGGATTTGGGAAACAATGCTTGAAAAACCTTGCACCAGATATTTCGGTGCGCTGCACCTTTAACCCCACTACCGGACAAGATTCTACAAAGATTACCGGTGCGCTGCACCTGAAAAATGAGCCACGGAGTGGCGATAATCTTTGTAGGAAAATCAAATAGAATTGAAACGTGAGGTGCAGCGCACCGAAATATTTACATTCTTAGTTTATCAGCAAGCTCTACTTAAAGTAGGCTTTCTAAATCTTGGCAGTGGTTTTACGGCTCTTTGTTTGCAACCAGTGTGAGGATGAAAAATAACTTTCATCATCGTTTTTGATCTAACCCTTTTCCCGGCCGGGTTTTTTGTAGATGCATCAGTCAAAACCAGACCCTGATGGGGCGAAACCGGCTCATTTAATGCATGTTTATCAAAGAAATTTTGTGATAAAAAGCCATCCTGAAGTAAAAGGATTTATCAGTCTTCGCCCATTTGTTTAAATCCGTTTCCTAAAACTTCGTTGGCATCAAGCACGGTAACAAAAGCCTTTGGATCAATCTGGCGGATGTAATCTTTTAAAATCTGGTATTCGCGACGGCTAACGTTGGTGTAAATCATCTTTTTTTCGGTTTCGTTGTAAAGTCCTTTGGCGGCAATCACGGTTCCTCCGCGATTAATGTCGTTGATGATTTTGTGCCGGATTTCGGAATAGTGGTCAGAAACAATAAACATGGTCTTTTCGTTGGTGATACCGCGAAGCGTAATATCAACCACTTTGCCGGTAATGTAAATCACAATCCACGAATACAGCGGGATTTTCCAGTCGCCAAAAGCAGCAAGTCCCACAAAAACGATCAGCGAATCAACGATAATCAGGAGTTGCCCCAGTGGCCATCCCGAGAATTTATTAATAATCATGGCAACAATGTCCGATCCTCCCGACGATGCCCTTGATCTGAAAACCAACCCCAGTCCGAAACCAATCATCACACCACCAAAAATACTGGCCAATAAAACCTGGTCGCCCAATTTCAATGGATCGTCCTGACCAACAAAAATGGTCATAAAATCAATAAAAAAAGCTGTTGTAACAAAGCCAACCACTGTTTTGATGCCAAAACGGGGGCCGAGAATTTTCAATCCTATCAGCGTAAGCGGAATATCCATGCAAAGCGCGAGCAAACCAATCGGGATTCCATTTGGCCAAAACGGGAACACGCCTGCTGTGAGATAGTGGATAACGATGGCAATGCCGTAAACGCCGCCGGGAACTATCCGGTAAGGGTTTATAAAAAATACAAAGCCGGTAGCCATGATGAAGGTCCCGACGATGATGAGGCTGTAAACTTTAAACCATTCTTTTGTAAAGAGTTTTTCTTTGGTAACTAACGACATAACCGGATTATTTTCTGTTAAGAAGCAGCAAAACTATCCCGATTAAATGACCCGGTTAAACTATGTAAAGAAAAGTAAGGATTAAATGGAGTCTGTCTTTTAAGTAATGAAACTTTGATTTAAGAACAAGGAACACCGATTAACGATTTATGAAGAAAGGATAAACATCTGATTTTCTTAATACTTCTAAAATTTAAAATCGTTAATCAATAATCTTAAATCATTTTTCCCGACTTTATGGACAGACACTAAATAAAGTCTCGTAGAGACGAAATTATGGTAGAAAAATGGGTAGATACACAAAAGGCAGCCTCGTAGAGGCGACATTATAAAATTCATATAACAAGGATTTTTAATCCAGTTGAAAGATTTTATCAGCAATAATATCGCCTCTACGAGGCTTTTAAAAATGCAGTCCAACAATTCACCCTACCATAATTTCGCACCTACGGTGCTGCTTTTTCCTAACACCAGCATCGTAATAAAAACTAAAGTTGACCTAAAATCCTTAAACCAGCCCTTCTATCATTTGTAATCGAATTTTTTCTTCCTTTTT
>CAYOWJ010000520.1:0-2146 GCA_964407625.1 uncultured Lentimicrobiaceae bacterium
TCGTAAGCAGTTGTAAAAATTACAGGTGTTTCAATGTTGATCTGATCGAAAATGGCAAAACTTTTCCCATCGGCCAATTGAATATCCAGAAAAATCAGGTCGTATCCAGGCTTTGATTTCAGGTGCTCCACGGTGGAGGTAACGGTATCAAAGGGGCCTGCAATTTCTGCTTCAGGAATTAACTCTTCGAGGAGTTGCACCATCCGTCCAGCTGCAAGTTCTTCGTCTTCTACAATTAATATTTTCATTTCTAAGCTATATTTTTATCAGGATTCTCTTTCAAATAAAGGCAATTTTACAATAAAAAGGCTATTGTGATTCTGAATGCTAATTTCTTTTCCGGTAAGATAAAGATAGCGGTTGCGGATATTCTCGAGGCCAACGCCTGTTGATGGCTCCCTTTCGATTTTCGGCTGAATATTATTTTCGACAACAAGATATTTGTGATCCGAAATATACACTTTCACCTTTAAAGGATTTTCTTTGGAAATTACGTTGTGTTTTAACGAATTTTCGATAAGCATCTGAAGAGAAAGTGGCGGAATGGCGTAATGAAAACAGGATTCGGGAACTTCAAAACTAACCGATAATTTTCCGCCAAAACGGCTTTGCTGAATAAAGACATATTGCCGGGCAATTTTAAGTTCATCGCGCAGCAATACAGCCTCCTTGTCGCGGGTATTGAGCATATATCGCATAAAATCGGATAAACTTTCGACATACTTTACCGCTGCCTCATTATCGCCGACCATCATTAACAACGTATTGAGGCTATTGAAAAGAAAGTGTGGATTTACCTGGTTGCGGAGCGTTTCGTAACGGGCTTCGAGGTTGGCTTTTTCGAGTGCCTGGGCGCGCAATAAATTGGCTTTCCATTGTATAAAAAATGCAACTGAGGCATAAATGGCGCTAATCATAAAAGTAATGAGCCAGGAACCAAGGATAAGCGTGGTTTTGTTGGAGCTGCTTAATGGGATTTCCAGATAGTTTTGTAAAACAAAGATTTCGCCCATTTCGACAGCAACGACAAAAATGGTTAAAGCTACGACTTGAAAAGTAATGAGTTTAAAGGTTTCTTTAAACATCGAAAATTTGCTTATCGAATATTGGATAATCAGCATACTTCCGTTCCAGATAAGTGCGGTTCGAATAAATGAAATAATAAAATATTTCAAAAACCCAACTTCTGGATGAGCATATACGTCGTCAACATAAATCGAAATCGCCGAAATAATTGTAATTCCGATAAACCTGATGATGATTTCGCGCGAATGGTTTTTTGGTTTTTCAAATACCGGACCGCAATTGATCTGCTCTTTTTCTAAACTTTTCATGTTTTTATGCTGACTTTTTTGTGACAAAAATAATCTATTATTTAAGTTTGTTTCCCAGCTTTTCGACCTGTGTTAACCACGATTTCCGCCTTGCCTCTGTTGACGATTTTACTTGTGAAAAGCTGGTTATTTTAACGGGCTTTATTCCGCAAAATTCCAAAATTCCCTTTTTCATCGACCGATGTCCTGCATTTCTCATAAAAAGTGCGTAATACCATTTTGGTGAGTCCATTGTTACAATCATCCGGGCAGTTTTACCTGTTAGTAATTTATCCCACATAGGCGAATTTTCGCGATATTTAAACGAAAACCCAGGAAGAAAAACGCGGTCAATAAAGCCTTTGAGCAATGCCGGGTAAGTTGCCCACCAGGTTGGATATACCAAAACCAGGTGGTCGGCTTTTTTAATTTCTTCCTGCATCATCAGCAAATCGGGTTCTAATTCGGTGCGTTTGCGATAACCATTGGTCAATATCGGATTGAAATCCAGATCAGCCAGATTTACCAATTTACAATCGGCACCCGTCATATCGGCTCCTTTTTTATAATGCCGGGCCAGTTCAAAACAAAAACTTTGTTTATCGGGATGTCCGTTTATAATCAATACTCTTTTCATAAGATTAATTTATTTGATGTTTTTAATATTATCGTTTTAGCTGTTAAAAATGTATCCGGTATTGCAACATTGGGAAAAATCCAAGCTGATAAACCTCGGTTATCTCGTTTTTCGATTTGCTGTAAGTCTGTGCCAGCACATTGTCATGATCGGTAAAGTTTTCGATATAAAACTGCCATTCCTGCGAAATTTTCTT
>CAYOWJ010000521.1:0-2127 GCA_964407625.1 uncultured Lentimicrobiaceae bacterium
GGCAATACAAATCCGACCCGGATTCGGTTGACGAAAGCTGGAAAAAGTTTTTCGAGGGCTTCGAGTTTGCCCAGACGCACTTTGGAAAACCGCAGGTTTCGCGTGAAGGATATTCTGAAGAATTTAAAGTGATAAACCTGATAAACGGCTATCGGCAGCGCGGCCATTTATTTACACGTACCAACCCGGTCCGCACGCGCCGCCAGTACAAGCCAACGCTTGACATCGAAAACTTCGGGCTTACGGCCGCCAGTTTAGATAAAAAATTCCACGCCGGCAACGAAATCGGGATCGGTGAAGCTACACTTCAGGATATTATCGCCCATCTCAACGAAACCTATTGCAAAAGTGTAGGCGCCGAATTTGCTTTTATCCGCGATGTTGAAGTGGCAGCCTGGCTCAGGGCCAGCATGGAACGCACCAAAAATACGATGCCTTTTTCGAAAGAGGATAAACTTTACATTCTTCAAAAGATGTCGCGTGCAGTACATTTCGAGAAATTCATCCACAAAAGATTTCCCGGCCAGAAGCGTTTTTCGCTCGAAGGTGCCGAAGCATTGATTCCCGGCCTGGACGCCATCATGGAAAAAGGTGTCGACCTTGGGGCAAAAGAATTTGTGATCGGGATGCCGCATCGTGGCAGGCTCAACGTTCTGGCAAACGTGATGCGCAAATCTTTCGGTGATATTTTTGCCGAATTTGGCGGCAAACGTTACGACGACGAAACCCTGCTTGGCGATGTAAAATATCACCTCGGCTATGCCTGCGAACGCACTACCACGTCGGGCAAAAAGGCTAAACTGACGCTTTCGGCAAATCCTTCCCACCTCGAAACTGTTGGCCCTGTTGTACAAGGAATTTCAAGAGCCAAAATTGATAATGAGTATGAAGGAAACTACAAAAAAGTAGTCCCGGTTTTGATTCATGGCGATGCCTCCATTGCCGGACAAGGCGTTGTTTACGAGGTTTTACAGATGTCGCAGCTAAAAGGCTACAAAACCGGTGGCACCATTCACATCGTGGTAAACAACCAGGTTGGATTTACCACCAATTATCTCGATGCCCGGTCGAGCATTTATTGCACCGATGTTGCCAAAGTTGTACAGTCGCCGGTTTTCCATGTAAATGGCGACGATGTTGAAGCCTTGGTTTACGCGATACAATTTGCCATGGAATTTCGTGATAAATTCCATCGCGATGTATTTATCGACCTGCTCTGTTATCGGAAATATGGCCACAACGAAGGCGACGAGCCACGTTTTACACAGCCGCTTCTTTACAAAATCATCGAAAAGCACCCCGACCCTTTCGAAATTTACGCCAAAAAACTCCTTGCCGAAGGGACAATCAGCACCGAAGATATTAAGGAAACTGAGGATAAAATAAATTCAACCCTCGAGAAAAACCTTGACGAATCAAAAGATCACCAAAATAAAACCATCAGGTTTTTCCTGGATGATCAGTGGAAAGGCATCAAAAAGGCAACCGACAAAGATTTTGATTATTCGCCTGAAACCGGCGTGAATAAAGATGTCCTGCTCAATATTGCCGATAAAATTACCAGCCTTCCAAAGGATAAAAACTTTTATCGTAAAATAGTAAAATTGCAGGAAGACCGCCGTACGATGGCTTTGGAAACCGGCATGCTCGATTGGGCCATGGGCGAATTGCTTGCTTACGGAACACTGTTAAACGAAGGATTTGCCGTTCGCCTCAGCGGACAGGATTGCGAACGCGGAACTTTTTCGCACCGTCATGCTGTGCTTACCGTGGATGAATCGGAAGAAAAATACCTGCCACTGCAACACATCAGCGATAAGCAGGCCAGGTTTGAAGTTTACAATTCGCTGCTTTCGGAATATGGCGTTTTGGGTTTTGAGTACGGCTATGCCCTCGAAACGCCCAAAGATCTCACCATCTGGGAGGCCCAGTTTGGTGATTTTGGTAACGGCGCACAAATCATCATCGACCAATATCTCAGCAGCGCCGAGGATAAATGGAACGTGATGAACGACCTCGTCCTGCTGCTTCCACACGGTTACGAAGGTCAGGGCCCCGAACATTCGAGCGCCCGCATCGAGCGGTTTCTCACCCTCTGCGCCGAAAATAACATGCAAATCGTAAACT
>CAYOWJ010000522.1:0-2124 GCA_964407625.1 uncultured Lentimicrobiaceae bacterium
AAGATTAATAAAAAAAGGCCATCCTGGATAGGACAGCCTTTTAAACTTAATTTAAACCTTAACACTAACTTATTTTATAATCACTTTTTGGGACCAGTTATTGGAACGGCTGTTAGCCTTTACAAAATAGATTCCTTTGGGTGATGTACTGAGATCAATCTTACATTCGACTCCCTGAATTTCGGAGTTTATCGAATTTTGCCGAATGAGTTGTCCCTGGGCATTAAATACTTCAAGCTTGATTATTTCGTCAAAACCTTTAACCATAACATTAAATGTTCCGGTGTTTGGGTTAGGATAAACGCTAAAGCTTCCGGCAGCAGTAATCGTGTTTACCGAAGTAGCCTGGAATTTAACAATCATCGAAGCGCCATTTTCGGCAAATAAACCGGAATTTGGCAAGGTGTTGCTAAATTCAGGATTAAGGTCGAAAATTTCTTCGGTCGAAGGGCGGTACAACTTAAAGTTCATGGTTTCACCATTCAGGAATCCTTCGGTTGTTTCGGTGGTTGCATCGTCGCCAAAAGCCATGATGCAGGTATTTTTACCATTTTTCTCAACCAAAACCTGTCCGGCAAAAGTGTTGTTATCTTTAAAAATTGTGATAACATCCCCTTGTTCGAAATCATTCATCGTTTCGTTTAAAATTGCGATAAGATGATAGTTTCCGGTGAGCTCGGTTTTAAATGGTGAAGTTGAAATCTGTTGGTACAAATTCACATTTTTTTGGAGTGGTGATGATTTGAATCCTGAGAAATCAACACTTGCAGGAGCACTCAAACTTACGATATAGCCATTGCCCGGAACAAGTTGGCCGAGGGTAAATAATCCACCGTCAGGCCAATAAATTGCACCATTTTCGATATCAAAAGCAAAAATCAACTGATTTGCAATTTGAGAAAAAACAGCATCAGCAGCTACAGGGTGTGTTGATGGCACCGGTAAATAATTCACGCCTTTTACCAGATCAACAACTTTGTTTTCGGTTCTTATGCCTTTTAAGATTAAGTTATCGCCAGCATTCATTTTTATTTTATACCCAAAATGGCTACTCCATCCACCTGTAAAGGTGTTGATGTTTTGCGAAGGCCAGTAAAAACCATTCCTCGAAATCATAATTTCAAGATTGCCAGAGGTTGTAACTTTTTTAACTACCTCTTTTATGTCATTATTATCAGGCTCGATGTATCCTGAAATGATGCTCCAGCCTTTTGGTGTATTTATGTTTTGCTGGTTCAGGTTCAGGATGCGGGCATTTCCACCTTCGGGATAACCGGCAGCAGTAATTACAGCAGCTTTGGAGCTTGTAATATAATTGTAGAGCGCCTGCTGATAAGTTACACCGAGTGTGGTGAAGTCGAGATTGGTCAGAGGATACTGGTCGCCACCTTTTGCAAGAAAATCGATAGTTGCGATGTTAATGGCAGGAGCGCCCGGAACAACACTTCCATTGGCAATGATCATGGTTCCGTTGGCAAGTTTAGCTTCGATAACTCTTGTACCGGGAGTTGTAACCAGTCCATTGGTAATAATCTGACGTGTTCCGGCCGGATCCCAGGTAAATTCAAACCCTGCAATCTGAGCAAAACGTCCGTCAATAAATTCAACCCGTGATACAGCGTTTTCGAGAACTTCTTTAAACTGTGAAGGTGATACATTTTCGACAATTGCCACAAAGTTGGCAAAAGGAAGAATGTCGAAAGTAGTAAGTTCGGTAATGTTTGAACCAGCGTTAATTAATGTGTTGTTGCGGATTCCACCACCATTCTGGAAGGCTACATCCGGAAGGTTTACACCAAAAGCAGGTGCAAGTTGTGTGGCCTGCCAAAACATAGCATCAGCCACCAGGTCGCCTTCGTTGGTTTCTAATGTCCTCACATTATTTCTAATACCATCTAAAGTTACCTGAGTTGTTGCAATAATATTTTGGGCAAGGTTTGCCACATATTCCGAAACAGGTTCTTCAACCAGTTCTTTAAGCTCAGCATCGGGGGTAGTTTTTGTAACCAAAACCGGATTACTTGCCGGGTCAATACTTACAACGTTTCCATCAATATCAAATTCAGCCATCAGATGACCAACGTAGGTGTATTCGCCGGGTGTGGTAACTACATAAACTTTTTC
>CAYOWJ010000523.1:0-2099 GCA_964407625.1 uncultured Lentimicrobiaceae bacterium
CTGAACATTGCTTTTATCGGCGACCTCAAATATGGCCGGACGGTGCATTCGCTCACAATTGCACTTACCCAGTTCAACACGACTTTTCATCTGGTTTCTCCTCCCGAACTCAAATTGCCAAGCTATGTAAAGCGACATATCAAAGATCAAAACCTGACTTACCATCAGTACACCGACCTTAAGGATGTTATTCCGGTGGCCGATATTATTTACATGACCCGCATCCAGCGCGAAAGGTTCAGCGACCCTATGGAGTATGAGAAAGTGAAAAATATTTACAACCTCGAAAATGCAATGCTTGCCGGATCAAAAGATAATGTGCGGATTTTGCACCCGCTGCCCCGTGTAAACGAAATTTCGCTCGACGTCGACAGCAACCCGAAAGCCTACTATTTTCAACAGGCACTCAATGGCGTTTTTGTGCGTCAGGCCTTGCTTGCAACAATACTCGGTGTTAAGTAATCAGTTTTAAAAATTTTAGGTAAAGAAATAAGATCATGGAAAACGAACAAAGAAAAGAATTAAAGGTAACGGCCATCGCCAGTGGAACCGTGATAGATCATATTCCAGCACAAAATGTATTTCAGGTAATAAAAATCCTTGGCCTCGACCGGTCGAAAGAAATGGTGCTTTTTGGTACTTACCTCGATAGCCGGAAATATGGCAAAAAAGGTATCATCAAAGTGAGCAACACTTTTTTCGAAAGCGACGAAATTAATAAGATTGCCCTGGTTGCTCCTTCTGCTACTTTGATAGTAATTAAGGACTACAAAGTTGCCAGTAAATCGAAGGTTGAGATACCCGACAAAGTAAACAACATTGTAAAGTGCTTTAATCCAAACTGTATCACCAATGCCGAGTCGGTTCCTACAAAATTTGATGTTATCAAAGATGAGGAAATCCTCAAACTCAGGTGTCATTATTGCGAAAAAACCACCACCAAGGACGACATGGTGTTTATTTAGAAAAGGTCGCGAATGGTGACGAATAGATGAAGAGGAGAAGATGCGAGTGGGTGAAGAGGAGAAGGGGCGAAGAGACGGAGTGATTATTGAAGTTTTTTCACCTGCATAAATATGAACTTAAAAATCCCATCAAGAAGTTGGTTGATGGGATTTTTATTTAAATAAATTGAACACGGTTTGTGTCCTTGTTCTGCAAATACAACATCCAAAATCACTGATTTCCATGTGCAAAAAAATAAAGCCCGATGCTACCGGCAAGGAATAAAGCAGATAGTTGAAAATCGATTACAAAAGGACGGCTTAGGTAAGCCTGGTATCCGCAAGCTACAAAAATAACAAGGCCGGAAACCACCGTGAGCATGGGTTTTTTCACAAATCCACCTATCAACAACAACAGTCCAAACAACAGATGTGCGAAAGCCACATAAAACATGGAGTTTTTGGTGTCTAACGGTTTGAAAATCTGCCAGTATTTGGTGTAGGCATAAAGCATAAAACCCAGGCGCATCAGCCAGGTAGAAACGGGATGTAAAAATTTGAGTGATTTCATAAGATCAGTTTTTAAGCATCCAAAATTATCAGATAAAAATTTACAAATCCTAAATTTTGTTTAATATGGAAGTCATCTAAATTGAGATGGCTTTTGTTAATGCTCACTTTATCCCAGTTTTTACAGTCGCCGGATTGTTAAAAAGTCAATAAAATCAGCATTCGTTAGCATTTAAATATAAACCTTTGTAAAAATAAGCTGTTAAATATGTTAAGGGATTTCTAAAATTGCGCCTCAAAATCTTTTGGTAACGATGGAATAAAGAATTTCACAAAGGTGTCTAAAAACCAAAATAAAACAATCATCTTTAAGTTTTAAGTACAAATTTAAAATCAATGGTCCGTTTTGGACAATACGATTTGAAAGTCATTTAATAGATTTATGATAAAAAAACTTTTCACACTCATCCTTTTTTCTTTACTCATTCAGAATTTGCAGGCACAGCGCCCGGGTGGCGGTGGCCCAAATGCATCACAAATGCCTCCTGAAGGGATTCTCAAAGGTGTAATCATCGACGCCGAAAGTGGCGTTCCGATGGAATATGCCAATGTCGTGATTTTTAGTTTGCGGGATTCCACAATTGT
>CAYOWJ010000524.1:0-2086 GCA_964407625.1 uncultured Lentimicrobiaceae bacterium
GGGTTGTACCATCTCAGGTGTTTGGTAGTATCAGCATGGTCCACCAGGTTGGCTACTCCATATGAGTATCCGCCAAATCCGCTGATAACCAGGTTGGCAAAGTTCGGTCCGAAAAATGCCAGGTAGGCATTCGACAGTGTGGTATTTCCGGTCGGGTTGTAAATACCTGCGCAAGGATACCTGCTGGCATCATAATAGTATGGGGAAGAGGCAAGCTGGGCAGCAAGAACCTGAATCTGGTTGGTCCAATCGCCTTGTGATGCTCCCAGGTTCACACCAAGGTCCATAGCATAATAGCCTGATAAACTTGGGGGAGTTGAACCAGGACCTGCCCTGTGGAAATTGATTACACAATTCAGATCATCATCAGCCCAAACCATTGGCCTGGTTCCGCTTGAATAACCAAGCACGTTGGCTGAAGTACCAAGTGTAAGAACCGTAACGATGTTGGTGTTGTCGCCACTTTTTAAACCTGAAAATTTCGATTTGAAGGGAGAAACTGAAGTTGGTGCAACAGGCTCATTCGTAACAATTTTTTCCTTCGTGTAATTCTTGATGTAAACGTTTTTCTTAACCTGGGGCTTTTGAGCTACCACAGCCAGGCCAATCATAAACGCGAGACTAATTAGTAAAACTTTTTTCATGGTTTTTGGTTTTTGGTTTGACATTAATTATTATTACAAATATAGACTAAATATTTTCAGATTTACAAAAGTATTACATTTTGTGAGATTGTGCAACAGTTTTTTAAAATTTAACTTTTCGGGCTTTTCTCGCAGATTTTCGCGGATTACTGCGCAGATTCTCGCAAATAATTTTTTTTAAAAGAAAATCTGCGTGAATCTGCGTGAAAAATCTGCGAAAATCTGCGAGAACATTTTTCCAGGAGAACTCAGGCTTGTCGCAGGGCCTTTTCTTTGGTATCTACTGGAATTATCGTTGATCGCTGAAATTCAACATCATCCGAAAATATTTTACGGTAGGTGATGTGCCGTTTGGCGAACGTTGCGCCTACCGATTCATGAAGTGCCCTCATTTTAGGATTAAAATCACCCACCCATGAAAGTTCAAGTTCAGTGATATGGGTTTTGTGTTTCATCATCTCGTTGAGATGCCAGAAAATACCCGATTCAACGCCATATCGCTGGTATTTTGGTTTCACACCCATAATGACGATCCGGGCGCGGGTGATGGTTTTACGGTATTTCATCCATAGGAACCTGAGTTTGTTCCACAAATGAAGTTTCCCATGAAGGTGTTTAAGTATCTGATTTACATCGGGAAACTGGATCAGGAAAGCAATGGGTTCATTTTCATGATATACAAACCAGATTAATTCCGGATCGAGAAACGATTTTGCCTTTTCCATTGCTTTTTTAAGGGTGGCCACCTCCATCGGTGTGAAATTTTCATGGAATTTCCAGGCGTCGTCGTACACCTCTTTCATGTCGCGGATCCACTTGTCGGCTTCTGCGTAAGTGAAATGCCGGAATGACAATTCAGGTTTTCGCATGCACCATTCCGCAATCTTCCAGAAACGCTCGGGAAACGGTTTGGTAAGATCAAGATGGTTCGAAACCTGTTCAAAATAAAACTTAAACCCGTAGTTTTCGAAAAACGCCCGGTAATATGGCGGATTGTAGCTCATCCCGAATCCCGGGTGGGTGAACCCTTCCACAAGCAATCCCCAGTTTACATCATTTTCCCCGAAATTCACCGGGCCATCCATGGCCATCATCCCGCGGGCGGCAAGCCAGTTGCGTGCCTGGTTAAAAAGCAGGAAAGCTGCATCCTGGTTTTCAATACATTCAAAAAATCCCATGCCACCGGTCGGCTGCTGAAATGTAAAAGCCTTGTTTTGATTGATAAAGGCAGCAACACGGCCAATCACCACCTCTTCATTATTTACCAGGATCCACCTGACCGCCTCCCCGTGCTGGAAAAAATTGTTCTGTGCAGGATCAAACACCGCCTCAACCTCCACATCCAAAGGCCTGACATAATACAAATCATCCTTGTAAACCGTTTCCACCAGTTCCAAAAACTGACGTCGTGCTTTTTTCCCGGAAACCTCAACTATCTTCAT
>CAYOWJ010000525.1:0-2084 GCA_964407625.1 uncultured Lentimicrobiaceae bacterium
AAACAGCCTGAACATTTGGTTCCAAATTACTCCATTCATCAAACGAAATGCAATCGCTTTTCCGGACATACCCACCACGGCCATCGGGAATCCTGATTTTATATAATCCCTTTACCGTCGTTTCAACTTCGAACAGGTCGCCGAGAACAAGATCGGAAACGATTTTACCTTTTTTACCGGGTGCATCATAAACATAGCCGGTCATACCATTAAAAATGTAGCGGTTTGAGGTTTTCCAGCGATCTAATTCTTTTTGTGTGACCCGCTCCAAACCGCTGGTATCCATCCAGCCAATGTAGTATTCGGGAGTTTGAACCCTGCACCATTTTTCGTTGCAGTCCAAAACTTTTAACGGTGTTCCCATCATTACCTGAGAAGCTAATTCGGAAGCGTGATCAGGTGAGGTGCGCAGGTTAGATACCGATAAAGTAGCCAACGCCCAGGTTTTATCTCCCAGCTTAGAATCTGGTAAAAGCCTGATCGAATCAATAAATGAAAGCTTTTTTTCAGTCAGAAAACGGATGATTTGCGCTTTCGAGTCCGGCAAATCGGTTTCGCCGGAAACAACAACGATAGGTTGAAGTGTGTCTTTAATTTCAAGTTCAAGAATAGCCACCCGCTTATCGGGTACAAGCTGTTTTTGCAATGATTGCAGTTCCAGTGACAGGCTTTTAAACGACACGGTTTGAGCCATCAACATGGTGCCGGCAAAAAGCAACAGAAACAAGCACAAGGTTTTTTTAAAATAATTCTTCATTACAGTATTAAATATCAGGCTACAAAAGTAAGGGAATGTTTAAATTGGGCGATTATTTTAATAATCTAGCTTTTCCAAACTTCTTAATTTTGAGTAAACTACTTCTCAATTTCCTGCCCATTTTGTTTAGAATATTTCCGTTGCAGGAAAAGAAATACCGGGATACCGGCTAAAATCAGGATCAGCCCGATGGCGGCTTCGCGGGGCCTGGTATGAATCGTATTAAAAACCAGGTAGGCACAAAAAAGGATGTAAATAGCCGGCACCACCGGATAACCCCAGACTTTATAAGGACGGTGAGCATCGGGCATCTTGCGCCTCAAAATAAATACGCCCAGGGAGGTGGCTCCGTAAAATATAAACATGGCAAAAACAATCATGTCGGTCAACTGATCGAAAGTACCAGACAGAACCAGCACTGATGCCCAGATTCCCTGCCACAGCAGCGAATTTCCAGGAACATTGGTCCTGTTTAATTTTCCAATGCCAGAAAAGAAAAGCCGGTCGCGGGACATGGCGTAATACGGTCGGGCGCCTGTAAGAATGCTGGCGTTGGTGCATCCAAGCGTTGTTATCAGGATCAATATCGAAATAAACATAACACCGCCGGTTCCCCAGAAACTCCGCACCGCTTCAACAGCCGCAATCTGGTTGCCCGCCGCATAAACTTGTTCTAATTGTGGGATAGACAAAAGCGCGAGATAGGTCACATTAACCAAGAGATAAATGAAAATCACCACAAACACGCCAATCATAATACCTTTTGGGAGGTTTTTATTTGGGTTTTTAACCTCGCCGCCGATAAACCCAACCGAAACCCATCCCTGATAAGCCCAAAAAGCAGCCAGCATAGCCGTAAAAAGTGAAGAAAGTGTGACGGTTCCACTTGTCAAATCCCTGAAATTCATAAAGTTTTCGGGTGTTGATTTAACATGGCTCAAACCAAAGACCACAATCACAAACAGGCCGGTAAAAACCAGCCACATAATGATTTTACTCACTCCCGCACCGCTTTTCAGGCCGGTGATATTTAAAAATGTCAAAAGCAAAATCAGAACAATGGCCGTCAACTTTACGCCAAAACCCTGAAATGGAAAGAAAACTCCACCTATGGTAAAATTTTGCATCGAAGAGAACATTTCCGGAATTGGCAGGATGCTGTTCAGCGACTGGGCAAAAACGTAGGCCAGGGATGAAATCGTTGCGGTTTGAATGACTGTGAAAAGCGACCATCCATAAAGAAAGGCAAAAAACCTGTTGTAGATTTTTTTGAAGTAAACGAAGTCTCCGCCGGTATCGGCAAGTAATCCGGCTACTTCGGCATTAC
>CAYOWJ010000526.1:0-2077 GCA_964407625.1 uncultured Lentimicrobiaceae bacterium
GTCAAAATCATTGACGACAGCAACCCTCCGATAATCACCCATGCCAGGCCGTTTTTCCACTCGCTGGCTGTGCCTTGCGCCAACGCAATGGGCAACATTCCGATGGCCATTGCCAGAGTTGTCATCAGGATTGGGCGCATGCGCTCTTTGCCTGCAATGATTAATGCATCTTTAAAATATTTTCCCTGTGCTTTCAACTGGTTGGTAAAATCCACAATCAGGATGGCATTTTTTGTGACCAGCCCCATGAGCATGATTAATCCCAACTGCGCAAAAAGGGTTAAGTCGTTTAACGATAAGTTTAATGCCAGGAAGGCTCCAATGCCAGCCATCGGTATGGCAAACAAAGCCACGAACGGATAAATGTAGCTGTCGTAAAGGGCTATCATAATCAGGTAAATCAAAATAAATGAGATTAAAAGAACCGAGCCTAAAGCCCCGAAACTTTCATTTTGTGTTTTGATATCAGCCCCCCAGGTTAATTTTACTCCTTCGGGCAATGGTTGCGTTTTCAGAAAGCTAATTGCTTCATCAGCCAGGGTTCCTGAAGGCCTGCCAAACGATTCGGAAGTAATGGTTACCGACGGTTGCCTGTCAAGTCTTTCGAGCAACGAAGGCGAATTATCCTGCTTCACCACCGCAAATTGTGACACTTCAATCGGGATGTTCATCGGATTTACGATGGAAAGACGCTGCACATCTTCAAAGTTTTTCCTGTCAAAGTCATCTAACCAAATCCTCACCGGATATTCGGTTCCATTTTCGGTTAAGGTAGCATCGTCGTTTCCGGTGAAGGCCGTCCTTAAATTTAAACCCACATAAGCAGTGGTTAATCCCAACCGCTGCATTTTATCTTTGTCGGGAATCACCTTGTATTCAGGGCTTCCTTCTTCGACTGATAACCGGACATTATCGGCGCCCGGAATTTTTTCGATAGCGGCTTTCAATTCATTTCCTGTTTTCATCACCAAATTCAGGTCGCTTCCGCTCAGGGTTATTTTGATGGGCGCCTGTTTGGGCAATAAACCCAAAACTGCCATCGAAAAGTTAACTCCCGAAAATTCTTTTTTCAGTGCTTCGCGAAGCGATTTCATAAATGCTTCTGTTTTGATATCCCTTTCCTTTTCAGGCTTTAACTGGATGGTAAATTCGGAGATATTGGCTGAACCAACCCCGAGGCTGCCGATACCTGTACCTGGCCCGGCAATGTTGCTGAATAATGTGGCTACTTCGGGTTGCTGCAGGATAAAGTTTTCGACATGTTGCGTTCTGATGTTGTTTTCCTGAACGGTTGTTGTTTTATCATATTCAAGGTTCAGACGAAATTTTCCCTGGTCGCCGGTTGACATCATTTCTTTTCCGATAATGCCTTGCTTCAACATTACTCCCGTCATTACCAAAAGGAAAATTACTATTCCTGTAAAGATAAGTTTATGGCTGAGAACCCAAACCAACTGATGGCCGTACCAATTGATGAAGGCTGTTAATTGTTTTTCGAACCAAAGCAGAAAACGGTTCATAAAGTTGGTGGGTTGCAAATCTTCCTTTTTCCCAATCCGCGAAGCCAGCCAGGGAACCAGGGTAAAACCTACCAACAAGCTGGTGAGCGTTGAAGTTATTACAACAATTGAAAATTGTTTAAGCATGTCGGCCACAAACACCTGCAAAAAAAGTATGGGCAGAAATACTACCACGTCAACCAGGGTAATCGAAATGGCCGAAAAGCCAATTTCCATGCGCCCTTCCAATGCTGCAACGGCTTTGTCTTTTCCCATATCAATGTGCCGCTGAATGTTTTCCAGAATTACGATAGCATCATCAACCAGGATTCCGATAATTAACGACATGGCCAGCAAGGTCATCAGATTTAAGGTAAAGCCCATTAGCCACATCACCGCAAAGGCGGTAATTAATGAGGTTGGTATTGCGATTAAAACAATCAATGAATTCCGGTAACTTCTCAAAAATAAAAACATAACCAACGAAACCAGGATTACTGCTAAAATCAGGTCATCAACCACCGAATTTACTGCCGAAATCGTCATGTCGGTCGAATCGTCGGCAACAACAAATTTTA
>CAYOWJ010000527.1:0-2062 GCA_964407625.1 uncultured Lentimicrobiaceae bacterium
CGGCCATGATCAGCGAGTGAAGTGGGTCATCATTAAAAAGATAATGCAGGATAAAGCCTCCAAAAATCCCGTTTACAATTTGCGGGATGGTGATCGACATATTGAAAAGTCCCATAAATACGCCCATTTGTTTGGGTGGGATCGAGTTGGCCAGCATGGCATAAGGCATGGCCAGAATGCTACCCCATGCAATTCCTATTCCGATCATTGGGATAATGAGATAATGATAATCGTTAAACAGCAAAAACGACAGAAACGAGAGTCCACCAAGGGTTAGCGCAAGTGCGTGAGTAGGTTTGCGTCCGATTATTTTGGCAACTTTTGGCAGCAAAAGTGCGATGATGGCTGAAACGCCATTATAAATCCCAAATAAAATCCCGACCCAGTCTCCGGCCTCCTGATAACCCGCAGATGCCGGATCGGTGGCATTAAAGAAATGTCGTGCAATAGCCGGAGTTGTGTAAACCCACATCGAAAACAAAGCAAACCAGGAGAAAAACTGCACTAAAAGCAACTGCCACATGGCTGTTGGGATTTTAAACTTCTTCTTTTCGAGCTTATCAGTTTTTTCATCGTCATAAAATTCGGGTGGATATTCTTTGGTTGTAATAACTGTCCAAACAATGGCTGAAATTAACACCGCTGCCCCAAAGTAAAACGAATAAACCACGTTGGGAGCTATCAGACCTGCGCCAGAAGCTTCTTTTGAAACTCCAAGCCAGTTTCCCAAAATATAGGGCAGCCATGAACCAACCACAGCACCAATCCCGATCAGTAATGTTTGCATCGAAAAGCCAAGTGTGTGCTGCTCAGGCGGCAGTTTATCGGCAACCAGCGCCCTGAAAGGCTCCATCGAAATGTTGATGGAAGCATCCATAATCATGAGCAAACCGCCCCCAATAAACATGGGTGCAATAAAATTAGCCAGTGACGGTGCGTTGGGCATCAAAATCAGTGCAGTACTTGTGAGAAAAGCGCCCGCGAGAAAATACGGTCTTCTGCGGCCAAGGCGGTTCCAGGTGCGGTCGCTAAAATAGCCGATGATCGGTTGAACAATCATTCCGGTGATTGGCGCTACCAGCCAGAACCACGAAAGGTGCTCCACTTCGGCACCAAAGGTTTGTAAAATTCGGGATGCGTTGGCATTTTGAAGGGCAAATCCAAACTGGATGCCCAAAAATCCGAAACTCATGTTCCAGATTTGCCAGAAAGTAAGTCTGGGTTGTTTGGCCATTACTGTAAAGTTTTTTTTGATAGTTAGATGCGACAAATATAATTTAAAATCGCTTTGTAGATATGAAATTCGCTTTTTGAATGCAGCTTTCGGCTTACCTGATTGGCGGCCGGATAAAATTTTCAGGGATTTTCCAAAAGTCCCAATAAATTGGAAGTTGTAGCTATTTATCAATTTGATAAGTTGTTGATTAGACTTTTTTAATGGAGGATGAAATTTTTGAACCAAAACATTGTAACCTTCAGTGAGTCCCGTCTAAAAACTAATTTTTGGGCTAAAGCCCTGTAACTGACTGTTTTTCAATTGCCCCGACCTTAAGGTCGGGGCAATTGATGTTATTGAAATTCTGGGCTTTAGCCCAATTGATTTCATATTCGGCATCTTTTTTGGCCAGCCTCATCAATTTTATAATTCATTATCTTTGCCGTTTAATTTCAAAGTTTAAAATCGCTATAATGGGCTTCAAATTAAGGCTGATAAATATTGCTTTTGTAACGCATGTATTACTTATTGCGCTGGTTTCGCCTTTTCTATTACTCACAGCAGTGCCCGTTTATTGGTTTGGTGGTAAAAAACGCTCAGATCATTACATTCACGTTCTGGGTGCTTTTTTATCAAGGCATCTGCTTTTTACTTTTGGGATCAGGGTGGAGGTGCATGGTATCGAAAACCTCCCCAAATCGAATAATATTTGTTTTATCAGCAACCATCAGGGTTTGGCGGATATTCCGATAATTGTCGGATACATTCCTAAAACAGTGGGTTTTATCGCTAAAAAAGAGCTTGGAAGAATTCCATTCCTCAACATCTGGATGGGTGCATTGGGTT
>CAYOWJ010000528.1:0-2060 GCA_964407625.1 uncultured Lentimicrobiaceae bacterium
TAGGTTGGAAGGGGATTGAGATTAACGGTTCACGGATAAAAGAAGTTGTCGAAGCGAAGCGCAGGCAATTTGGGTGAGGCCTGGCAAGAGTTGAACCGTTTATCCGCTGTTATGCACTCTGAGCTGTCAGGCGGGAGTGCAAGATGGCAAGGAACCCAAATGCTTTTATAGATTTCGAAAATCTGCCGTAAATTATTCTTTATAACAAAAATAAATATTTTCCCTTTTGAGGCCATATTTGTTGATGACATTCTTATCCAAAGACTCAAAAAAATTATCACATCTTACTTTAAAACCAGATTGTTCGAGTCGGTTCAGGTAATCTTTTCCGTAAATTCTTACATGGTCACTTTGACCAAATACTTTCTCGCGTTCCTTTGGATCCTTGACTGTAAAATCTTCAAAAGTCTTTTCTATGTTTTTAATTGGTACCTGCAGAATTGCAAAACCACCAGGCTTTAGAATTCGAAATAATTCCTGCATAGCTTTTCTGTCATTTTCTACATGTTCGAGAACATGGGAACAAAAAATAATATCAAATGAGTTATCAGAAAAAGTCAGCCTGGTAATATCTTCTGTTTTCATAGCTCTATGTGGTTCAATGTCTATACTCAGATACTCGATATTACTGTAAGATTTTAGGAGACTGGTTATAATCTTTTCTGGCGCAAAATGAATAACTTTTAATTGTTTATCTTTAGGGAGAATCTCTTTAAGGTACAAATAGTAAAGTCTATGCCTTTCCAGTGATCCACATTTAGGACATCTTGCGTTTTTTCTGGGTTTTACACCAAATGGTAAAAATATTTTTGCTTTCCAACCGCAGAAAGGACATTCGATTTTTTTCTTTGAAAACAAAGGATAAATATAAATATAATATAGGTCACTCATTTTTCTTACATATTTTGAATAATTCCACAATAAACTCCTTTAAATATTTAGTTTTATAAATTTACCGATATAGGCAGGTTTCGAATTGCACCTATCAATTGCTTGTTTGTATGACAAAATCTTCTTTATCCTTCCGAATGGGCAGGTTATGTATGATAAGTGTCATATTAATTTTTTAGCAAAGCTAAGGATAATATGATTGGGGTTGGGGGAGGTGGGGGAATTTATTCCCATGTTGCGATTTCATTCTTTAAAGCCCTTGCACTTTTTACGCGATTGTGCTCAACATCTTTTAATGCCTTGTCGATGCGCTGTTCGTATTGTTCAAGGGTCATTGGTTTTATCTCCTGCTCAAATTCTTTTTCGCGCTCCTGCTTCAGCAATGCTTCAAATTTATCGAGGATGCTGTTGTTGGCATATTTTAAAAAATCCTGAATAAAATCTAATTTTCGTGTTTGTATGTCCATATTCTAGGTGCCTTTATTTTTTGGATTCGTCAGATAGTTTTTTATTTCAGCAAAGCTAAGGATAATTTGCTTGAAGGTGGGGATGTTGGTGCCGTTTGTAAGGATTAAAGATGGCCGTTTTGTTCATTTCTAAAACTTCTCATCGTATTTTGTCCAGAGGAAATCGCCGAGCCACCAGGCTTTTTTAAGGACTTTGTCGCCCCAGGTGTTGGTGTAATTGGTGAGATAACTGATGGTTGCAGCCGGTTTTTTGGCATTGTAAAGATTCATGGCTTCCTGCTCGATGGCTTTTTGATTGTCGAACATTTCTTTTTGCCATGGATTCCACACGGCATCAACATCGTGGCGCATGTCGCCCCAGCGTTGGGCTGTTAATGTTCCCAAACGGTTGAAAACCCACCAGGCCGATTTGTCGGAGAAACCAGTCAGTCGTCCGTCGGTTTTGTAAGGTTCCGGAAGATCGGTAACGCTGCAATAAACCGGGATGTAAATGGAGGTTGCCACGTTGTCCATGGCCAGCCAGACAACGCCGCCAATTTCGTTGGGCAGCCAGTTGCGGCTTTGGATGATAGTGGCGTACATGGTGTACCAGCGTGCAATGGTGCGCTCGCCAAGCCAGCCCCAGCCGCCGTTGGTTTTGAAAAGTTTGTTTGCATCGTAAGGCTGATGCGGGTTGGCAAGCGGCGAAATGATGGTTTTGCC
>CAYOWJ010000529.1:0-2028 GCA_964407625.1 uncultured Lentimicrobiaceae bacterium
GGTAGCTTGTTAAAATGTGGTTCAAATTCATCATCGGTTTGTTTTTTGTTTCAGTTGTGATGACTGATTTTACGTTTGCGCAACAAACTGCCGTCAAAACCGATTCGACCAGAATTTACCGGAATATCGAAAACTTTTCGAAAAAAGGCAGGTTTACAAAGTTCATGCACGGCCTGTTTTTCAAGCCCGTTGCAACGGTCGCAAACAAAAACAGCTCTAAAAAGAAAGTTTATAAAAAGCTGATTCAAAAACCTTACAGCGCATTTGAGGGAAAAACAATCCGGCACATTAATATCGAAACTCTCGACCCGTTTGGCTACTCGATTTCCGACACCATTGTTGTGTCCCGCAATTTTCTGGCACGAACCGGAAATAGCCTGCATCTTAAAACCCGCGATATCACCATCCGAAACCTGCTTCTTGTCAGGCAAAATCAACCGTTCGATTCGCTTCTAGTGAAAGAATCAGAGCGTTTGGTGCGCAGCCGCGGTTATGTGCATGATGTCTCATTTTTTGTAACAGCCGCCTCAAAGAATTCTGACTCGGTTGATATTTTTATCCGCGAATTGGATAACTGGAGCATTATTCCAAAGGCCGAATCCACGGCTTCGAGCTTCACCATCAATCTCCTCGAAAAGAATTTCTTAGGATCGGGACATGAATTCCGGAATATCTACACCTGGAATCACACCACCGGAGAAGATGCTTTCAGCACCAGATATTTCATTCCCAACATCCGTAACACCTATATTAATTCGACTGCACTTTACGGGGTTGATGAAAACGAAAATTTTGTAAAAAGCTTCGCTGTTGATCGTCCATTTTTTTCGCCTTATGCCAAATGGGCGGCAGGCGTAAGCTTTGCGCAGATATTTCGCAACGATTCGATCATGAACAGCGATTCCAGTTATGTGCCGCAACGGTTTAAATATAATTCGCAGGATTACTGGGCGGGAAATGCAACACGACTATTCAAAGGAAATACCGAATTTAGCCGGACTACCAATCTGATTACCACTGCGCGGTTTTTAAGAATCCGGTATCTCGAAAAACCCAGTGAAACCATTGACACACTGCATTTTTATACCAACGAAGATTTTTACCTCGCCGGCATTGGCATCTCCACCAGAAAATATGTAATGGATAAATACATCTTTAATTTTGGATTAACCGAGGATGTCCCGATTGGCAAAGTTTACGCTTTAACGGGCGGTTACCAGGTGAAAAATGACATTGGGCGGGTTTATCTCGGGGCGCGCGTTTCTTTTGGTAATTATTATGAGTGGGGCTACCTGAGTTCAAACTTCGAATACGGGACTTTCTTTCGCGCAGCTCAGGCTGAACAGGGCGTTGCTATAGCCGGACTCAATTATTTTACGGGCCTTAAAGAAATCGGCAAGTGGAAATTCAGGCAATTTGTGAAGTTGCAGTATACCGCCGGGATAAACCGTTTTGCAACCGACAGTTTGACGATCAAAGATGGCTTTGGCCTGGATGGCTTTAACAGCAGCGGTTTGACAGGCACCAACCGCATTGTATTTACGCTGCAAACCCAATCTTACGCCCCATGGAATTTTATCGGATTCCGGTTTGGGCCTTATTTTATCTGTTCGCTGGGTATGCTTGGCGATGCCACTGCCGGATTTAGCAACAGCAAAGTATATTCCCAAATAGGGGTGGGGGTTTTAATCAAAAACGACTACCTCGTGATTAATACTTTCCAGCTGTCGATCGCTTTTTATCCCACCATCCCGGGCTTAGGTTCCGATATTCTGAAATTTAACTCCTTCAAAACTACCGATTTTGGCTTCAAAGATTTTGAAATTGGAAAACCGGCACCGGTTGCGTTTCAGTAAAACAGTTCAAAAAAGAAAAATCTATCCGATAAGTTACCTCTTCCCAATCGGTATTACAGTTTTGTACCACCCAATCCGCCCCCTTCCCCAAATCCAATAAAAGCCACGAAGTGGCTAAACATCAATAACCGTGGGCTTCGGCGTGAGCTCAGCCGAACGCTGAAGCCCACGG
>CAYOWJ010000530.1:0-2024 GCA_964407625.1 uncultured Lentimicrobiaceae bacterium
TTAAAAGTCACCTCCCAACGCATCGAAATGATGAACAAACTCAATTCAACCGGTGTGCAGGTGAAAATTTTTGATTTGCGCGATGAATCCGGAAAAGCCGATGGAATCAAGGTTGAGTTGTTTATTCCGGTTTTGGATTTTAAAAAGAAAACATAGAGCTACTCTTGAAAGGTAGAATAAAAAAAATTTGTATTATGTTTAACAAACATTATCTTTGTCATGCATAATTATAAAATAAATTCAGATGTTCATCAACCGAAATAAAGAAATAGCAAGGCTAAATCAAGCACTGGCAAAAGAAAAAGCTCAAGTGATAATTGTTTACGGCCGGCGGCGCTGTGGGAAATCCACACTTTTACGTGAGATTTTACCGCAAAACTCAATCTATTTTTCAGCCGACCTTCGGGAAGCACCCCTTCAGATAGGCGCATTGGCAAAACAAATTGATGCAGTAATTCCAGGTTTTGGTAAGCCGGTGTATCCGGATTGGGAAACCATCCTAAAAAGCCTCAATTTCGCACTAAAAGCCCGGACAACGCTATGTCTTGATGAATTTCCTTATCTGGTGAAAAATAATCCCGAACTGCCTTCGATAATTCAAAAAATCATTGATGAACAGGGACATGACAACTACAATCTGATTTTATGCGGTTCATCACAACAAATGATGTATGGTTTAGCGCTCGATAGTGCGTCGCCGCTTTATGGCAGAAGCGATGAAATAATGCGCATTAAACCTATGGAGGTAAATCATCTTCAACAATATCTAAACCTCTCGTCCCTCGAAGCAATCAGGGAATTTGGTGTTTGGGGAGGTGTGCCTCGTTACTGGGAAATTCGCAAACAAAGCAACAACTTTGAAGAAGCTATCAAAACCAATGTACTTGACCAATATGGAATACTATATGAAGAACCGGAACGGCTTTTTGCGGATGAAATGCGAACTTCGGTTCAAGCCTTTTCTGTGTTGAGTTTAATTGGTGCGGGGTGCCATCGAATCTCCGAAATTGCGGGTAGATTAGGAAAACCAGCTACTCAATTATCGCGTCTGTTGGGATTTCTGACCGACATGGGTTATATCCGGCGCGAAATTCCCTTCGGGGAATCCATCAGGTCAACAAAAAAAAGCCTTTATAAAATTGACGATCCGTTTTTACATTTTTACTTTACGTTCCTGGTTCCTAATAAAAGCAGGCTCGAGTTTGGCCTGGTTGATCAGGTTCTTCCCGACATCACCACAAATTATGATAAATACTTGTCCGGATTATGGGAATCGTTGTGTAGAAATGCAGTTCCTTTTTTGGAGATTCAAGGCAAGCGGTTTAATCCTGCTACCCGATGGTGGGGGAATGGCGTTGATGGAAAACCGATGGAGATTGATTTGATTGCAGAATCTACCGACAAACTTACCTTGTTGGCAGGTGAAGTGAAATGGTCGGACAAAGATTTATACAACGAAACAAAACTATCACTTGATCGAAAATGCGCCAACCTTCCTTTTACAGGTAACAGGCAAATTATAAAAGCAGCTTTTTTAAAAGAAAAGCCCACCCAAATTTTTCATGAAACCTTTGCGTTTATTCCGGACGACATATTACAATCAATTATGTGATGTAGAAGATTTTTGGCACATTAGTAAAATTTTTGCACCGTTTTAGACTGGACTCATCTATGAGATCAGTCTAAAAAGGTATCAAAAGTTAAAATATGTGGCTAAAGCCCTGAATATCATCAGCTTTTAGACTAACCTCATCTATTCTATTTTCTACAATCTGTTTTGCGAGCCAACCTGTTTAAATAATTGAAAAACCTTACCTGGTCACGAGTTCTGAGCTTTAAGTTTTTGGATCATCCAAATTTGGTATCGGCGCCATCATCTGTAAAGATAGCAACTCAATGCCTTAAACTTAATTGGCTTAGCCGAATAATGACTAACCCTTGTATCCTTTGCTGATTAAAACTATATTTGGGTAATAATTATCAGCATGTTATGCTTTCCAACATCAGGATTCTGGTATTTTTTT
>CAYOWJ010000531.1:0-2017 GCA_964407625.1 uncultured Lentimicrobiaceae bacterium
GTTTTCCTGAATCGTCGGGCTGAACGGTGGCAAGCGCTCTGATGTTATGAACGGACCCATCGGGCCAAAGTATCCGAAATTCGGCATTAAGCTCTTTTTCACCCTGTATAGCCATCTGTATTTCGGCCTCGAACCCTGGCAAATCATCAGGAAAAATTGATGCCTGCCACGTTTGGTAAGTACCAGCGAAATCCTTTCTATCAATTCCGTAAAGTGTTAGCATCTCATTGTCCCAAAGCAGAATATTATTTACCAGATAATATTCCCACAGGCCGACACCGCCGGCGCTCGTTGCCAATACTAAACGGGCAGATACTTTTTTCAGCTCAATATTTTTCTGTTCAAGTTGTTTGTTCAGGGTAAGCAACCTGCGGTTGTTTCTTTTATTAACCATCAGCAAAAGCGCTACCAATAGCAGGATACCGCTCGCAGTAATAATATAAAATCCCTGAATCTGGATAGTCTGTTCGTTAATCTCAATATCCTTTTGCAACAGGAGGTTTTCATTATCCTTTTGTTGCAGTTCGTTCCTGAAAACTACTTCGGCCACTTCATGCTTCATGGCTTCATTCCCCAGGGAGTCCTTTAGTGAAGCGTATCTTACATAATATTCAAAAGCTTGTTTGTAATTTTTCTTTCTGGCTTCAATATCTCCCATGGTCTTGGTGGCTTCTCTTTCATAGGTCACAAACTTTTGCTCCTGCGCCAGTTGAAGTCCGTTTTTTGCAAATTTCTCTGCCTTTGCAAGGTCACCGAGTCGCAGATAAACCCCTCCGAGGTTCACCAGCACAGCGGCATTCTGCTGGTTTCGGTATGGGATAAGAGGAGATTCAGAGGCGAGGATGAAAAATTCGAGTGCCTGTTTGATTTCATTTTCCTTCCATGCAATATTCCCAAGATTGACCAGAGCTGCTAAACGGGTATCCTCTACCTTGTTATCCTCTGCCATGCGCAGCGTCTTTGTTAGAAAAAAACGGGCTGAATCCTGATCCCCTTTTACCTGAGAATATAAAAGCCCCATATTCAGAAAAACGGCCATTTCGATTTTGACGTCACCAAGCGGATTGTTGATTTTAATCGCCATACGGTAAGCGTTCACTGATTTTTCAAAATCATTGAGGTCGTAATAGATCATTCCGAGCTTGTTATGCGAGTTTGCCAGATCGGAGATCATGTTATTGGTTTTGCAAATCTTTTGCACCTCAAGTGTGTTCTGGATGGCCCCGATGTAGTTACCTTTGTTTAAATAAACTGTGGCAAGGTCAGAAACCGCCTTCGTGTACCGGCTCTTGTCCTGAAGCTGGCTTCCGCTGATGACTGCCATTTTTTGATATTTCTCAGCGCTGTCGGAGACCCCGAGTACACCATAATACGTTCCGAGGTTGTTAAGAATCATCGTTTCCAGGTCGATATTTTTATCTTTCACTGCCCTGGATAGCGCTTCGTGAAATGTTGGAATGGCCTGATCAGGATTATTCTGATACCAATAACATACAGCCATACCATTCAGCCCCTTAATTATCCCGTAACTGAAATTTATCTTAGCCGAGATGTCTAAAGCCTGTTTGGATACTTTCAAAGCGCTGTCAAGATTCGTCGGAAATAAACAGCGGTAATATTCCAGCAAGAGCTTTACTTTATTGGTGTCCTGGTTTGTGGATGATGACAGCAGCCGCGCCAGGCTATCGGTTTTAGCTTGCTTTGACTGAGGAAAAACGGTAAGCGTGGTGAAAATGAACATAATAAGAATCATACACCTGGTTGTTGCGGTGAGTATTTTCTTTATTGGAGGCGCATTTGCTTTTTTCAGAATTGCCTCTTCTGAGCCTTGCCGGAGCGAGGCCGCTGAGCCTTGTCGAAGCGAGGCCGTTGATTGATGATTTATTTTCATTTCAAATTAAGTTTTACTGACACCATGTTTTTTTGGTGGGCTACACCCACTTCCGTGGGTTGCACCCACGGTTATTAATATTACGCCCCTTCGGGGCTGGGGGTTACCCTTACTGCCTTTCCGTGG
>CAYOWJ010000532.1:0-2014 GCA_964407625.1 uncultured Lentimicrobiaceae bacterium
TTATGATAAAAACATCTTCCCTCAGCCATTTACTATCGTTTTTTGGATTGTTAATTTCGGTTACATTCTTACCGTACCACCTTCATTCACAAGATATTTTTACTACAACTGATACTATTAAAAAGGTAACTTTTGAAGAAGTGGTTATCACCGCCAACCGCTACGAAAACAAGATTTTCAACAGCGGTGCTTCTGTTGACATTTTTAATAATAAACAATTAAATGCATTGCCAATTACCGGGATTTCGAATAGCCTTGCCTACATTCCGGGCATCTATTTATCGTCAACCGACGGCATGGGACTAAATCCGCAGGTTATGGTGCGCGGTTTTTATGGCGGCGGTGAAGCTGAATATGTTAATGTAATGGTTGACGGAACCTCAATAAACGATTTGGAAAACGGCCTGGTAAGCTGGAATTTAATCCCGTTAAAGCAGGTAAAAAGAATAGAATTTCTGCGGGGCGGATCGTCACCGTTATATGGGGACGCTGCTATGGGTGGTGTTTTTAATATTATTACCGAAAAAATGGATAAACCATTCACCACTGCAAGTATTGGTTATGGGGATTTCAACACTTACAATATCGGTGTAAATCACGGCGGAAATCTTGGCAAAGGAAAGTATGAACTCTTTGCAAACAACGAAAATACTGATGGTTTCAGGGAACACAGTCAGTGGAATTCGACAACTTTTGGTGGTAAGATAAAGTTACCATTCAACAGCAAATCTTCAATAACCTTAAGTTCGTACAATCAATTATTGATATCGGAAGATGCAGGCCCACTAACTGAAGAGCAAATATCCCTGAACCGGGAACAATCGGCGGCTTATTACAGGGAAGACGGGAAAAACCAGAAGAGATTTCTGGCTCGTGCCGATTTCAGCAGCAAAATAAATAAAAACACCGATCTTGGTGTTGGCCTCAGTTTCCAGCATAAAAATAACAACGACATCCGATCCTACACTCAACCTCCGTTAATCCTTGATCCTTATACCTTTACCCCCATTGGTACTTATGATACAACACTTTACAGCGACACCAAACGCCGTGAAATTTCGACAAACATTGCAGCCCTGGATATCAATCTTTTTAATGTAAATAAGGATAGCGGAACTAAAATAATCGGAGGAATCGAAGCCAGTTACGGCACTTTCGATAATGCATTTTATAATGTTTTTACAGGTTTTGAAAATGATTACAAGAACAATTTTAACAAAGTCGATACCATTGCCACTCAGGGCGAGGGCTCGCGGTTTAAGGCTGCTGCCTTTTTTAGCGGGGAGCTGAAATTACTAGACCCGTTAACTTTTATTGCTGGTTTGCGATACGACATTATTGTTGATGATTTTAACAGTACTATTCCCGACACCAACAACAACAAAACCTATTCGGCTGTTAGCCCGAAATTTGCATTAAATCTCAATACAGGAGAAACAAAAGATTACTCAGGAAGCATCTTTATCAGCTATAGCAAGGCTTTCAAAGCGCCAACCATCGATCAGCGTACCGACTTAAAACAGTTGCAGTATGCCATGTTTTTTCCGACAGGCAGTGAAGTTTACCAAATGATACTCATTACCGGTGATCCATTTTCGAACGGCGATCTTAAACCACAGCTCAGCACAAATTACGAAATCGGAACTTACCAGTTTTACCGTTTCTCCAAAAATATCAGTTTAAGCATCAACCTTTCGGGATATTTAACCAAAGTTCAGGACGAAATCGATTTCGACATTGCCACCTTAAAATACAAAAACATCCTCGACAGTGAACACACAGGCCTTGAGATGGCGCTCAATCTCAACTATAAGGATTTTTGGAATGGCTTTTTCAACCTTAATTACACCGAGGTTAAATTTACTTCAGGAGAATTTCAGGACAATTTCTTAAAAGGTATTCCTAAAACATCCTTTGCCACCGGTCTGGGATATTCGCCAGTAACAGGATTCGGCGGTGCATTGGTTTACCGGGGAGCCGGAGGAATTTATCTCGACGATGAAAACACTCAAAA
>CAYOWJ010000533.1:0-2011 GCA_964407625.1 uncultured Lentimicrobiaceae bacterium
ATTTGATTACCGAAACTTTTTGAACAAAAGTCCGCTCACCAATGGTAAGCCGGATAAAAAAAACTCCGTTTTCAAGGTTAGAACCTGAAAACTGAATCTTATTCTCTCCACCCTGATATTGTTTTGCTGCCTCACTATAAACCAGGCCACCAAGCATATTGTAAACATCAATTTTCACCATTTCGGGTTTGGTTAACGAGAAAACGATGTTCGTAAGATTATTAAACGGGTTTGGATAAATACAAATATTTGCATCGAGATTCCGGTTTTCTATACCCAAATATGGGTCAATCACATTATTGGCATTTAAAATCTCACCGGTTGTCATATCAATTAAAATGCCGATAATGGTGATTTTATCATAATTCCAGGTTTGAGGAATGGTGTAAGTGTAATTGTACGAATGCGTCGAACCTGCAAGAATCGGGTTTGGCAAACTATTTTCGGTGCCGTAAGGAGTGTCCAGAATTTCACGGGCTACATGGTCGTAATGCATTTGTGCAGCGGGAATAACCGATGGCATACTTTCGAATCCGCACATTGGACCGTTTCCACCGCCGGCATAATAATTTGCCTGATTCCACTGAGCAGTTGTTCCCCAGAGGCTGTCTTCGGTAATTACCACGCCAAACCTCAGTTCGCTGTAAATATCAAAGATAAATTGGGATTGAAGATCGAAATTTACAACCCTTGTTACCGGGTCCCAGCTATAATTTGCAATATCAACCGAAGCAGGAGAAATGGCTTCCATGCGCAGGAGATATCCCGCTTCAAAGTCTTTAGGATCCCAGTAATCACTGCCGGCCCTGTCGAGGGTTCCACTGGGATAACCAGGGAATTGAGGAATTATATCCTTAATTGCTGCATCATAAGCTGGAACAACCATCGGGTCGCTGTTGTGAATGCTAACGCCAATCCAGGTTTCAGGATAAGCTTCGGCCATATAATCCATAAAACAAACTCCACGCACACACCAACCGCACCACGTTCCGGTAACCTCTTCGGCAAATACTTTTCGTGTTGGTACATAAGGAAGAACTCCTACCGACTTTGACAAAGTATTATTTGCCGGGTTAAGATCCTCCCCACCATTAACATTTTCAATAGTTACAACTACCTCAAAAGTTCCAATTTCAGCAAAATTAATGGGCGTTTCAGAAGTAAAATTATAGGATTCGCCTATTGCCAGATTTAAACCAGTAACCTGATAAACCTCTGCAGCGCCAGCTCCGACAGTGTAAGAAACATCAAAAGAATTTATGTTGTTTGATCCAAAATTGATCACTGTGCCTGTTAAGGTTGCATTTCCGCCAAGCTGCAAATAAGCAGGAAGTTTTATCGATTTAAGCTCGGCATCCAATTGAAGCGGACTAAACAGCCGGATATCATCCACAAACCAATAATCAAGGTTGTCTAATTTACCGTTGATATAGAAACTAAACTGAAAATCGGCATGATTAAAATCAGCAATATCAATAATAACAGTTTCGGGGCCAACATTTGATCCAGGAATAATCTCCCAAACAGATTCCCATTCGCCGCCTCCATTCCTGATAGCAGCGCCAATTGAAGGACCCCAACCCCAATTATCATCATAAAAATGATTGAAAGAAAGTTTTATTGAACCTGAGCCTGTTAAATCAATCATAGGGGAGATTAATCTTGTGACCGAAACCTGATAGAAATGGGTAAACATGCCTTCGGGGGCTGTATCGCCAGCTTCATTTCCTTCATTAACTGACCATTGAGCAGGTAGGCCTTCGATTGTCCAGTCGGTTGGTGGCATTTGGCCACCACTAAAGTCTTGTGCTAAATAAACCTGTCCGTACGATAAGAATGTAAAGAACATAAATGCAGCGAAAAAGGCTTTTTTTTCCATTCCCTTTTTTATTTGATGAAAATCACTAAAACTTAAAATTCGATGAATCGAATTAAAATAAAAACGACCGTTATCACAAAAAAGAAATAACGGTCATTTTTTTTGGGCGGTTTCAAAAACCTATTTGATCAC
>CAYOWJ010000534.1:0-2006 GCA_964407625.1 uncultured Lentimicrobiaceae bacterium
CAGACGGTTTCCGTTCGGCAGTTTAGTCATTGATGATTTTATAAAAATGAACAACCCGCCAGACTTCGTCCGCAAGTTGGCGGTTCAGTCGAACGCTGGCGGATATAAGAAATCAAGGGTTTCAGGATGATTGAATAATTTTAACCGGTCAGTAGTGATACTTTTATTTAACTGGTTATTTCAGTGCCGGGAGCAAATAATCCCAGATCAGGTCGATTTCTGCCTGCATATCGTCAGCATTTGCCGTGGTTACGATTACCGCATCTTTTTCAGGTATTACGATGATAAATTGTCCGTGTGCTCCATCAGCACGGTAAGCATTGTGACGACACCGCCAAAGCTGATAGCCATATCCCTGCATCCAGTCGCTGTTTTCGGCTTTGGTGCCGGGTTTTACCCAAACCGGAGCCTGCATGATTTTGGCTGAAGTTGCCTCCTCAAACCATGCTTCAGGCAGCAGTTGTTTCCCGTTCCATATTCCTTTTTGTAACATGAACTGACCCATCTTAGCCATATCTTCGGTTTTAATATACAGTCCCCAGCCACCATTATTAACACCGGTTGGGCTTGTTTCCCATTCGGCAGCGGCAATTCCCAGCGGACGGAAAAGCCGGGGATACAAATAATCGGTCAGCTTTTGGCCGGTTACTTTCTGCACGATGGCCGACAGCATGTAAGTTGCCATACTGTTGTAAACGAACTTGGTTCCAGGCTCATGCAGGATGGGCGTTGCCAGAAACATTTGCTCCCAGTTTACACTTTCTTCGCGGATAATATCTGTAGGATCGGTATCATGACCCACCGTCATCGTGAGTAAATCACGAATCTCCAGGTCGGCAAGGTAGGGCGAAACTTTGTTGGGCAAATCGTCAGGAAAGTACGATATCACCTTATCGCTGACTTTTAACCTGTTTTCGGCAACTGCAAAACCTACGGCAGTCGCTGTAAACGTTTTACTCACCGAGTGCATGACATGGTTTTTGTAAGGAGAATTGTCGCCAAACCATTTTTCAGCGATTATTTTTCCATGCCTCAGAACCATCACACTATGCATTTCTAATCCGCTTTTCCCGACAGCATCGAGGTAATCATTGAAAGCTTCGGCGGTGAAATCTTCTGATTCGGGCCTGCTGCGCGGAAGTCCTTTGGTGGCATCGTTATAACTGATTAGACTGATGCCTTTTTCAAGGATGATTTCTTTAATTTTTGGGCTTGTAAAAAGCTCGGTTACACCCTGCCGGTCAAAAGCCACATTTTCGTAACCGATGTGATGAACAGCCTGCATTTCGGCATTGTCATAGGCCGGATGATCAACAAAAACATAAGTTTTTCCGGCTTTAAGACTATTCAGCATATTAATAAATGCGGCCTCTTTTTCGGCCGGCGTCTTTTGGGGCCCTCCGTAACCTTCGCTGATGAGGCCATATTTTTCTTCATTTTCGCCACCAACATGCGCCAGGTTGTATTCGGCAGCCAGTCGGTTAGTAAGATCTTCAACGTTTTTATCAAAATCGGTTGCGCCCATGTGGCCGGAAAGGTGGCTGATCTGAGGAATGTTTTTCAGAGCCATTTCGATCTGTGCACGAAATTCATGCTCAATCTCCTCAATATTCCATGCGTTTTCGGTAATTGCCTGTCCGGGATAATTCTTGTTGGGCCACATCATCGGCATGAAATAGCCGTTTTTATCCACAAGGCTGGGGCAAAGTGTGAGCGGCCGCCATTTGATATTGTCCCATTCGCTGGTTATCACCAGGTGCAAACCAACGTCAACTGCAGGATTTTCGCTGAGCAGTTTTGCTGCTTCCGGAAACCAGGGAGCTACCACCATAACTTCGATGGATGTTGCGATTCCGTTTTTGTAGCTTTCGATGCAGGCAGCATTGGCAGCCTGCGAAGATCCCATGTCGTCAGCGCGGACGATTAAACGGGAATTTGAAATTTCCTGAGCCTGACAGGATATGAAAGCCAGGGCGAGTAGAATAACATACAGTGTCTTTTTCATC
>CAYOWJ010000535.1:0-2005 GCA_964407625.1 uncultured Lentimicrobiaceae bacterium
GCCAAAAATGTAGATTTAGTATCTCCATCAATCGAAATATTTCTTAATATTACAAGTAGTGCTAAATTAAAGTTATCAAAATAATCATAGATTTATTCGTGTTGAGTAACCATAACTACAATTCTCAGATTACAATCTTCTAAAAAACCGAACCCGCCTTCGCAGTTTCGCTTTCTCATTTTTTTGATTTAATTATTGTAAATTAGCCCCGTAATTTTTTACAATAAATCTGATGAAATTAATACCTCAATCGCCCAAAAAAGCACTCAAAGCCTTCCTGAAGCAAAAGCCTTTACGAAGCGAAATTGATGTTTTCAAAACCAACCTCATTGCGTTGCTCGACAAAATTTCAGTAATCGAACTGCAACCTACCGACGAAAGCGAAGAACATCTTAAAAACAACCTGCGCGACTTCCTTCGCGATACGTATTACCGCGACACCAACGCCATCAACACCAAAGACAGGAAAGACCTGGTGATTCATCTGGGTAAAACAACCGACAGCGATGCCGGGGTTATTATCGAAGCCAAGCGGCCAACAAACATCAACGAAATGGTGTCGGCTGAGAATCCAAACAGGAAAGCACTTCACGAACTCATCCTTTATTATCTCGACGAACGCAACAAAGCCGGCAACATCCAGCTAAAAAACCTTGTAATAACCAATGTTAACGAGTGGTACATCATTGATGCAAACCATTTCGATAAACACATTTATCGCAGCACGCAAATCAGGAAACTCTACGAAACAAAAACAAACGACCACAAAGACAACCCGTTTTTTTACGAGGAAATCGCTAAAATCATTCAGAAGTCCGACATCGAAATACCCTGTGTTTACTTCGACATCCGGCAGTACAACGCCATTTTAAGGAACAATATCCGCGAAGACGACAAAGAATTAAGCGCCTTATTTAAAATACTTTCGCCACAGCATTTATTAAAAATTGCTACGCCCAACGACAGCAACGCCCTTAATGAGAAGTTCTACAAGGAATTGCTCCACATCATCGGGCTGGAAGAAGCCCGGGAAGGCACAAAGAACATTATCCGCCGGAAAATTGTAAACCGCAATGCGGCCTCACTGATCGAACTGATTATCGAAGCCATTGTAACCGAGGACACGCTGCACCGCCTGCCCGACCAATCAGCTTATGGAAAAACCAAAGACGAAAGGCTTTTCAATATTGCCCTTGAGCTTTGCATTACCTGGATAAACCGGATTTTGTTCCTCAAATTACTCGAAGGCCAGTTGGTGGCTTATCATAAGTCGCCTGCTTCATTTGGAGGAGGACGGAAGGCTGAGGAAGATTATCTTTTTCTGAATACCGAAATCATCAACGATTTTGATGAACTGTTTAAACTTTTCCACAAAGTACTGGCTGTAAACCTCGGCAACCGCACCGACGCCATTAAAAGCAAATACGGCAGGGTGCCTTACCTGAATAGTTCTCTTTTCGAAATCAGCGAACTCGAAGACCAGATCATCAAAATCAATTCGCTCGACAACGATGGCCAGCTCGAATTAATCAATACCAGCATTTTAAAGGAGACAAAAAAGAACACACCAAAGCTGCCTACCCTCGATTATCTTTTTAAATTCCTTGATGCTTACGACTTTGCAAGCGAGGGAACCGAAGAGGTGCAGGAAGACAACAAAAACATTATCAATGCTTCGGTTTTGGGTAAGGTGTTCGAGAAAATAAACGGCTACAAGGACGGCTCCATTTTTACGCCCGGTTTTATTACGATGTACATGTGCCGGATTTCTATACGGCTGGCGGTAATACAAAAGTTCAGAGAAAAGTACGCCTGGAACATCGAAACCTTTGATGACCTTAAAAACTACCTGGCCGACCGCCGCTCGGCAAAAGATATCCTCGAATTTAATGCGGTAATCAACTCGCTTCGGATTTGCGATCCAGCCGTTGGCAGCGGCCATTTCCTTGTTTCTTCGCTCAACGAACTCATCGTTATCAAATATGAGCTGGGTTTGTTGGCCGAC
>CAYOWJ010000536.1:0-2002 GCA_964407625.1 uncultured Lentimicrobiaceae bacterium
GCTTCGTTGCGATAGCCGGCGAGGTTTAAAAACCAATCGGCATAATTTCCACCGGAAGACTCAGCCCAGCCCAGAAACTTAAGATGGGCGGTGCTGATTTCGCGCTTTTCGATAGGATAATCAAACGAAACCGGCAGCTCAATAACCCATGGAAGATTATTAATTGTTTTATAATAGATGCCTTCTCCAGGAATTGTATGGTCGTTTAAAGTTCCGAAAAAAGATGGGTCGGCCAGGTTTGTCGGTTGATGATCGGCCAAATGAATTTCCAAACCTCTGACTCCATTTGCAATTAAAAATGGATTCCAGTTTTCGAGGTTTATCTCTGCTGAATTGTAGTTGGCATCAACAAAATCCAATAAAATTGTCAGTGTCTCAGGAGTTACCCATGGATTTTCCGGATTTACATTTATGCCAAATCCTCCCTGTGAAACCAGTAAATCTGAAGCATTTTCAAACACAATAATGGTGGTTTTATCCTGCCCTGTTTCGGTGCCATTAGAGGCGAGGCTTACATAATTTTCGGTGAGTTCAAAACCTGAAACCTGGACATTATTTGGTGGAAAATTCTGACTTAATTGAAAACCGAATCCATTTTTGTAACCAGCTCCAATGGCTCTAATATCAATTGTTGCTAACACTTCGGCAACGAGATTTGCAGAACTGGTTACAGTCTTGAATCGGTAATCTATAACCAGATCATTAAAATCATAATCGCCCTGGCTTGGCCACATATCTTCAAAAGCCAGGCTTCCAAAACCTGATGCGGGATAGAAATTATCAAAGGCCCTGAGCGGGTCGTCGGGATAATCGTCATCGGGGTTTAAAACGCCGTCTCCATCGGCATCAACATTGGGCAAAGTATTGTAGAGATCATTAATTTCCTGAGCGGTGAGAGCGTTGTTGTACAGGATCACTTCATCTATCAAGCCATTAAAAAACTTCTGGTTGCCATTATCAGAGCCAATACTAAAAGGACGATTAGTGTTTTTAAGCAAGCCAGTAACTGACGCACTCGATTTCAACTGCCCATTTACATAAAACTTCATGGTTGCACCATCGTAGGTAAAAGCCAGAAAATACCATTCGTTCAAAATCGGGATTCCTTGTTCCCAAATTAACTGATGATTTACATTATCGGCCATTTGCATCGAACAAGTCCAGCCAACCCACTTGCTCTGCCCAAGACCGTAACCATCCCAGTCACCTTTTTGAGCAATTTTATTGGTGTCGTTTCCTCTTGTTTTCGCCCAGGCGCAAAGGGTGATGCTTTCGGTGATGTCGAGGTTTGGCCTGTCGGGAATTTGAACCCAATCGGTGGTTCCGTTAAAATTGAGGGCGCTGCCCGAAATACCGGGTTGCCAGCTTGAACCAATGATGGCGCCAGGATTTCCGCCAACTTCATCGCCCAAAACGGTACCGGCATTTTCATTCATGCGCCAGTATGAAACCATGCCACGTGTAATTTCCGTGTTTTTAAATGTTGTAACAGCTTTTTCGGTAAGATTAACAGGAATCTCATCAGCTTTTAATTCAACCAAAAGTCCATTTATTAGGACTTTACTAAGATGAGAAGGAACTCTTACCATGACAGAAAACACCTCGGTTAATCCATTATAAAAACCCTTGTAATAAACGGAAAGCCCGTCTTCGGAGGTAATTCTGATTACGCCACTGTTTGCTTTTTTGATTAGAAAAGTCACTGCCTGTGAAGTTTCCCAGTTAAAAGTTGGGCTTACTACCAAATCTTTGATTGATGTAGCCGTTGGCTGGTCGGTATTATTTTTACAGGAAACCAGCAAGAAAACAGCCAATAAAAAATATAATGATTTTTTCATCTCAAACTGAATTAGAAAACAAATTCACAAGTCAAAATTAATGCCTTTTGATCAGATCGGGCTAATTATTTCTGTATGGCTGATTTGAAAAGGGATTTGCAAAGGGAAGGAATTTAGAAAAAATACATTTCAGTACGATTTTGGGATTAAAATTCTTAAAATAG
>CAYOWJ010000537.1:0-1986 GCA_964407625.1 uncultured Lentimicrobiaceae bacterium
GTTTTGTAGATAATTTCCTTGTCGTTCAATGTTTTTAATGCCTGGAGCGATGAAGAAGCCGAAGGCAGTTTATTTCGTTGAAGAAATTCCATTGCACTGGGTTTTTCAACAAGCCCATCTTTTGCTATGGCAATAACCATTTTTTTCTGATTTTCCGACAACATATTCAAAATATTCAGATAGTCAACCTTTCTGCTTTCCAGGTATTCCTGGATAATCTGCCTGGTTTGATCAATATCAAGAATTATGTCGGAGTTAAAAAAGCACTGGTTGCAAGTTAATTGTGTGTAATAGGTGTAATTGTCGGTAAAATCCAAAATATAATCAACAGCATCCTGATTGATTTTTTTTCTGTTCTTCCCGAATGTGTCAGTAATAAATTCCGAATACACGGTTCTCTCAATTTTGTCAAGAACCATTACTTCGGCGCTCTGGTAAAAAGGTCGTTTTGCTCCCAGAAACATTTCCTGTAACAAATGGCTTGTGCTTCCTGAAAAGATGAATTTAACATTTGAAAGATGTTGGATGTGGGTGCGTAAAATGGCTTCTGCCTTTTCGGGATAATTGGCTACTTCCTGAAATTCGTCCAGCGCAATAACCACTGGTTTTTTTCGGTCCTCCAAAAATTCAAAAAGCTGTGCAAGGGTCGTATCGAATTGCTTTTCGTTTATGTTTAAACCCAGGGCAGGCGTTCCATCCGGCGAAAAAGTTAAGGAAGCATTTATTCCTTTAAACAGGCTCTTTATTCCTTGTAAGAGGTTTTGGCTATGATATTTTTTTAAAACCTTTTCGGCCAGAATTCTTATCAAATCCGTCATTTGGCCGGTTGCAAACAAGTCAATATAAAATGTATCACTCATTTTACTTTGTTCGATCCTGTTGAAGGAGTGCAGAATAAGGGCTGTTTTGCCCAATCTCCGTGGACTATGCAACAAGGTATTGAGGCCATTGGCCAGGTTATTTGTCAATTGGGTGACTTCTGCTTCCCGGTCGCAAAAGTATTCAGGATTGTAGGTGAGGCTGAATGGATTACTTTCTTTCATGGATACTTTTTTTGCAAAGATAACTATTACATAAAATATGTTACATAAAAAGTGTAACGATTTCTACATAAAATATGTTACATAAAAAGTGGAATGAAGAAACCTGGGTGAAAAAATATTTGGAATATCGGATATTGTAACCAGAAAAAGCCACAAAGTAGCCAAATTTCAATAACCGTGGGCTTTGCCCACGGACTATGGCAAGACGGGTGTTTACAACCCTGGAAGGGTTCAACCCTTCCAGGGTTCCGGGATGTGCTTCGTTTATTGTCCCCCGGTTTCACCGGAGGTTATTGAAATTTAGGCCTTTCAGGCCAAAAAATACGCTTTTTTTTTTCGGTAACATCCCGCAAAGATTTGTTGGCGTACAATAAATATTTTTAGATACAACACCTGATACTCCAATAAATATTTACTTATTCTCTATCTCTCTCACCAATTCCCGGTACCAGGTTTCGCCGTATCGCCTGATTAATGAATCTTTAAGGAATTTATAAAGCGGCACACCAAGCCGGTTACCGTTAACCAGAGCCGGGCGGCAAATGGGCCATTCGTGGTAATTTACAGCATCAAAAGTTTCGTAGGCTGTAATTCTAACGGGGTAAAGGTGGCATGAAACAGGCTTGCGAAAATCAGTTTTACCGGCTTCATGAGCCTTTTCGATGGCACATCCGGCGATACCTTCATCAAAAATAGCAAATGCACATTCGCGGCCATTTACCAACGGTGTAACAAAATCACCGGCAGCATCATAATCAAAAACACCAAGGCTCTCAATAACTTCGACGCCTTTTTCGGTCATGAAAGGTTTTACGGCATCGATGGCATCTTCCAGGGCACTGATTTCCTCTTCCAAAAGTGGAGCTCCGGCATCGCCTTCAACACAGCAGGCTCCCTTGCATTTTTTGAGATTACAGACAAATCGTACGAGACTTAAATCGTC
>CAYOWJ010000538.1:0-1982 GCA_964407625.1 uncultured Lentimicrobiaceae bacterium
GTTCCGTTAAAAGTTGCAAGTTGTGCCCAGGTTGATCCGTTGGTCGAAACTTCAAGTTTCATGTAATCATAGTTTGTCTCCATGTCATATTTTGTCCAGAAAGAAACTGAAGCAGCCGAGTAACCGGATAAATTTATCGAATTTAATGTGGCCGAAATATCTTTGTTATCGCCATATTGCCCTGTTGGGCTTTCGGTAATGGAGTGTGAAGGTGAATGAGAAGCGGTTGTTGAAACGCCCCAGGTATCTTCAAAGTTCCAGTAAGGTGCACCATTCTCGAAATCAATAACCAGCGGTAATCCGATTGGAGGCATTGGTGTAACATAAACAACATTTGAAGGGTCGGTTTCTTCGCCGGATTCACTTAAAATGGCTGTTACATAATATTCGTACTGGTTACCGTTAACAACGTTAACATCATGATACGAGTTATTTGTTGGAGATGCTACCAGCACATTGTTTTTATAAACTTTGTAATTACCAACATCAACCATCTGATCCCATTGCAGGTCGACCACATTATTGCCGGGAATTGCCACAAGGTTTTGTGGTGGAGTAATAAGATTGGCCATGGTAACTACCGAAGCAAGCGTTGCCTGGGTAAAAACTCCAGCTTGTGTGGCGTTGTTGTAACTTGGTCCGATGATGTCGTTTGAAGTGTGAATATATGGGCTGTAGTTTTGTGAATCTTCAAATGGAAAAATTCCCATAAAGCCTGCATTATTAAACGAAGTGTGATCACTGTCGCCACCCGAAAGTGAACCGGGACCTACAATGAAATCAGGTAAATAAACCGAACAAACCTGTGTATAAAATTCGACCAGTGGCTGAGCCGACTGTGGAGCAATGACATCGGTATGAATCGGGTCGCCTGGCAGAAGATAACTTATCATATCCATATTAAAATAGCCAAGAATATTCATGCCTTGTTGTGCGCATCTTTCGGCGTAAGCCTCGCTGCCATACAAGCCATATTCTTCACCTGAAAAAGTACAGAAAATGATGGTACGGTCAAAATCATATTGGCTCAATATCCTGGCAACCTCCAAAATTCCGGCAGTTCCCGATGCATTATCATCAGCACCTGGTTCGGCACCAGAATAGGTGTATGAATCATAATGGCTTCCCAAAACCACAAATTCGTTGGGGTATTTCGTCCCAGGTTTTGTTGCAATAACATTATCGCTGGCAGGATTTGACATTGGAAAATCCATAATTTCAACAGATAAACCCATGCTTTCAAACTGTTCTTTTAACCAGTTTTGAGCTAAAATACTTTGTGGTTTATAGGCATTACGAGTTGTGTAATCCTGTAAATGTTGCACGGAAGCTGTTAAATTGGTTGGGCTAACCATCCCGAGCAATTCAACGATAAACGGATCCGGGTCGAGCCTGTTTTTTGTATTCAGGGCCAATGGTGAAGGTAAGGTGACTTCCTTGTTGTAAAGGCGCACTGCTCCGTCATTTTTTGCAGGGATTAATTGTCCATGAATGGTTTCATCAGTTTTAACCACTAAAAAATCACCACCATCAAAAAGCACATCGGCAACTCCCGAAAGTTGGGTTAAATATTGGGCCCTTGTCTGGTTTTCGAGATAAACCAGATAATAGCTGGAATTACCCTGCCAGGCATTTTTATCAAGCTGGATAAAGCCAGGTTTTGGGTTTCCATCCAAAGTGGCAATTACAAACTGATCTTTAAAAAAGTTGATGGTGAGTGCCGGGTTGTCGAACAACCCCTTTGTTTCGCTAAAACTGTTGGTCCTGATCAACACCAGATCGGACGCAAAGAGCTGAAAAGCAAACAAGTTGATGAGTACGAAAAAATAAAATCGTTTCATAAGATGATTAAATTAGTAATTAAATATGTGAGTATCTGATATTCCCCGGCAAATTTAATAGAATTTTAACAGCCTGCCCGAAATTTGAAAAGACTATTATCCTGGATTTACTGAAGAATACTGTAAAGACCAGCATCTGGT
>CAYOWJ010000539.1:0-1966 GCA_964407625.1 uncultured Lentimicrobiaceae bacterium
TTGTCCCTTTTTCGATGGTTAATATTTCTTCGGTGGGTTTATCCGCGGCATGATGAGTTTTGGCTTGCGGCAGCTCAATCCAGAATGTGCTTCCCTGGCCGGGTGTACTGTTTACGCCAATTTCACCACCCATTGCAGTCATCAGCTTTTTTACAATGGCAAGGCCAAGACCTGTACCTTCGGTTTCTGATTTTTCTGCTCCAATCCGTTCGAATGGCGTAAAAAGCCGGTGGATATCTTCCTGTTTTATTCCCAAACCAGTATCACTCACCGATATCCTTAACATGGAGCAATCCCGTGATTCCGGTTGCCGTAATTCGGTTTTAATTGTTATGGTGCCGCTTTCGCGGTTGTACTTAACCGCATTATTGATTAAATTAAGCAGAACCTGTTTTAAACGATTATTGTCGGCCATAACAAAAAGCAGGTTGGCAGACGAATAAACCAGTTCGGTTTTCAGATGTCGCTTTGCTGCAATAGGCTGGACAACATCCAGCATTTCGATGATGAGGTTGTTCAATTGAACAGGTTCAGGCGAAAGAACAATCCGTCCGGCTTCGATGCGTGAAATATCGAGAACTTCGTTGATTAAATTCAGCAGATGTTTACCGCTGGCAATAATATAATTTACTCCTTTTTTTTGTTGCGGACTGTTTGCTCCCATTTCGATTAACTGCGCAAAACCAAGGATCGAATTCATTGGTGTACGCAATTCGTGGCTCATTCGCGACAGGAATTCGCTTTTGGCAAAATTTGCATTATCTGCCATGGTTTTTGCTTTTTGGATTTCTTCTTCTGCCAGTTTGCGGTCGGTGATATCGTGAACAACTGTAAACCGGTAGGTAATATCCTGTAAATAGATATTTTCGGCCGATAGCAATACATGTTTGGTTTCGCCATTCTTAGCCGTCAAAGCAGCTTCTGCATTGTAAATATTTCCATTGCTGTCGGCTTTTTTTGAAATGGAGCGAATGGCATCTTCGTTTAAAATACCCAATTCGAATGGTGTTTTACCAATTACTTCATTTTTACCAAACCCAAACAAATTGTAAAATGCTTCATTTAATTCGACATATTTTCCGGTAGCCAAATCGCTTAAACCACAGGCTGAAGGGTTGAGATAGAAAACTTTGGAGAATTTTTCTTCCGATAATTGTATTTTCGACACATCTTTACTCACGCCGAAAACCGCTGTTTTGTTATCCCAGAATCCAAAAGTTACCCTTGTTTCGACTGGAATCTGATAACCGGATTTTGTAATCAGCGGAACCGGACAAAACTCAGACGTACCGGCTAACATTTCGCCAACAATACGGCCGGCTTCCTCGCGGCGTTCGGCCGGATGAACCATCAGGACTGATTTTTCGTTGAGTTCTTCGGTGGTATATCCGAGCCTCTTTGTTACCGTAGTATTGGTGTGAATGATGTTTCCCTGTTGGTCGAGCACGAAGAGGAAGTCGTCGATGGTGTTGAAAAAGGTTTCGTAGTTCTGCCGGGTTTGCTCCAGCGATTTTTCGGAGCGTTGGTATTGCATCAGGCTTGCCAATAAATTGCCCAATACTTTTAAAATAGTGATCTCGGCACTGCTGTATGTTTTTGTTTGTTTAACCGAGTCCAATCCAAAAAAGCCAATCAAATGGTTTTCAAGAACCATTGGAGTTACAATGAGTGATTTAATCTCCTGAGGCTCCAGGATTGCACGCTCGGCGCTCCAACTATCCGGTAAATCCTCAACTGAGGGGATAATTACACTTTCGTATTGATTGAGTGTTTCCATCCACTTTGGTATGATTACCATAGGGACTTTTTGCTGATTTTCGATTTCAGGCCGAATCCCGCTATTGCACCATTCGTAGGTATTGTTCATGGAGCCTTCCCCGGGTTCGAATTCAAAAATATAAGCGCGGTCGGCCGAAAGGAATTGCCCTATCCTGCTCAAGGCCCGGTTGACGGTAGCATCAAATTC
>CAYOWJ010000540.1:0-1964 GCA_964407625.1 uncultured Lentimicrobiaceae bacterium
CTCAATCCCGGCACAAACAGCTTCGAGAGTTTCATTCCGGCACGGGTATTAACGATAAAAACATCGGTGTTTTTCCGACGCGGGAATTTCCAGATGTATTTGAGCATATTGGGCGGAAGGTTAAACCCGTGGGTAGGCGCACAAAAACCGATGAGGGTTTTCCCTTCAAGCTCGGGAATTTCGGTCTTTTCAAACCTGTCAATGTTTATCATCCGGGCATTTATCCCCATTTCAGATGCGGTTTCAATGATCCATTCGGCGGTTCTTTTCGCATTTCCGGTTCCCGAAAAGTAATAAATCACCAGATTTTTATATGCTGCCGACATACAACGGTTTTAATCGTAAAGCCCAATAAATTCGTAGCTATTCCCGGAGGCATCCAGGAATTTGATAAAATCTTCAAAGGCAAGCACCACGGTAGCTGTGTTGATGTTGGGATGAAAGCTTATTTTGGTTGCCGATTTCAGATTTTCGTCCAGAAAAAGATGAACATGATTTCCGGTGTCGTTGATTAATCCGAATGGTGAAACCGAGCCTGGCGTAAGCCCAAGATATTTTTGCATCCTTTCGGGAGAAGCAAACGACAGTTTGCCTTGTTTAAGCCGTTTTTCGAGATCATGGATGGCCAGATCCTGCCGGTGATCAATAACTACCAGATAATGGCGGTTGCCTTTGTGGTTTCTGAAGAAAATATTTTTGCAATGCGTGGCTTCGATATTGCCCCAATATTTCACGGCTTCTTCGATGGTTGGCAGTGGCGGGTGTTCGTGTACTTCGTACAAAATGCCAAGCCAATCGAGTGTTTGAAAAACTTTTTTGCTTATTTCGTTCATCAGGCAAAAATATAAAATCAGGCTGATTTAAAGTAGAAAATGGGTAAAATTTAACTCCAGCAACAACTACAAGACAGGGACGCCAGCAACTGAAAATTCGGATGCTAACAATTCTTCACAGCTCTCAAACAGGGGATTGCGTCCCTTTACCCAGCAGGGCCGCAAGCCCTGAGGTACGAAGGGATGGCGGCCCTTCGCTTTCATCACTCAATTTTTCCTGATTACCCTCACCACATCAAGCAAAGCATCGTTGATTTCACCGTCCATGTTGATGTTCCAGTCTTCAAATTTGATGGTTAACTGGTTTTTGCCTTTGTTCAGCGGTATCTCGATGATGTTCGAGTAGCCCCAGTCGCTCCATTCGTTGGTGCCACGCTGTGGGAAAACCCACACACCCGAATAATTGCCATTGGCGTAAATGCTGCGGATGCCACAATTGTTGTCGGTATTCCAGGGACCTGTGCCGTTGGCGTAGCGGCAATCGACCAGGTAAGTTCCGCTTACCGGAACGGCAATGTTTAGATTGATTTCGCGGTTTTTGCTGCTGCTGATTTCAACAAACCCACTGCCCGAAAAGTTTGAATAAGGCAGGTTTGATTTGGCTGCAAAGTTTTCGACTTCAAAAATTTTCCGGTCTTCATCTTTACAAACCAGGATGGGTTCGCTGCTGAATGACTCAATTTTTTCATTGTCGAGGGCTGTGACTTTGTATTCAGCAAATTCGGCAGTATTTATTTCATAATGATTTTCTTCAATGCTTTTGATCCAATTTCCATTCTTATAAAGATTGTAGGCCATCGCACCTGGAAGAGCCTCCCAAACCAACTTGTTTCCATCAAGTTTTACCTGCGGATTGGTAAGCGAAAACATATTTTCGGTAAGATTGATTTTTGAAGCGCCAAAATCGTTGTTTTTCATCACAATTCCGATGGTGTGGTTTCCTTCCAGGTTAGCCGGAAAGAAGGCGTCATCGCTGGTTTTGCCATCAATTTCAAAACTTTCGATCTGGTTTCCGTGGCCTTCAACGGTAATAGTCAGTTTTGACTTTCGATAAGTAAAATTTGAAAGTGTTTTAGTTCCTCCATAAACCTTTGGTATCACCGGCTGAAAGCGGATGCCACCGGTTTCGAA
>CAYOWJ010000541.1:0-1954 GCA_964407625.1 uncultured Lentimicrobiaceae bacterium
GTGCGAAGACTTGGAATTCCGGTGATGACCTCCAAAATCCTGCTCAAAGCCATCCCAAATGAAGATCATACCGGAATTATCGGTGCTGTAATTGCCGATTGCGAAAACTTTAAACCCATCGAAGGCACCGAGCAGGTGATTGATGGAATTGATGCAATAAATATCTGCACCGGCCTCGTCCAGGACGACCAGTTGCTCATTAAAGGAAAAGAAATTTTTGGCCGTAATGTTTACGGTGCCGGCGATGCCGTCAGGATTGGCGAAGGAACCAGTGCCGTTTTGCGTGGCAAACAAGTGGCTTACGAAATTTTTGAAGACCTCGGCATCCGCTATAATTACGACGATTATCTCGCCATCTCAAAAGAATATATCGATTCGCAGCAGCACCCCGTCAGGGTTATCGAACACCCGTTTTTCCCTGAAAAGGAAAGAATGGAAGCAAAACCTTTTGTAACCATTGACTGCCTGTACGGTTTTGCCTGCAACCCCTGCGAATTTGCCTGTCCACACGGCGCCATCACCAAAACCTCCACCAGCACCGTTCCCAAAATTGATTTCGATAAGTGCCTCGGCTGCATGGACTGCGTTTACCAATGCCCGGGATTGGCCATTTTTGGCTACAATGTAAAAAAGGACTGGCTTTTCCTGCCCATCGAATATGGCGTTCAGGAAAAAGCAGAGGTTTTCCTGGTTGATAATAATGGCCAAAAACTCGGCGAAGGCATCATCGAGAAAGTGCTTTTAAAGAAAAATAAGACCAACATTGCCCGTGTAAAATCGCTCGATATTCACGGCGAAGATTTAATAAACGTCCGTGGTTTTATTGTAAAGGAAAATTATCCCGAACCAGTCGAACTTAAACCCGACCACATTGATTTACAAACCGAAACCTACGTTTGCCATTGCGACGATGTTACGTTGCATGAAATTCTGGATGTGATCGGCGAGCGAAAATTCATTTCGGTGGACGAGGTAAAACACACCACCCGTTTGGGAATGGGCGCTTGCCGCGGAAAACGTTGCATCAAGCGACTGAAGCAAACATTGGCCGGAACGGGCATTTCAATCGTCGGCGAGCCAACGCCACGCGGCCCGCTTTCAAACCAGGTTTCGATGGGCGAACTTTACCCACGGAATGTTCACGAAAAAATTATCATCAGCACAAACGGTGACAAACCCCGCAAAATAACAGTGAAGTCGCTCGTTGCCGGCGGAGGTATCGGGGGAAGCGCCTTGTTCAGATATTTAGCGGAAGCCGGACTCAAACCGGTTTTGATAAATTATGGCCGTGGTGCTTCCTGGCGTAATATTGCCGGAGGCCGTCCCAATTTCAGCCTACCCGAACTTTCGGACATCGCTGTAAAGAACCTGCAGATTTTTAAAGACCTTCAAAACATCCGTAATATTGATTACCGCCCGATTGATTATGTGACTTTTGCCCACGATGAAACCATGTATAAAGCTCTCGAAGCTTCGATGGCCTGGTCGGATGCCGTGATGATCGAACCCAGGGATTTTCAGAAAGAAATTTCACCGTTTTTCAACCCCAACCTCAAAACTTATCAGGCCGCACTGGTAACTCACAATTGCTGGCAGGCCACGCCTGGTCGTGTGGTTGACCTCATCAGGCAGCTCGGCATCGAAAATGGCGGGCAGGTGATGGAAGACTGCGAGATGATTGATTTGCGTAAAGAAAACGGGAAATATTTTGTTTTGGTAAAAACCCACAGCAAGGAATATATCGAGTATGAAACCGAAACTTTCATCAATGCTTTAGGCCCGCAGGGCGAAAAGTTTGCCAAAAAAGTTGGCGCCGAAACAGGCATTTATCCCGTAAAACACCAGGCTTTCATCACCCGCAGGCTACCATTTATGGGCAAAAATGGCGCCCCATTGCCGATGATGATTGACCGGCAGAAATATAAAGGTTTTGTGGCTGTTTATGGCCAGCAGT
>CAYOWJ010000542.1:0-1951 GCA_964407625.1 uncultured Lentimicrobiaceae bacterium
GCAAAAAAACTCATTGAGGCACAGGAAGGCAATAAAATTACCGAAACCCTTTTAAGTTTCAGCGACCAATTCAATTATCCACTTGTTGTTGGAATCTAATATGGGAAGGCTTTCGGGATTTAGGTATCGTGAGGTAGTTATGAGGCTTAAAAAGCATGGCTTCATATTCTATCGTCAGGCAGCGGGAAGCCATGAAATCTGGGTAAATGAAACAACAAATAGATTTACGACAATTCCAAATCATTCCGGCGATATGCCTGAAGGAACTTTAAAGGCAATACTAAATCAAGCAGGTGTTTCCATTGAGGCGTTTTTGAAATTTTAATATTTAGTCCTGTAAAAGAAAATTGCTAAAGAGCCATTTCAAAATTGGTAGTTACGAATGAGGCTGAAATCAATAAAATAACCAATTCAGCCAGTCATGACCAGATAATTCTCTTTTTTGACGTGCCTGTGAAGTTGTGTATTTTCCGTTTTCGTAGCAGTAATTTTCGCCCCAAATCTCTTTACTGCAAAAACAATTTTCAAACTCCGATCTCTTGATTTTGAATTACCTTTGCTGCTTTATCAGTGCCTTTATGAAAATTGTTTTGACTGTTTTTTTGGTATTCTTTTTTAGCTTGCCCATTTCGTTAAATGCGCAAAATCTTTACTGGTGGTGGCCAAATCATCAGTTAATTCCATCTCAGGAAAACAGCACCAATGTTTTTATTAGTGGTGGAGTATTGGCCTGGGAACACGAGGTTGATACGGCCACAACAGCCATTTATTATCAAATAACCGGAATTACCGAACCCATTTGCCTTTTGTGTACTCCAGGGGTTAAATACACCAAGCCCTTTATTCACGGCGGTTACCCGAATAATCTTGTATTTTTTGAAGCAAACATAAACGGCAACAACGACATTTATTTAATTCCGGTTGATGGGTCGTGGAATCCAATTACCGAAATGCAGCCGCTTACTACAAGTCTGGCAAATGATCATGGTTTTCAATATATCGAAAATTCCTGGCCACGAAAATTTGCCTGGCTTGAAGATGAAACCCTCAAAGTGGCCGACCTTGTTCAAAACGATTATCATTTTACGGTTTCCAATATTATCACCGTCGATTCATCAGGCTGTTCAAGTCCGGTTGTTTTTGAGTATTACAACTCGTTGTACTGGATTAAAAACATGGGATTTTATGATGTTGTAAAATATTCGATACCGATGGGTGCAGGTTGGTCGGAGCCGGTTAATCTTGATACTGCCGTACAAATTAAAGCGCTCAAAAATACCACCTACAATTATCAGCATTTGCAATGGACTTTTAAGGAAGATACAAGTTGGTTTATGATGGATTGTTTTCCGGATAATTCTTCATTTTCCTTTGTTATTCCTGATGTTTCGCAGGATATTCCTTTCGATTTTGATGTTTGCGATATTGGTTATGGTGTAAAAAGTTCAGGCGCAATGGATGGCAACTTTTTTCAGGCCTACATCAAAAAACACAATGGTTTTAATGAAGTATTTCTTAACCTGGATTATGACATTAATACCTATTACAACTTTTCCAACATGGGCGCCGATTGCAGGAATCCGCAGTTTTTTATTGGGGAATATGCCAGCCCAAACACTTTTATGTTTTATCTGACCTGGGAATCTTTTGTTGACAATTCCTGGCAGACTTTTTATTCGAAAACACCCATTACCTGGGGAGGCATCGAAGAGCATGAAATCAGCCTGATCAAAAATCTGGTTGTTTCGCCAAATCCTTTCATTGATAGATTTACCGTCAGTTTTGATATCGAAAAACCAGTTTCTTTAGTTATTGACCTCGTGGATATTCATGGCCGGCTGCTCCAAAATCTCTATTCAGGAAAATGTGATGGTGGCAGTTTTTCGAAACAGTTCGACTTTTCAGGGAATGGTTTTACCGGGCCTTGTTTGGTAAGATTTAAAACCGAAGG
>CAYOWJ010000543.1:0-1939 GCA_964407625.1 uncultured Lentimicrobiaceae bacterium
AGGTAAAAGCGAAGAGAAATCAAAAATCAGGATATCAGGGTGAGGCTTGAATTTATGAATTGCTTATTTCGAAATATTGATATTATATTTCAGTATTTTGCGGGCAAGAGCCATGCGTTGGATACCCAGGGCATTTGCAGCAGCAATCTGATTGTTATTGTTGCTTTGAAGTGCGGTGCGTATCAGCATTGCTTCATTTTCGTCGAGGTTCAGCTTTGGGGGTTCGGCTGGTTGCTGTGATTTTAATTTGGTCTTGACAGGAAAATCTCTGGCGCCAAGCGAATTGCCTTTGCTAAGAATAATTGCACGTTCGGTCATGTTTTTAAGCTCACGAACGTTGCCTGGAAAATGGTACTCCATTAAAGCCGGGATAACATCTTTGTCGATCATCGGAGTGGGTTTATTTAATTTTCTGGATAAGTCGTCCACATAAAACAGCAGCAGTGGCTCGATGTCTTCGGTGCGCTCGCGAAGTGGCGGAATATGGATGTGCAGTGTATTGAGGCGATGGATGAGGTCGAGGCGAAACCGTTTTTCTTCCTCTAACTTGTCGAGGTCGTGGTTGGTTGCCGAAATAATCCTGAAATCGGTGTAGATCGGGCTGGTTTCGCCAACACGTGTTATGGATTTTTCTTCGATAGCCCGCAACATCTTGGCCTGCAAATTCATGGGCATGTCGGCAATTTCATCCAGAAACAAAGTTCCCTGATTGCTGATCTCGAAAAAACCTTTTTTGTCGGCAATAGCGCCGGTAAATGAGCCTTTCTTGTGGCCAAAAAACTCGCTTTCCAAAAGTGATTCTGTAATAGCACTGCTGTTGACGGCACAAAAAATATTGTCTTTTCGTTTGCTGGCAAAATGGATGATGCGTGCGATATTTTCTTTGCCGGTTCCACTTTCACCGGTAATGAGCACATTGGTGTCAGGGTATTTTGCGGTGGTGAGCGCCATTTCCAGAATTTCTTTTATCTGCGGGCTTACACCGATAAAATGCCGTTCGATGCGCTGTTCCAGGTTTTTCGAAATCAATGAGTTTTTCTCCTCCAGTTGCTTGATTTCCCGTTGAAGGAAAAGAAATTTCTGGGTTCGTTCGATGGCAATTCTGATGTCGATGTGCCGGAATGGTTTTCGCAGGTAATCGATGGCGCCCAGCCGCATGGCCTTAATTACGGTGTCCATATCGCCGTGGGCCGAAACAATAATCACCTCCATATTTGGATATTTTACCTTCACGTCTTTTAAAATATCAAGCCCGTTAACCCCTGGTAAGCGAACATCGAGAACCAGCAGATCGATGGTTTGTTTTTTTAAAATCGAATAGCCTTCAGCACCTGTGTTTGCCTCAAATGCACGAAAACCTGATTCCTGGAGGAATTCTGTCAGTTCTTCAGTAAAACGTTTCTCATCATCAATAATGAGTACATTTAGTTTGTTCATAAACAAGTGTTGTTATAGGTTAGTTTTGCCGTTGTTCTTTTGGAAATGGTTTAGGAATAGAAATCCTGAAGGTGGTTCCGCTTAACATGCTACTTTCGATGTCAATATTCCCGTTCAATTCTTTAATGATGCCAAATGAAATTGACAGCCCCAGGCCGGTTCCTTTGCCCACTTCTTTGGTAGTGTAAAACGGGAACATGATCCGGTCGATATCTTCAGTTTTTATGCCGATTCCATTATCTTTTATTTCTACAAAATTAGTGTGATCATCGTAATATGTTCTGATTCTGATGGTCTTTTCGAAATCTTCGTTTGTCAACCTGGCTTTTTCTTCGAGTGCGTCTTTTGCATTGTTGAGTAAATTCAGGATTACCTGTTCAAATTTATAAGTGTTTCCATTGATTGGATGAACATTTTTTTCCAGTTTACTTGTAAGTTTAATTCCATGATGTTTAAATTGTTCCGAAATCATCGAGATGGCATTTTTGATGCTTTCGTTGAT
>CAYOWJ010000544.1:0-1934 GCA_964407625.1 uncultured Lentimicrobiaceae bacterium
ATCGCCATTTACAATCAAAAGGTTGTTGTAAGTTACTGTCATCTCGGAAGTGCCTTTGGCCTTACCAACGAGATTGAGGTCGTAGGGGTTTTCATCACTGTCATTATTGGTGATGGTAATTTTTGCAGATCTATTGCCTTCGGAGGTGGGTTTGAAAGCGACGGTAAAGTTGGTGGATCCTCCGGCAGGAATTGATGAAGCCGGTTGCGATATCATTCTGAACAGATTTGCATTGGTGCCGGTAATAGAGAGCGGAGTTGTTATGCTCAGGTTAGTCGGGGAATCACCCACGTTTTCGATGGTAAAAGTTTTTCGAACTTCAGTGTTTGTATTGGGTGTACCGAAATCAACGGTGCTGTTATCAGGTAAATTGGTTGCTCCATCTTTCAGGTTAATTTCCATCTTACCTGCTATGCCAATAAGGTTGATGATATAAGGATTTTTATCGTTGGTGTTGTTATTGAATTTAATCCATGCTGACTTATTACCTAAACTTGTTGGTGAAAATCTTATTGGAACTGTGGCATAGGTTGTAGTATCAGTATATCGAATTTCGAGATATTTTTGATCATAAACAAACTCTTCGGGGTTTGCCCCACCGGATTCTTCTGATTGTACGATAAGTAAAGCTGAACCGTATCCAGAGCCTTCTTTATAATTATAGATATTAAATGAAACCTGCTTTGAAGACCCAAAATCGATTGTACCAAAGTTGAAAGAGCCACCGTTGGTTATGCTTCCATTTGAATAAATAGTCATTTCAGGATATCCACCTGAACCATTGAAGGTGATATCGAAAGGATTTTCGTCGGGGTCGTTATTTGCAATGGCTAAGGAGGCTGTTCTGCCGGAAGAACCTGTCGAACTTGGCGTAAAGCGGACAATAAAGGAAGTACTTTGGTTTTTGTCAAGCACCGATACTGCCGGTTGTGTGATGATCTCAAAATCGGGGTGTGCACCGGCCCCAAAGGAAAAGGGAGTAGTAAACGTCAGAAGACTGTCTCCTAAATTTTTAATCGTAAAGGTCGTATCACGGGAGGTACCAACTTTAATCCCTTCGAATGCAAACTCACCTCCGTCATCAATAGTATCATTTCCCTGCTTAATGTCAATCTCCGCGCTGACTTTAGATTGGTCTATCTCAACCACAAATGCCAGGTCTTTATAGTTAAAATCCTCACAAGTCCAAAAGGTCATATTACCTTCATTATAGGGGTCATCAAAACATGTTTCAAGCCAAAAGTCACGATTGCGGGTTAGTTCAATTTCATATTTTGTATTTGCCTCAACAATAAAGGGTGGAGAAATATCTATTCTGGCATGTGTAGAATGTTCAAGTGTAATACCGGTTTTTTGATAAAGTACATTATCACAATCATTAGTCTTCCAGATTTTCAGCGTGACCTCTCTGGTTCGAGTTTGCGAGGCAACTTCAATATACATAATGCCTCCTGGATTGTGTGTAGTAAAAGTTTGTCCGAATCTTGTTTTTTGATAGGAACCATCTCGATTCTCCTGCTTAATGTAATAAATCTGGGCATGGAGAACCAAACCTGACAAAAAAGCAAAAACCAACAATAAAGGTCTCGCTGTTTTAAAACTAAAGTACATTTTAGATTTCATAAAAGTATTTTTTAAATTATTTATTATTCTTCATTTGTTTGTTGCGCCCTTATTTTATCCTCAAATTCTTTTTTGGATGAGTTTTTTAGAATGGCGCCGGTAGTTTTCATACTATCAAAAGCGAACTCCTCCTTGTAATTTGTCAGAAACAAAAACCGCACAGCAGGCCATATCGAAAGCGCTGCGGTAATGGTTTCGTTACATTTAACTTCACCAAAGCTGTAATCAAGAAGAAGAAGGTTTACCTGAACATTGCTGATGGTTTCCGGAAAACGGTTATCGCCGGCATCAAAAACCACTTTAAAATCGTT
>CAYOWJ010000545.1:0-1928 GCA_964407625.1 uncultured Lentimicrobiaceae bacterium
TTTATCGGCCAGATTATTACGAACGTCCCAATAGCCATCTTAATAAATTGACGACACCACTTCTTGAATTAATAATCGTAAAGCACGATTCCATTTTACAGGAAAAGACCATCAATCTTCAATTTGATAAAGTTACTACAAGAGTTTATTAGAAAATTTTACCTCATGTCAAAAAGAGAATCAATATCCAGATATAGCCTGATTATCAAAAAGCTAAGAAAGCATCCTGCATCTTTTGCTGAAATATCCGATTATCTTGCATTGGAATCTGAGTTGCAGGAATACAATTTCAACGTTTCGAAAAGGACATTTCAAAGAGATTTGGATGACATTCGTACAGTTTACAACATTGATATTCAGTACGATTATTCTCAAAAAGTTTACTTCATTGATTTTGATGAACAACCGGAGGCAAATGAAAGACTTTTAGAGGCTTTCGATATCTTTAATACCTTAAATATTACGGAAAGGATTTCCAATCACATTCATTTTGAAAAACGAAAACCGCAAGGCACTGAAAACCTTTATGGCTTGCTGCATGCAGTAAAAAATCAGGTGCAGATAAAATTTTCTTATCAAAAATATTGGGAGGATAAGGCCACAAAGCGCACTGCGGAACCTTTCGCCTTGAAAGAATTTAAAAATCGTTGGTACATACTTGCTAATGATTTAAAAGACAATCAGATAAAAAGTTTTGGATTGGACCGCCTGACGGATCTTGAAATCAGCAAAAAACGATTTCAGATTCCCAATGATTTTGATGTAAACGATCATTTCAAATATTGCTTTGGTATTATTACTTCGAATAACCGCCAGCCTGAGGAGATAATTCTTTCATTTAATCCTTTTCAAGGAAAATATATTAAGGCTCTTCCCCTGCATGAATCACAACAGATTTTGAAAGATGATGACACAGAATTACTAATCTGTTTGACTTTATTTGTAACTCAAGATTTTTTAATGGAAATATTGTCATTTGGGGATAACGTAAAAGTGATAAAACCTGATGGTTTTGTAACTGAAATTAAAGCAATGTTAACGAAAGCTTTAAGCCATTATTAAAGGATTTTATAAAACGAAGTATGGATCAATAACATATTTAAACGCAACCAAAGATGCTCGGGCAGATGAGCCTTTTATTGTAAAATGTAGCATAATATTCAAAAGCCAAAATTCAATCTTTTGCAGCATTATTCAGAAAAACACAATTTTGCTGGTATTATTTAAAAGTAACCAACTAAATTTTAAAAAGTTGAACTAACTCTTTTGCGATGACTACACAAAATAAATCACCACATAATAAACTCCTACACCAATAAAGAGTACGGCAATCACACGCCGGAACCAGATTTCGAAGCCTTTAACCTTGTTGTAAACCGTCCCGACTTTTCCGACAGAGAAAGCCAGAATCCACGCAAAAATGATAACCGGAATTCCGGTTGCAATGGCAAAAATAATCGGGAGATAAAGTCCGCCGGCACTGCTGATGGTCATTGGGATGAGCATCCCAAAATAGAGTACCCCGCTATACGGGCAAAAGGCAAGGGCGAAAACGATACCGAGCAACAAAACACCCCAAAAACCGGATTTGCTTTTTGCTTCCATCTTTTCGGTGAGTTTGCCGAGGCCGGGGAAATTGATCCTGATCACATCAAGCATCAAAAGGCCGATAAGAATCAGGATGGGTCCCAACAGTTTTTCGCCCCATTGCTGTAATGCGCCCGAAAGTTTAAAGCGGTTGGCTCCCAAAAAGAAAATTATTCCGATTGAAGTGTATGAAATGGCGCGCCCCAAAGTATAAATCAATCCGTTGTAAAAAACACGCCTTCGGTTTTTAATGTCCTTGCTGATGAAACCGATCGCTGTGATATTGGTGGCCAGCGGGCACGGGCTTACTGCAGTCATTAATCCCAACAAAAATGCCGATA
>CAYOWJ010000546.1:0-1926 GCA_964407625.1 uncultured Lentimicrobiaceae bacterium
GACATTTTTATCGTTAAAACCCAATTCTTTACCAAGTACATAATTAATCTGATTTTTTAAAATGAAACTGCAGTTTAGAAGCAGAGCCACCACAAGCAATTGAACCACAAGCAGGGTTTTTCTCTGAAATCCGCGTGAACGCGAAACTGTTTGGTTCTTCAGGGCTTTTATCACACTGATTTTTGATAGGAAAATGCCGGGAATTAATCCTGAAATGATTCCAACAAGAACTACTCCGACGAAATAGTAAACGTACAAAACTGACCTGTTTAACGAAACGGAAACCGGTAAATTTAACAAGCTGGATAATTGCGGCAAGGTGATTTCAATAATCAAAACGGCAAGGATAAACGAAATAAGCGTTGTTATAAGCGCTTCGGACATTATTTGCAGGATGATTTGAGACTGATTTGCCCCATTGACCTTCCGGATTGCAATTTCCCTGAGCCTGTTACCTGCAATTGCTGTGGTGAGATTGATGTAGTTAATAATGATGATGAGCAGTATTAAAATTGAAATTCCGAGGTAAAGAATTACCGTTTGCAGGTTTCCATGGCGGCAGCCATCATACTTGTTGTTTTGAAAGTCGAAATATACTTTCCGGAGAGGTTCTAATTTTAAGGCTATTTTGCCTTCATGAGTCCCCATCCTCGAATCGTAAAGAATTGCATTTATTTTTATTTCGGTTTCCTTAAAGTTTGAATTTTTAATGAGGTTAACATAGCTTAGCATTGACCATTCACCACAGCCGAAGGCCGTGTTATTACCAGTATGCCTGAGTGTTTCGAGCGAAAGAAATGCATTCGACTGGATGTGTGAGTTGTATGGAATGTCCTCCATTACGCCGGTTACCGTAAAAATCGTTCCATTTTTATCTCGGATGGTTTCTCCGATCGCACTGCGATTTTCGAACAGTTTATAAGCAGTCGCCTGGCTGATGACCATCGAAAATGGGTTTTTCAAAGCATTTTCGGCATCACCTAACAAGAGTTTAAACGAAAAGATGTGGAACATTTCGGGGTCGGTATAATAGGTTTTACCGATATTAACTTTTTTGTTTTGGTAAACGAAATCCGGATCAGCGATAGAAAACCGGATGATACCGGAAATTTCAGGAACCTGATTTTTGAGCTTTTCGGCGAAGCACAAAGGTGTAACGCCATAACCACCCGAGTTTATCCTGTAAATATCTGGTGCATTTTTATGGAAGTTATCAAAAGATAATTCCTGGAAAACATAAGTGAGAATGATGGTGAGCAGCAAAAAGCCTGTAAGAAATCCAATCAGTGTTATTGAATAGAAAAAGCGGTTCTTTTTAGCGCTTAATAGAAATGATTTTATGTAATGAATAATCATGACCTCTGTTTTTTGATGAATAAATAAATTAAAGAAAAGGCGCACAAGTGGCTTGCACGCTTGCGTTTATTTATTAAAACAGGTGTTGATGATCATCTTTTTCGGTGGCAAAGTACAATTCGGCATGGAACTGTGTTTGCCTGACAGGCTTAAACCGGACAACTTTTTCGTTAAAGTATTTTAGCCAGGTTGTATTTAATTTTGGCCTGGTATTATTATAATTGCCGGTTGGTTTTTCGCTTATGGGTCTGTAAAAAATTGCAGCCGTAAAATGCTTTTTAAGTGAAGGGTTTGCGACGGGAATAAGGCAATCGGCAATTTTATCTGAGATGGTTGGTTGGCAGGTGGAGGAATCATTACTAACTTGAATCTTCCCGGAGTGAACGGAAGAAGCAACCCATAAAGTAATCACAACAAAGATAAAATATAACACTCCGGCTCTCATACCTGCAAAAGTATCAAATAATCAGGAACAACAATTTACTACTCAGAATAAAATGCGAAATCCACAACAATGGCTCTTTCGCGACGATGGTAATAATTCCTGAATGAGTTATTTATTCCACCACC
>CAYOWJ010000547.1:0-1923 GCA_964407625.1 uncultured Lentimicrobiaceae bacterium
TTCCATTCTTCATCAAAGGCACCGCGTCCACCGCATCCAGTGTAAAGCAATATTCCAGCACATCGTCAACGCCTAACATTTTGAGGCGTTTGCAATGTGCAGCTTTCTGGATATACCCGAAAAGGTCGGTTTTGGCGGTTTTCCAGAGATCAAGCGAGGCTAAGGCTGAATCGCACTGAATGTCGTAATCTTTGCTTTCGGTAAGTTTTTCGATGATTGCTCCCGCAAAAATGCTGTCTTCCAGGCAAAACATGTTTTTCCAACCGGAACAAAAAATGACGATGTTTTTGTCGGTTTTTATCAGGAAATCAGCAAGTGCCGAAAGGTTAATGAAAGCCCCGAGAACGACGGCATCGGAGGATTTCGCCATTTCCATGGCAACAGTTCCGTTGGTTGTCGAAAAGACGATGTCGAGCCCTGAAACATCATTTTTCATGAAATCGAATGCGGAGTTTCCAAAATCGGCAAAATCGAGGCGAAGGCCGTCGCGTTCAGCGGCAATAGCAAAGCCTTTTAGTTTAAGCTCTTTTGCCTCTTCAAGTGACGAAACGGGAATTACCGACTTTGCACCACAGGCAATGGCTGTGCAAATGGAAGTTGTAGCCCGCAAAATATCAACCACCACCGTCACAAAATTTGAGGTTGTTTGTATGTTTCCGAACAATTTTGGCGAAAAACAGACTTCGATGGTTTTTTGAGTTGATGGAACTGTCATCTGAGGAGCAATTTTGGCTTTAAGACCTACCAGGTTTTGCAAACCTGGTAGGTCTCAAATACTATGCTTTATAAAAAGGTGTTTTTACAATTTTAGCTTTCAGTAATTTTTCTCTGACTTTGATGTAAATTTCATCGCCCAGGTCCGAAAACTCACTTTTAACATAGCCCATGCCCACCGGCTTTTTCAGCGAAGGCGACATTGTTCCTGAAGTAACTTCGCCAATCACATTTCCGGCTGCATCGCATATTTCGTAATGCTGGCGCGGAACGCCTTTATCAATGAGTTCGAAACCCTTGAGTTTTTTGGCAACACCTTCATTTTTTTGTTTTTCGAGATAAGCACGGTTGATAAAATCGTTGCCCGGAACAAATTTGGTGATCCAGCCAAGTCCGGCTTCGATGGGGGAGGTGGTGTCGTTGATGTCGTTTCCGTAAAGGCAAAATCCCATTTCGAGCCTCAAGGTGTCGCGGGCAGCAAGCCCGATTGGTTTGATGCCAAATTCGGCACCGGCTTCAAAAATGGCGTTCCAGATTTTATCAGCATCAGCGTTATTAAAATAAATCTCGAAACTGTTTTTTTCGCCTGTGTAGCCGGTTCCCGACATAATCACATCTTTTACTCCGGCAAAATCAATTTTCTTAAAAGTATAATATGGAATGGTGGTCAGGTCGGTTTCGGTGAGTTTTTGAAGGGTGGCCAGGGCTTTTGGTCCCTGAACCGCCAACTGCGAAATTTCGTCGGAAGCATTGTATAATTCGGCGCCCAGATCGTTTTGGTCGTTGATCCAATTCCAGTCTTTATCAATATTTGAGGCATTGATGACCAGGAGGTAGGTTTCGGCATTAACACGATAAACCAGCAGGTCGTCAACAATTCCGCCATCTTTGTTGGGGAAACACGAATACTGAATTTTGCCATCGGTGAGGGCAGCAACGTCGTTGGAAGTGACTTTTTGCACCAGGTCGAAGGCTTTGGGGCCTTTCACCCAAACTTCGCCCATGTGCGATACATCAAAAACGCCAACGGTTGTGCGAACAGTTTCGTGCTCGGCATTTACGCCTTCAAAAAGTACCGGCATGTTGTATCCGGCAAACGGAACGATTTTGGCTCCAAAAGCTTCGTGAAATTTTAAAAAAGCAGTGTTTTTCATTACAATAATTATTTTTTGTGATTTTATTTACAGGCCGCAAAAGTAAGGATTTACG
>CAYOWJ010000548.1:0-1919 GCA_964407625.1 uncultured Lentimicrobiaceae bacterium
GTCGAATTCTTCCATTGTCGAATTGCCGAATTATCGAATTATCAAATTATCAAATCGTCGAATTATTCCACCTTCACCCTGATTCCTTCTGAATGTGAGGTAAACTCAGGTGCATACATACATTGGATGGTGGTGATGCCATTGGAGAAATCGCCGGTTTGTGAGGCAACAAGCGTGTATTCAAAAACGTAGGTGCCTTTGCCGAGATAATCGAAAAAGAAATTGGTGGCCGCATCGCGGGTGCTTTCGTAATAACCCAGTCCATCGCGGTATTTGTAACCGGAAAGTACGTTAACCGGCTCAAAAGCCGATGCCCGCATGTCTTTCATGTGAACAAATTCCATGTCGCGGTCAACGCGCAACTCAATCCGGACCACCACTTTATCGCCGGTTTTTAAACCTGTATTTTCGTTGATTGGCTCAAGCACCGGACCTGATGCTGAGTTTTTCTGAATGAACAGTTGTTTTTTCAGCGAAAGCGGCGTTTCGTGAGGCGTTATCTTATCCAGATCTTCAAAATACTGCCAGTACATCGCGCCCCAGGCAACACCTTCGTCGGGCTTGGTAACGCTCACTTTGCCCATGTCGGGCGTGATTTCGCTGCCATTCCATGATGTCTGGAAATAGCCCGTTCCAGCCTCTGTTTTACCGATTTTTTCTTTGCTCAGGGGCTGACCGCCGATTTGGATTTTGACAGGTTCGTCGCTGGCAAGGAGGTTGGCGCCACGGCCCAAAAGCGCATAAACGGCTTCAGCGGTGGCACGGTCGGTTTCCCAATCCTGCGTTTGCTTTTGTTTAAGCAGCCAGATTTTCATTTTTTCGACACTTTCCTGGTCATCGGCAACTTCATCAAAAACTTCGATCATCGTGGCCTGCGTTTCGATGGGCGATTCGTACCAGAAATATCCGCGATCCTGCCGCCAGTACATGCCCATTTCTTTGTTGGTGAGCGAGCGTTCTTTCAGCGATTTTACAATGAGGGCGGCGGTGGTTTTGTCGCTGTATCGGTCGAGCGTAACGGCAATCATCCCCTGCAACTGCAAGCCCTGCTGTTTCCAGTATTTGGCGGCCTGCGATTTGTAATAATTAAAAGCCGTTTCACACGAAGGATTCATCATGATTTTTCTGGCAAAACTGCGGGCGTAGAGATATTGAATCTGGGTCGTCGAAAGATGGTTTTCATCCAGATTGACGGCATGATGTTTTTTCAGTTCTTCAAAATCTTCACGGATGCGGTCGTCAAGATAACGTGTTGCTTTGGTCATCATCTCGTTGATGCGGTTGTCTGCGATGGCATCAATAATGCCGAGATGACTGAGTTTTCCGAGGCCTTCGACGATATGCTGCGTGATGTAGCGGCTTTCGGGCATCCCGTCAAACCAGGTAAAACCACCGTTTGAGGTCTGGAATTTCTGTAAAAGTGTAATCGAAGCATCGAGCCGGTTTTGCATGGTGCTGATGTCGAAAAGCAGGGAAATCCTTTGTTTGCGCTCACTTTCGTTGCGGGCATCGAGAACCCAGGGCGTTTGCTCGAGCAGCAGATTTTTCAGGTCCTGGTTTTTCTCTAAATTCGAAAGCAGCGCTTCGGGTGACTGGTTTTTCCAGCTATCGAAAACACGTTGGATTTTTGGATCGGCATTAGCGAGATGAAAAGCGATGCTGTTGGCGAAGAAACTTCCAAAAACCGAAATCGCATTTTTATAGGCAGGCTCCGAAAGTACCGGTAAAGCCTGAACGGCGTACCACGCTGGATTTGACGCAAACTCGAGGGTTAATTTATAGTTTTTGAGGCTTTTGTTTTTCCCCGAATCCATCAGTTTTTTAAACTCAAAATTCCTTGTTTCCAGGCCATTTATGGGCATTGGCAGCGATTCGGTCACCATCATCCGGTTGCTGAGAACAGGAAGTGTTTTTTCTTC
>CAYOWJ010000549.1:0-1918 GCA_964407625.1 uncultured Lentimicrobiaceae bacterium
CGGGATTTTATCTGGTGAAAGTAAAAACCGAAAACGGCATAAAATCTGAAAAAATATTTATTAGATAACGCCCTCATTAACTTCAAAATAAATCGAAAAATGAACTCAAGAATATTAACCTTTCTCCTCCTGCTGCCATGCACGATGCTTCTGGCAAATGGCCTTTCCTTGGCGAAACCTGATGGCAGGGCAGGAAAAACCGGACCGGAAATCTCAAACCTGACTTATGATAACATCACTCCAACCAGTGTTACGGTGTATTGGACAACAGACTCGCCAACCGATTCGAAAATACGATGGATGGCTCCGGATTCCAATTATCAGGCGCTCATTTTTACCGATTCGATCTATTTTTCGGCATTGGTATCAAATCACGCAATTCCGGTTAGCAATCTCCAACCGGCAACGATTTACAAATACCAGGTTATTGCTCAAAATGCGGATGCCGCTGCCGTGGATTCAGGTTATTTTGTAACCCAATCGGCATCCACAGGCAAAGTGAATGTTTATTTTAACCATACTGTTGATATTACTGTCAGCACGGGTGAGCTAGCAAACGGGAGCCAGAATTTTGAACATCTGTTTATCAGCCGGATTGATAGCGCAAAATACAGTATTGACATTACTTTGTGGGGATTCTCGTATTATACTACCATTACAAATGCATTGATAAACGCAAAAAATCGCGGCGTTAAAATCAGGTTTGTTTATAATCACACTGCCTTTACACCCTGGATAGATTCGCTGATTGCCCATGAAATTCCGGTCATAAAAAGAGAATTTGATACCATCTTTTCGATGCATAATAAATTCCTGATTTTTGATTACAGGTATAACACAAATCCCAACACAAAATATTTGTGGACCGGCTCCACCAATGTTTCGCATCCGCAGTTTCACTCCGACAAAAACAACATTATTGTCATTCAGGACGAATCGCTTTGTGCTGTTTATACCAGGGAATTTGAAGAAATGTGGGGCTCTCACACCGACCTGCCTGATACGTCAAAGGCAAGGTTTGGATCCCAAAAAACCGATAATGTTCCACATATTCTTAATGTCGCAGGCACCAGGATGGAGGTCTATTTTTCGCCTTCCGACGGGGTTTCAGCATTTTTGAGCAATCTTATCCTGACCAAACCAACCGAAAGTCTGTTTTTCTGTATGTTGAAATTTGAGTTACCGGAAATCGAAAATGCCTTGCACACCATATTTATTGGTAACATTAAAATAAAAGGCGTATTTGACTTATCCAACGCTTTTCTGGCAAACAGCGCCTTTCCCCGGATGAAAGGATTGGCCGTACCAAATTCCTGGAATCCGCATGCCGATGTATTTCCAGACACCTTGTCGGGATTGATTCACCATAAATATCTCATCATTGATGCAAATTCATTGGGAGGGAATAAAATTACTGCCACAGGTTCGTTTAATTGGGAAACACCCGCCACCACCGGGAATGACGAAAATTCGCTTACCATTTTCGACGCAAGAGTAAATAACCTTTACTACCAGGAATTCCATAGCCGCTACCGCGAATCGGGCGGAGAATTAATAGGACTGGGAATAGAAAATGTGAGTTCTGAAGTGCCATCAGGATTTTCGTTATTTCAAAATTATCCAAACCCATTTAATACCGCAACAAACATAAAATTTACTGTTGCCAATTCGGGCGAGGTAAAAATTCAAGTATTCGATATGATGGGTTGCCTGGTTAAAACGCTGGTAAACGAATTGTTAAAACCCGGAACCTACGAATTATCCTTTGATGGCTCATCGCTGCCAAACGGAATTTATTTTTACCGGCTTTCTGCTGCCGGTTTTTCCGAAACCAGAAGAATGATTTTAAAAAAATAGTGGGCTGGTAAGACATAATTATTGACATAAGCTTAAACACACACAATTTAAAAACCATAAA
>CAYOWJ010000550.1:0-1912 GCA_964407625.1 uncultured Lentimicrobiaceae bacterium
CCAGGATAATAATTATTAAAAGCCCTTGCCGGATCAGTTGGATAATCATCGATCACATCATAAACACCATCATCATCGGTATCAATAATTGTTGGATCGACCAAAGGCATTGCTGCGCTTTGAATGGCAGTTGGCGGATTTGAGGTGACATAATAAATGGCGTCATTAAAATCGTTGTCAATGTTTCCATTGCGGTTTTGATCCTCAAAACCTGTAACAAATAATTGCCTTTCGGCATCATATAAAATTACGTTATGCTGTCTTTTTTCGGGAAGGGTTTCCGGGTTAAATGCAGGTTCAGAATAAAATTTTTGATTGGTTGTTCTGACTGCACCATTAGTAAATGCATTCTGAAATAAAACCCATCCGATTCCGGTACCAGCAGGAAATTGTCCCAGGTACAGTTTATTTCCGGCGTGCAACCCACCACCACTGAATTCTAAAGAAAGGTTCGGGAAAGCGATGGTAACAATGTTCAGTTGATTTACCGATGTTGGCGGATTGTTAACGTTATAGGTATAAAAACCCAATGCGTTCGTGTATCCGGCACCTTCGTGGACAAATGTAAGCCAAACATCGGCCGCCTCGTTTAATATAATATCCGTCTCATTCCCAGAAGCAAGATATTCAGGATGATATTGAGGTACGGGTGCATATTCGGGTAATGCAGCATTAATATCAGCCAGCAAACCATTTCCTATTACATCATCCGGCGGATTTAAACATGAAGGAACACCAATTGTATTGTAGGTACAAAGATAAGGATAGGTGGCATCAACAGATTTAAAGCCGGGAAAGTCTTTATAGGTTGGCTGCGGTTTTTTCCCGCCAAGGATTGTATTTATTCCGCCATTGGTAACTATAACCAACGTTTCAGAAGGCAAACCTATGTATCCGGTTGTAACATACAATTCGGTAATATTTTTTGATAATGGATACTCGGTTTCAAATGCTCCACTTTCATCTGTCATTCCACTGAGCAACAAAACTCCACCTTCCAAAGGATTTCCTGAATAAATATTAATTCTGGCTCCTTTAATCGGCCCATCCTGATTATCCTTAGCAAAAACCTGGATGTTAACATCGCTCACCATTTCATAATTGAAACCCTCGGGAGCGACAAGTTCATCCATATTTGCAACATGTTCATCAGGCGTATCATCCTTTTTACATGAAGAAGTGATGAAAAGTAATAAGATGGCCAAACTGCCGAGATAATACAAAGCCGGTTTTATTTTCATTAGTTTAGTTTTAATTGATTAATGTTGATAAAGGAATGTTGTTTCCCGGTAACCAGGTTTATTTTGGTACCAGTCCATGTAACTAAATCCACCACTTAGCACCCAGGTATCAAAAACAAGATGGCCTTCAAGAATTGGCGTTTTTTCGATGGGATAATCAAACGAAACCGGTAAGTGCATTCCCCATGGAAGATTGCTGCCAGACTTATAATATCTGCCTTGTGCCGGATTTGAGTCATCGTCTTCGGTGCCAAAATAGATTTGGTTAACAAGCGCAGTGGGGGCATAACCAGGTAAATGTACTTCTTTACCTCTCTCTTTATTAACAATTAAAAAAGGATTGTATGGAGGAAGCCCGACTGCTGCCAATGTTTGCGGTGTTGCCAGATTTACAGTTACAGTAATCGAAGGAGGTGTTACGTAAGGTTGTTCGGTGCGTGTGTTTACAAAACCCGATGCAATGGTGGGGAAAAGATTATAGGTATTGTCAAAAACAATGATGGTGGCTTTGTTTTGACCACTCTCGGTGCCATTGCCCGAAAGGGTTATAAAATCTTCCTCCAGACTATAGCCGGATACATTTGCAATTGCCGAAGGTGGCAGATTCAGTTGATAACCAAATCCGTTTTTATAACCTGCACCAATTGCTTTAATTGTGTATTCCGAAATTA
>CAYOWJ010000551.1:0-1900 GCA_964407625.1 uncultured Lentimicrobiaceae bacterium
TGTCAAAATTCCTACAAATCCCGATAGCTATCGGGATCGCGGCGCTGCCGCTGGTGCCGGGCTGTTTAAACGTTTCACCTTTTCAAAAGGAGAAACCTTTTTAATGATTATTTGATAAATTTCTGCAACGAAAGATTTTAAATTAATCTGTCCTTTAAAGTTTTTGGATTTCTTTTATGGTGCAGTATACCAATTACTTGTATTTGCAATAAGTCATCGTTGATGCGGTAGTAAATGCTGTATGGAAACCGCTTAACAACCTGCCTGTGCGTTTTTTGGTAAAGCTTTTCAGATGCCATTGGATTTTTGATGATAAACAGGAAAACCTTTTCCACATCTGTTATAAATTCGATGCCCAGCCCGGGTTTTTGCAGTTCATACCAAATAAAAGCCTCATCAAGGTCAGATTCAGCTTAATCCATCAAAACAAGCTCAAACTTCCTCATGCCGGAAGGTATTTGGCCTTTATTTCATGCCAGGGTTTAAACTTTGCTTCTCCACTTTCGATTCTTTCGATTCTTTGGCGAAGAATATTTTTGTGTTCGTCCGGAAGATTCAGATTTTCCGGATTATTGGCTAAATCATTCCAAAGCATCTGAATGATCTCAAATTTTTCATCCCACGAAAGCTTGTGAAGTTGTTCAATCTGTTGATTTTCCATAAGTAAGAAATTTAGTGTGAAAATGCAAAATTAGCGAATAAACTATTATTCAAAATAATATTCCGGTGCAATGCACCTCGAAAATCCTGGGATTGTCAAAATTCCTACAAATCCCGATAGCTATCGGGATCGCGGCGTTGCTGCTGGTGCCGGGGTGGTTAAAGGTTTGACCTTTTAAAACGGTGAAACCTTTTTTTGGTAAGGTGAGATTGGAACAAAAAGCACCGATCAGTTAAAAGCCCTATCAGCAATTTTCCTTTGATTAACCTCCGCTTTTTTTCTATTTTTGCTTAATTTTAAAATTAAAGAAATGGAAAACTTGATTCCAAATCAGCCGCTAACAGGAATTTTTCAAACATTATCATCACTTAGTTTGTCGGATTTAGACCAGGTGATGAAACAAGTTATAGGACTCCGGAAACAAAAACTTCCCGGTGTTCTTTCGCAGGTTGAAGCCGATTTGTTGAAAAAAATTAATACACCGCCTCCGTTCGAAATCCAGCAACGATATAATTACCTGATAGATATACATAAAAAGGAAAAACTTACTGATGGCGAATATCAGGAATTACTCGAATTAACCACCTTCACCGAAAATTTAAACGTAAAACGCCTTGAAAATCTCTTGCAGTTAGCAAAACTCCGCAACATTTCGCTGGATGATTTGATTGAACAATTAGAATTAAAGCCTCAACTAAATGTCGCCTGACAAGCTAAAGCAAATAACTTTTAACAGGGCGCAGGGTTTATGCGAGTATTGTAAAAGCCCTGCCAATATTTCATCCCAGCCTTTTGTAGTTGAGCATATTTTTCCAAAAAGCAAAGGTGGCGAAAGTATTCAGGAAAATACTGCTTTATCCTGCCAGGGATGCAACAATTACAAGTACAATAAAACTGCTGGTATTGATAGTTTAACAGGAAAAACAGCCAACATTTTTAACCCAGGAAAACAAAGCTGGTCTGATCATTTTGCATGGAGCAACGATGGTAACGAAATTATTGGATTATCTGCAACAGGCAGAGTTACACTTGAACTGCTTAAACTTAACCGCCAGGAATTACACAACCTGCGGCAGTTGCTCGGTGAAGCCGGAAAGCATCCTCCCAAATTTGAATAGTTTGTTTTCGCATTATAATATTCATGATCTTTTGAGATGACCGGGTAATTTTACAAAAACAATGAATATTCCGATCCAATGCACCTTAAAAATCCTGGGATTGTCAAAATTCCTACAAATC
>CAYOWJ010000552.1:0-1897 GCA_964407625.1 uncultured Lentimicrobiaceae bacterium
TTTTCGATGGCCGCTTTCGCCCTTACATCGAGATAATTTTTAACGACAAATCCTGATTTGCAGCCATTCAGACAAGCCAGTTTAACCATGGTGTCCTGGCGCAAATAATCCAGTGCGTCGTTTACCGATTTCCGGATGGTCTTATTGTCGGTTTCGATGACCAGATTTTGGATTACATCAATAAGGATGGTTTTTGTTTTATCCGCAAACCAGGTGCTGGCTTTGATAACACGTTCCTGGAGTGCAGTATTTTCCTCGATAGTTCCGGGCTGGGCGCATAAATATCGCACCTGAGCCAGAAATTTCCCGGATACATCCAGCAATTCATTCTTAAAAACCAGGCTCAAATCAGCAATCAGATTTCGGTCGGACTCATGCAGGCTTGTAAAATGTTCGTTAAGCAGTTTAAGCAGGTAATTAATCCGACGCTGCAGTCCGTTAAAATCAAAAAGCTCGATGAGTAAATCCTTTTCATAGGCATTTTTCGATTCAGCCAGAACCTGCTCGCCAGGCTTATTTTGTTCGGCATCGTTGCTGAAGCGCGCAACTTTGGAATCGTATTTTATGCTGCCAAACGAAATCGGAGAACTCAAAACCAGCCCTTCGAGGGTTTTGCAGCGGCTCAACGCAACATAAACCTGCCCGTGCGCAAAGGCGGCATTTGCATCGATGATGGCCTTTTCAAAAGTCAGACCCTGGCTTTTATGGATGGTGATGGCCCAGGCCAGTTTTAACGGATATTGTTTGAAAGTGCCGGCAACATTCTCCTTGATTTCTTTGGTTTCTTCGTCGATCGTGTATTTTGTGTTGTCCCATTCGAGCCTCTCAACCGGAATAGATTCGGTGTCAGCAGGGCAATTTACGTAAATGGTATCATCATCAAAACTTTCGATAACACCAATTTTCCCGTTAAAGAAAAGCTTTTCACGCGAAGTGTCGTTTTTTACAAACATCACCTGTGCCCCGATTTTCAGGGTAAGTTCAAAATCGGTGGGATACGAATATTCCGGAAAATCGCCGGTTACGCTGGCCGTAAAAGTACGCGGTGAGGATTTAAGCGTTTTCAGTTTCGATTCATTAATCTCTTTAGCCTGATAATTATGGGTGGTAAGAATAATATATCCTTCGCCCGAATTGAGCACGAAACCGGGGATGTAGCGCTTATTTAACTGAACCAGCGTTTCTTCATCCAGGCTGTTGTCGCGGATTTTGTTGAGCATCCCGATAAAAACTGCATCATTTTGCCGGTAAATATGTTTAAGCCCGATGGTAACATAATTGGTCATTTGCAGCGCTTTGCTGCTAAAAAAGAAAACGGTATCGTAATATTGTTTCAGCAAATCCCATTCGTCCTCCTTGGCTACCGGCGCAAGTTGCTGAAGGTCGCCAATCATGAGCAGTTGCACGCCACCAAATGGTTTGTAGCGGTCGCGGTATTTGCGGAGCACTTCATCAATGCCATCAAGAAGGTCGGCCCGGACCATGCTTATTTCATCGATCACCAGCAAATCGAGGCTTTTCATAATCTGGATTTTATCGCGGCTAAATTTTTTGACGCTGTAAGCGGATGATTTTTTTTCCTGTTCATCATGATATTCGCTGCCTGTGGCGGTCTGTGGAATATGCGGGCCAAAAGGCATCTGGAAAAATGAATGAATGGTCACCCCGCCGGCATTGATGGCTGCTACACCCGTTGGCGCAACCACAATCATGCGCTTGGGCGACTTCTTGCGCAGGTTGTGCAAAAAAGTGGTTTTTCCGGTGCCGGCATTGCCCGTTAAAAAGATATTCCGGTTGGTGTATTCTACAAAATCAAAAGCAAGGCTAATTTCAGGATTATGAATGTTTTCCATAGATGGAGGTTAATTCTTAAAAAGCGATAAAATTAAAAAAAATC
>CAYOWJ010000553.1:0-1893 GCA_964407625.1 uncultured Lentimicrobiaceae bacterium
CCATTGATAACCCCCTGTAAATGATACAGATAAAATTTGCAGCAATAAATATTTTTCGCACTAATTTTGGCGGTGGTTGGCAACAGATAGGATGCTAAAGGAATCACAATGTAACTATCTGATTAACAACTGATAGCCACAAATTGGCGGTTTACCCGCCATTCCAAAAGGATGTGGGTTTCATGTTTTATTATTTAAAAAAACGCCGGAGCAAAGCCACGTATACCGGCGTTTTTATTTGCAGCTAAATTACTGTATTTCAAATTATTGACCAAATTTATTTCTGTTTTTTTTCAAATTTTTTCATTTTTCTTTGATCTAATTTTTTCATTTTGTATCTTCTTTAGAAGACACAGAAAATCAGAAAAAGGGCCAGGTGCAAGGCCAAAATCGAGTTGCACCAAATGCACGAGTTCACCATGCAGGTGGGAATAATCATCAAGCGACGTTTCCCGGAGCTTTTGAAACTTTTCAGCCAGTTAAGCGACCATCGCAAAAGACCCATTTACAAGGTTGAGGAATTATTGATGGCCGTGGTGAGTATGTTCCTTTTCAAACGCGGTTCGCGTAATCATGCCGACAACACTGCTGCCAAAGGGAATTATTCACACAATTTTGAACGGCTGTTCCACTGCAAACTACCCGACCTGGACACTTCCGACCGACTTCTTAAAACGTTGGATACACAGGAACTGGAAGAAATCAAGCGCAAAATGATACAACTACTTTTAAGAGCGAAAGTATTGGATAAATACAAACTCTTTGCAATGTATCACCTTATCGGGATTGATGCCACGGGCTTGCACAGTTTTGATTACGAACCATACCCCGAATGTCCCTACAAAACATCCAAAAACGGAAAACGAACATGGACGGCTTATGTGCTGGAAGCTAAAATTTTGTGTGGCAATGGATTTAGCTTTTCGATGGCAACAGAATGGGTTAAAAACCCCGTAGGCCGGGAGTATGAAAAACAAGACTGTGAACTTAAAGCCTTTAAACGACTGAGCGAAAAAATCAGGCAAATGTACCCACGTTTGCCCATCGCCATTGCCGCCGATGGCCTCTATCCCAACGACAACGTGTTCAAAACCTGTAAATCCAACGGCTGGCGATTTATCATCACCCTCAAAGACGGCAATCTTGCAAGCGTATGGGAGGAAGTGAACCTGCTAAAAAAAGCCGGTGCTCCCATTACAGTTAAAACTTATGATACAGTGGGGCAGCGCAAAATCACCACAGAATATTGCATTCTGAACAACATTGATTACAAAAAACACACCATCAACTTTTTAGAAACAAACATCACCAGCCAACTTGTAGATACCAAAAATGACGAAAAAACCACTCAAGAAAGGTTTGTGCATATTACTGATTTAGAGATTACAAACAAAAACTGCAAAACCTTAAGCAACTATGGGCGGCTAAGATGGAAAATTGAAAATGAAGGATTTAACGATCAGAAAAACAGCGGTTACAACCTTTGTCACAAATACTCCAGAAAATCATTCAATGCAACCCAAAACTATTACCAATGCCTTCAGATTGCCCACATGATAAACCAATTGGCTCACAAAACCCAGTGTGTTAAAGACATGATAGGCTGCCATGATACCTTGAAGTCGTTTGAAGAATGCATATTTATTATAATGATAGGATATGATCTGGATAAATTTCAAGCTTCGAACTTTACCGGCCAGATGCGCTATTGAATCTTGAAATCAGAGAATCCCTGCTCAAACATTCAGGGCAAAACCATTAAATAAAGAAAGGAGGTAAATTTTTAACAAATAATGATTTTAAAACCGCAATCTCGCGGATAGCAATAGCTATGCATAGTTTGCAGCACTTCGGTTATCCGTAAAGTAAAATTTGATTGTTGCGGAATCGCTG
>CAYOWJ010000554.1:0-1889 GCA_964407625.1 uncultured Lentimicrobiaceae bacterium
AAAAAGAAATTTTATTAACACATAGTAAGGGAACTTTTCTTTGTAACTGTTGAGTATCTCCTTGTATTTTTTTGATTTCTGTGCCTGAAGAAGTCTGAGCTCAAGATAACAAACAGAAGGCAAATCACCGGCAATTTGCTGGTACTGTTCCCATATTTTGGTTGCCTTTTTTATTTTGAGATCATCAAGGAGGCTCAGAATCTGGCCAAACATTTCCTTTAACTGCTCCAAATCAATGGTCTCATCCAAATCCGGTCCTATTATTTCATCAGGAAGCGTTTCGGTGATAATATCGATATCAAGGAGCTCTTCAAATTCATCAACATACTTCTGAAATTGTTCCTCGTCAATAAGTTCTTGAAAAATGACTTCAGTTGCGTCAATAAGACTTTTCAGGTCGTTAGCTTTCAGCTTTTCGACTTTACCGCTAAGTTTTGCAAAGACATCAATACTTTTTTCAAGTTCTTGCAGGTAGGCTTCATCCTCCTCCTCGTAACTATCTGCTGAAAAATCATCTAAATCAGAAATAAAGGAGTATTTATCAGTTCCGGCAGTTTTTTCGAGCTGACTGATGATCTCATTGGCTCTGTGTTCTTCATCATAAGGGCCACGCACATATAGCGGCTTTCCGTTTTCCCCACATTCAATGTCAATCAGTTCGATATCATCAGAATCCTCCTCCAGCATAAAGCGTGTAACCGAAGCAAAATCCTTGTGGGGTTTAAAGCCGTATTCATCAGCAAATTCTACACCGGCATAAATGATATTGTGAGCCAGGGTGTAGTCAATTTTTTCTCTTCCAAAATCTTCATACATTTCAATTTTGGACGATTCGTAATCAAGTGCCGACATATTAAAAACATAATGGGTGTCTTTCACACCAAGGCACATCAGATCAACATAGTAATAACAGGCTGTAATATTGCCGGTTGTATGTTTTCGGGCAACAGTAAGCAAAACTGATTTGGACTCCTGCCAGTTGGCATTTACAATGCATTCAAAAATGGGCAGGCTGCGCGCCCTGGTGCGGATATAGTTTTCGGGTGACAGCATTGGAATGACTTTACCTTTGTTTTTCTTAGTCATAATCACATTTTTTTTGTGCGCTAAAGATAAAAGTTTTCAGAAAAACCAAGGGATAATATCTTAAAATTTATGGCGCTGTCAGGCACGCTTAAATGACGCTGTCAGTCCGCCGGCTGGCGCACGCTGACAGGTCATTTTCCAAACCTGTCAGCGTCGCCAGACCTGTCAGCGTTTAATTCCTTGCTGCGATTATTGACGCTGTCAGCGTTTATTACTATCTCCACCTCCACCCTACCCCAGGTAGGCATTTCGGGGTTAAAGGAGGTAATGGTTGTTTGTAAAAGGACGCCCTGGTCGAGCATATTTGTTAACACGGTGTTTTCGGCTGCCGGGATATACCCGATTTTTGTTGGGCCGAAATAAATGGCAATTGCATCGCAATCGTAACGGTTTTTTGGCTCGCGAACCAAAATCAGCGGCATTCCGGTTTTAAACTCGTGTTCGACAAGATGCCCCTGGTAATATTGAAAGCCGGCAACATGGGAGGATAAGAGTTTTATCTGTTGCCGGCTATTCAATGGTAAGGGGCCTTTTGAACAGGACCGGGATTGGGTTGGTGTGAGGGTAGTTTTTGGAATAGCACCTGAAATCGTTCCCGGAATCATTAAACCGAGACCGCCTAAAAATATATTTCTGAAGAATTCGACGCGTTTCATTGCTGCATTTTTTTGATGTTCAAAAAACTAATATTTAGTCATTAACCATGCAGCAAAACTACTTCAGGCAATTGCCAACTACCGTCAACGGCAAATTTATTTGAGCAGATTACAAACTTTTTGTTTTATATGGTCCCTGAGACCTTG
>CAYOWJ010000555.1:0-1884 GCA_964407625.1 uncultured Lentimicrobiaceae bacterium
CCGTCGAAGGTTTCGTAATAGCCTTTTTCGGCAAACTGTTTCAGCACAGGGTTCAAATCCAGCCTGAAAGTGTATTCATAATTGACCGGGAGTTTTGTTCCTGGATCAGCCGGCCGGGGTTCGTTTTTTTCGCCAAACTCAATCACCGGCGATTGGTGTTCATTGTCGCCAATAATTACCCAATGGTCGGCGCCAGAAGGCTTTTCGTTGTCTTTTTCGTTGATGCTGAATTTGAACGTGATCAGTCTCGAAAAGTTTTCGGTTGCCAGGCTCCGGTAATTTGAGACAATCCGGGTTGGTGACTCAACCTGTGCGGTAAAATTTCCCTGAACCACTTTATCTGAATACACCGTAAACTCAGGCGACTGGTACAAAACCGCCGGTTTCTTTGTGCAACTCATCGCAATCATAAGCAGGAGGATGATTGAAAAGTAACGTTTCATTTGATGCTATTTTTTTTGTTAATGATTATATGCCGACCCATGGTTAAGCACATCTCAGTGTTTGGAAAACTAATGAGTCAAACGATCATTTTCGTTTTTATTTTGAAATGATTTTTATGGTGCTTGATTCATCAATTCCAGAATCGGCAAATTTAATCAAACATGCCGATTCAGTTTCGTCCCAGCTCCAGTAAATTTTATCAGTGATTTCATACCACCCATCTTCAATGTTTTGAGTGTTGACTTTTTTAGCTTTCACTTCATTAAAAATGACCGATGACGGGCATTTCTCAAGATAAATCCTGATGCCGAGGTTCCGGTTTTGCTGAGATTCAAAACCGTTGAGAGCCTTTTTGCTTACGCTGATGACCCATGAATCTGCCGATGAAACACATTTTATGGTGGTCCATTGGCAAATATCCAATTTGTAATTATTGGTTTCGCCATCATCTTCGTAAAGGTCAAAAGTTGCGCTTTTGCCTGCTGCTGCCGGAAAAACCTCAAAAATCACGGGGTAATTCTCAACCTGACCGATGAATTGCATCACCGGCATGGTTGGGATTATCGAACCCTTTTTAACATATACCGGAACCACGTTTAAAGGAGCGTCGCAGGTAATCCATTGCTTTCCGCGAAAGGCAGTTTTCTTGTCATGATAATTAATCCATTCGCCTGCCGGCAGGTACACCTCTTTGGTAAGCGCATCTTTTTCGACCACAGGTGCCACCAGAAGTTCTTTACCAAACAGAAACTCACCTTCTACAGAAAAGGTCTCCCTGTCGTCAGGATATTCCAGCACCAGCGCGCGCATCAGCGGAAGGCCGGTATCCCAGGCATTGCGGGCATAAGTATAAATGTAAGGATGGAGTTTGTATTTCAGATTGATGGCTTCACGGCACAGCTTTTCGGCCTCCGGGCCAAAAGTCCAGGGTTCGACAGCATTGTTGCCTTCGTGATGTGCCCGGCTCAGCGGATTAAATATCCCGAACTGCATCCAGCGGACATACAATTCTGCCATGGCTTCCCGATCTTTGATATCGCCGCAATAGCCCGAAATATCGGTAGTCCAGAAAGGGATGAGACCCATTCCGGCAGACAATCCAACCGGAATCTGATTGGCGAGTTTTTCCCATCCATTCAAAATATCGTTCCCGTCGCCCGAATCGCCCGACCAGCCAAAGGTATAGCGCTGCATACCGGCATAGGCTGCACGGGTCATCTGAAATACCCGTTTGCCGGGATTTCGTTTTTCGAATTGTTCTGTTACCACTTTATCCCAGGTAAAGCCGTAAACATTGTGAATTTCGTCGTGCATGCCCAGATGATGCTTCATAAAGAGGCGGTCGGTGCTTTCCTCGTTGCACCAGGCAGGTTCGCCCATATCTGTCCAGAATCCGCGAACGCCATCATCCAGCACTTTCTGCTGATATTTTCCCCACCA
>CAYOWJ010000556.1:0-1878 GCA_964407625.1 uncultured Lentimicrobiaceae bacterium
AATCACTAATTGTCATTTTTCATGCCAATATTTTCACATCAAAATCAAGTTAATGAAAATAAATTATTATTTGTCAGTATTTCAGATATTTAGGCATGATTTATTTAGAAAATAATTTTTAATTCAAAATGAATGATATTCAATCAATCATTTTCTGAAATCTCAAAATACAACAATTACCTTAATATTGGAATTTATATTTATTTGAGACATAACGGGCAGGATAATTTTTTTCGCAAACAGAAGGCAAAATCCCTTTTTCTTAACAATCCCGGCAATAGAATAATAATGAAATCAAGTCAACACGAACTGAAAGCGCTTCATCCTCTCAAATTCATCATTAAGCTGTTGCGGTTTTCATCTTTTTATGGGGTCAAACTTACATACTTTAAAATCACTCTTCTGAAAATTTAATTTGGTCTGAGACTCCATCTTATTGTTTATCAACCACTGTGAAATCCAAAACCCATAAATTCGGATAAACTTTCCATCAAAATCAATTGAGCAGGAATATTAAAATGAAATGCTTTGTCAAACAGCCAAAAATTTCGAATGAAAAAACATTTTCCGGTCTTACTGATTCTCATGGTCGTTCTGGTCATGATGTCGTTTAGCAAAAAACCGCTATACAAAAGCAAAGCGCTCGAACCCGTTTCACAACGCCCGGAGCCTGGCACAGCTGCCTGGATTGATAAACTGCAATACAACGACAAAGACAAGATCGCGTATGGCTGCTTTAACGATGATTCGAATCTGGTGATCAGGCTAAAAGTGACCGATAAAAGTGTGGTTACGAAAATCTTTGCCACCGGATTTACTATTTCGATTGACACCACAGGAAAAAAAGATGCACAATTTTCGATAAAATACCCGCTGCCTCAAGGCATGCAAAGTATGCCCCATCCGGGCGAAAGAGATCAAATGAGTGTAAATCAAAACTTATCAAAAAACCCCAATGATAAATTGAAAAACCGCCTTAAAACTGCACTCAATCAAATTGAAATCAATGGCTTTGATGATATTGCCGTGAAAAATGCAACGGTAAACTCAAGAAATGGCGATGGTATCACTGCCTGGATTATGATTGATTCGGTGATGAACATGTATTACGAATTGAAAATCCCATTAAAAGAGCTCTCCGGAAAAGATAATTTAAACGAAAATATTATTTCGTTAGGCTTTGAATCAGGGAGAATGGAACTGCCGGCAACGGGACAAGGTGGCGGAGGTGGAAAGCCGGGTGGCGGAATGTCGTCACCGGGCGGTTCACACGGAGGTGGAGGCCAGGGCGGAAGCATGAACCCACGAAATCCCGACATGCAACAAAGAGCCGCTTCGATGGAAACGCTCACCGAACCTATCAAAATCTGGATGAAAAGAATCGAACTCAACTAATTAAGGGCATCCCTCCGAACCTACAAACCAATATTTTACCCAGCAAAACCGGCTAAATGCTTTTTACCGCAAGTTTCAGTTTTTCAATCTTCACATTCCGCTCCATCGAGTAAACCAGGCTTGTATTTTCGATATACTCTAAAATTGCCAGAGAGCGCTCAAGGAGTCTTTTGCGTTTTTCTATATCCAGGTTGCTTTCGGTGAGTTCTTCTGGCATAATGAAAAGAATGTCAGCCAGTATTTCAAAGTTATCACAATTCAATTTACCTGCCGACGGAAATTTCTTGATGAAACTATCGAAAGGCATTGAAGCCAGAGCATCAGCATCAAAACCTAATTCATTTCTTAGGTCCTGATTTGCAGCTTCAATTCCTGAATTTATCTGCCCATTGGCTTTTAGCCCCAGTAAACCAGCGAGAATTTTTCCAAGTACCCGACCGAGTTGGGAAATTTGTCGGATTAAATAATCTTCTTTTTCCAATG
>CAYOWJ010000557.1:0-1873 GCA_964407625.1 uncultured Lentimicrobiaceae bacterium
AATGACCAGGCCAAAGGCTCAAAATTTGTTGGAGAACTAATTGATCTTATCGGTAAAACAGGCCTTCCTCAGGGAATTATAACTATCCTTCTGTTTTACATCATCATTGTTTCGCTCAATTCGTGGCTTTCAAGCTACCAAAGCGTGAACAATGCCAAAATCCAGCAAAGTTTTGTACGGTACCTTAAAGACAAATTATACACTTCAATCGGGCACAGCCAGTGGCAATTTGTATCACAAATGAAGCTGTCAGATATTGCCCATGTAATTACTACCGAGGTGCAGCAATCCGGGCAGGTCATTTTCCAGATTCTTCGGCTTTCAAGCACTGTAATCACCATTTTGGTTTATGTTGTTGTGGCTTTTATGTTGTCGGTACAAATGGCGTTTCTTTCGCTCATCGGTGCGCTGCTGCTGTTAATTATTGGCCGGAAAAAAAACAGGGGCGCCTACAACATTGGCAAAGCAAGTCAGAAATCGATGAAGAAGGTTTTTCAAATCGTCATCGAACACCTTTCGGGAATGAAGGTTGCCAAAAGCTTTGCCGAGGAAGACCGCTACATTGCCGAGTTTATCCACTATTCCGAAGATGTCGAAAAACGGAAAATTGATTACGCCCGTTTGTCAGCCCGGACTTCGCTTGTATTTTCTATCGGAACTGTGGTACTTCTCAGTGTTTATGTTTATGTTGCGATCGAAGTTGTTGGAATGCCGGCAACAACACTGCTGGTTTTGATTTATATTTTTTCGAGACTCCTGCCAAAGGTCTCAACACTTCAAACAGCTTACCAATCCATTCTTCAGGCGTTACCTGCCTTTACTTCGGTTAACGAGTTACAAAACCAATGCAACGTTTACCGGGAAGAGATCATCAGAAACCAGGATAAAATCCTGAAAATTGGCGGAACGGTCGAGATTCAAAAAGTAACTTTCGGCTATAGCCAAAAACTGCTTTTTGAAGATATTTCATTAAGTATTCCTAAAAACAGCATTGTATGTTTTACCGGGAAATCCGGCTCTGGAAAAACCACACTTGCCGACATTATTCTTGGGCTTTTAAAACCCTTATCCGGCCAGGTTTTGATAGATGGCAAAGTTTTGAACGAAGATATCCTTTTTGCCTGGCGAAAAAGCATCGGTTATGTTACGCAGGAATCGTTCCTTTTTAACGACACTATCCGCAATAACCTTTTGTGGACAAACCAAAATGCAACGGAAGCCGAAATCCTCGAGGCATTGATTCAGTCATCGGCACATGAAATGGTTGAAAAGTTTGAATTGGGACTTGAAACGGTTGTTGGCGACCGTGGCGCAAAACTCTCAGGTGGTGAGCGGCAAAGGCTGGCTCTTGCGAGAGCTTTGGTCAGAAAGCCCACCATGCTCATCCTCGATGAAGCTACCAACGCCCTTGATCCGGCCAACGAAAATAAAATCATCGAAGCGCTTGTCCGGCTGAAAGGAAAAACAACCATTCTCATGATTACCCATAAACCCGAAATGCTCACCATCGCCGATCATGTCTTTTCGATGGAAAAAGGAAGGATTTCTCAAATCAGATAAATCCACATTTCTTTGATTTTGAATTTCACGATTTTAAGTGATCAGGAACATCCCTGCGATTAAAGGATTTCTATAAGTCAGCAAGAAAGTACTTTCCGGTTTATCATAAATCAATACCTTTGCCACCTCAAAAAAATTCATTCAATATTTATCATTAAATCAGATTTTGTGAAAAAATTATTCTTAATCGCCCTGATGGCTTGCTTTATAAGCATGTCGGGGACTAGTCAGACCAAAATAACCGTAAAATCAAACGAACAGATGAATCCTTTCCTTACAGCGTACGACACGCCTTTTAATGTACCTCCTTTTG
>CAYOWJ010000558.1:0-1864 GCA_964407625.1 uncultured Lentimicrobiaceae bacterium
CACCATCACCATCGGTATCAGGGCAACCTTTGAATTCGGCAAGTCCTGCGGTGTTGGGGCATAAATCCTTTTTATCGGAAATGCCATCCTTGTCGACATCATTCTTTTTTCCAAAACGTACAACTACACCGGCTGAGTAATGAAAATAGTCGTTCCACTCAATAACCCAATCGTACGAACCTTCAACATTTACACCAAGCCAGTCGGTTACCCAGATATTAAGTCCAACACCGGTAGATTGCGCCAGATAGGCGGTTTCATCAATTATAGTAGCGTTAGCTCCAAGGAAAACATATGGATCAAACATGGCATCATCTTTTAAGAGATAACCATTTGCAAATTTGTATGCAAACTGACCCTGTATGCGCCACATGTTATTATTTGAGATCGCTGGCTGATATTCTCCACCAGTCCAGGCGTTTAATTTTTCCTTCTCTAATTTGATCATCGAAAATTCGGTGCTGAATACGATTTCTTTGCTAAGTAACCTTGCCACTTTAATTTGTGAAAGAACTGTATTTCCCATCCAGTTGGCATTCGTTAATTGCTCACTAACCGGCATTGGAACAGCTAGAAAATCAACATAATTAGTACTTGCCCCAACAAGCCAGGGGCGCATTTTGTTTTGTGATTGTGCTGCAAATGTTACAGCAAAAAACACGGCTAACAGTAAAATAATCTTTTTCATACGTCTTATATTTTTATAATAATTAAATTAGAAACATTGGTACAAAGGTCTTTCCTTTGATACTGGAAAGCGTTACATAATTAAGTTTAAGAGTTATATCATTCACACATTACGAGGTATTTTGAACCTTTTAATGAATTGCAAGTCCAATGGTTGAAACACCGGTCGACAGATCGAGGAATAGTCCAACCTTGTTATTCAGGTGGTATTCGGTTCCGATATGTAAATCGAGAAACAAAGGATTTGGATATGGGTAATAATCTTTGTCACCATTATAGCCATCTTCCCATCTCGATGTTATCAGAACAAATCCCAAAGAGCCTGCAAGGTAAAAATCCCAGTCGGAGTTTGCTTCCAGGATCCGGTCAAAATAGTAGGTACCTTTTACACCAATAGGGATATCTGTCTGGCGATAATAATAAGAATTGTTTTGCCATTCGTGGTCGTTTTGGTAGGTGTAAAAGCTGATGAATGGAGCCAGGGTAAAACTGTTGGCAACATCAAATTCATAGTCAAGATGGAGAACGGGCATCATATGTCCGGAGTGGTGGTAATACCCTGCATATCCACCGATACCCACTCCCAGGTTTAATGTCTTGCCGTAGCTTTCAGAATTTCTGGTATTCTGAGCGTCCAGATTAATCCCTATTATCATAAGGAATAATAGCATTGTTAATTTGATAGTTTTCATTTGTTAAAGTATTAGGTTTTTACTAGTTTTATTCTTGCGGTAATTTTTGACGCATTTTCATTTTTTTGCTTACAATTTTCACACGACAAAGGTCTATCCAATACTCGCCGAAAGAGTTACACAATAAAAAGTAAGAGTTACATCATTCACACATCAGGAGAGAAAACCAGGTTTAAAAAAAAGCGAAAAAGTGGGTTTGTGAACCCAAACGCTGAGCGGCATTTGTAATGCTGCTTAGCATGGGTTTACAAACAAAGAAAGAAGAGAAAGATGAGTTTTGGTTGTCGGGTTTTCTTTGATTTTTAGACGCTGTCGGGTGCTTCGCACCCCGACAGGTCTTGTGACGCGACCCTGAGTGCCATTACAAATGCCGCTTAGCCCTGGGAATAATTATGATGTAATTTGCTGAATTACAAATTCAGCAACCAACAAAGCGGCATTGCAAATGCCGCATAGCCTGGAGTGTTTATAGTATTCGGCCAGTT
>CAYOWJ010000559.1:0-1838 GCA_964407625.1 uncultured Lentimicrobiaceae bacterium
GATGCGCACGGCCATGTTTATCCGGGTGCAGCTCTGCCTTTCGGGATGGTGCAACTTAGTCCGGATACCCGCAAAGACAACTGGGACGCATGTTCCGGCTATCATTATTCCGACAGCACCATCATGGGTTTCAGCCACACACATTTGAGTGGGACCGGCGTTGGCGATTATGGCGACATCCGGTTTATGCCAACCACAGGCGAAATCCAGCTTGACCCCGGAACTGAAGAAAATCCTGAATCAGGTTATCGCTCACGGTTCAGCCATAAAAGCGAAAAAGCAGCACCTGGCTTTTACTCGGTAAAGCTTGAAGATTACGATATTGCTGTCGAACTCACAACCGCGTACCGGACCGGTTTTCATAAATACATTTTTCCAAAGTCTGATGAATCAAACATCATTATTGACCTAACCGAGGGCGTTACCAGCGACCGTATTACCGAACTTTGGATCGAATTTGTGAGCGACACCGAAATCCGGGGTTTGCGCCGTACCGAAGGCTGGGCCAGAGACCAGTATGTTTTTTTTAATGCTGAATTTTCGATGCCTTTTAAATCGTTTGGAATTTCGGTAAATGGAGAAAAACAGGAAGGATTAAAAAAAGCTGAAGGCAAAAACATCAAAGCCTGGGTAACTTTTGATACGAAAAAAACGGAGGAAGTTCTAGCAAAAGTTGGGATTTCGGCAGTGAGTGCCGATGGTGCAAAAAATAACCGGATTAATGAAATTACCGGTTGGGATTTTGAACAGGTAAAAATCGCTGCAAACCAAGCCTGGCTTGACGAATTGAGCCGCATTACAGTGGAAAGCAAGGATGAAAACAGGAAAGCGGTTTTTTACACGGCACTTTATCATGCTTTGCTAAATCCAAACCTTTACTCCGATTTCGATGGAAAATATCGGGGCCACGACATGCAGATTCACCAGGCTGATGGATTTAACATGTACACCGTGTTTTCGCTTTGGGATACTTTTAGGGCGGCACATCCCCTCTTCACGATTATTGACCAGAAGCGCACCAACGACTTCATCAATTCGATGCTTGCACATTACGAGCAGGGTGGATTACTGCCTGTTTGGGAGCTGGCCGCCAACGAAACCAACTGCATGATTGGCTATCACGCAATCCCGGTAATTGTTGATGCTTACATAAAAGGAATAAATGGCTATAACGCTGAAAAAGCCCTGGATGCCTGCATTAAAAGCGCATCACAAAATCAATTTGGCCTTGAATTTTATAAAACTAAAGGATACATCCCGGCAAGCGAAGAATCAGAGTCGGTTTCGAAAACCCTCGAATATGCTTACGACGACTGGTGTATCGCGCAGTTTGCCAAAGCATTAAACCGTGAAAACGATTATCAAACCTTCATCAAAAGAGGGCAGAACTATAAAAACATCTTCGACCCGGAAACTAAATTTATGCGGGCCAAAACCAACGAAAGCTGGTTTAAACCTTTCGATCCGGCAGAAGTGAATTTCAACTACACCGAAGCCAACTCGTGGCAATATAGTTTTTTTGTGCCCCAGGACATTTCAGGTTTGATGGAATTATTAGGTGGCTCCGATAGTCTGGCCAAAAGGTTAGACCAACTTTTCAGCGTAAGCTCCGAAACCACCGGCAGACAGCAGTCCGACATTACTGGTTTGATTGGCCAGTACGCCCATGGCAACGAGCCGAGCCACCACATGGCTTACCTTTACAATTATGCCGGCAAACCCTGGAAAGCCCAGGAAACAGTGCGTAAAATAATGGACGAATTGTACCATACAAATCCCGACGGTCTTTGCGGAAACGAGGACTGTGGCCAGATGTCGGCCTGGTATGTTTTGAGTGC
>CAYOWJ010000560.1:0-1833 GCA_964407625.1 uncultured Lentimicrobiaceae bacterium
CTTGAGGTGCCAATTTGGAACCTCAAATTTTGGCTGTTTATACTTGAGGTCGCAAATTGCGATCTCAAATTAGCATCGGTTTTTAAGGTCGCAATTTGCGACCTTAAAAACTCATATTCTTCTAAAGTCAGCCGAAACATGAATTCTGAAGGGAAACGATCCTTATTACGTTGAACCTGTTCATTTAATCTTCTGGTTTCAACCCCGTACAATTCAGCCAGATGACTATCCATCATCACCTGCATTCCACGGATTGTGAAGATGCGGTTTTCGATTTCCTGCTGTTTTATTAAATTTTGATTATTCGACATCTTTTTATCTTGAAGTCACAAATTGTGATTTCATCCAATTAATTATTTTCAAAACAATTATGGAGTATTTTCAAAAAAGCCAAAATTCTAAAAACAATATTCATCCGCAATTTCAATGGCTTTTTCAATAATTTCAAGCCCTTCATCCATTTCGGCTTTGTTGATGCAGAGCGGCGGAGCAATGAAAATCCAGTTCCATCTTACGAAAGTGAACATGCCCAGTTCACGGATTTTTGCTGCCATCCGGTTGGTACATTCCATGTCGGCAGGGCCAGCATTCCAGGGTGTGACCGGCTCTTTGGTGATGCGGTTTTTAACGAGTTCGACAGCGCCAAACAAACCTGTATTGCGGAAGTCGCCGATGGATGGGTGTTTTTGCATCATTGCGGCCATTTTTTCGTCGAGGTATTTGCCCATTTTTACGGTATTTTCGAGCAGATGTTCGTCTTCATAAACTTTGAGTGTGGCCACGGCAGCGGCACAGGCGACGGCGTGTGCCGAATACGTCAGACCCAACGGCAGCGCAACATCGTTGAAATAATTTGCGATTTTATCGCTTACAATCATCCCACCAAGCGGGATGTAGCCCGAAGTTAAACCTTTGGCCATGCAGATAATGTCGGGTTCCACGCCGTGGTTTTCGATGGCGAACCATTTTCCGGTGCGGCCAAATCCGCTCATCACCTCATCGTCAATGGTGAGGATGCCGTATTTTTCGCAAATCGCTTTTACCATTTTCCAGTAATTGGGCGGATATTTTATGCAGCCTGAAGTTCCCGATTCGCCTTCGAGGATGATGGCGGCGATGCTTCCCGGATTTTCGTACCGGATGATTCTTTCAAGGTTTTCGGCAGCTTTTTCGCCACATTCTTCGGGAGTTTTGCTATCCCACGGGCAACGGTAAAAATACGGGTTTTCGATGTGGATAATATTGGGCATGCCCTGGCTGTCAACCGCAAATTTGCGGGGGTCGCCACCTGCCGAAATGGAGGCATAAGTTGCCCCATGGTACGACCGGTATTGCGCGATGATCTTGTGCCGGCCCGTGTAAATGCGGGCAATTTTTATGGCATTTTCGATGGCATCGGCGCCACCTAAAGTGAAGAAGGTTTTATTGAGGCTGCCCGGGGCAATCGCTGCAAGTTTTTTTCCAAGCTCGCCCCTTGCTTTGGTGATCATTCCCGGGTAAACATAACTCACTTCCTTCATCTGCTCCACCACCGCATCCATGATTGCCGGATGCCCGTGGCCAATATTCACGTTGAGCAACTGCGACGAAAAATCAATGTAACGTTTTCCGTCCCTGTCATAGAGGTAAACACCTTTTGCTTTTTCGATGTTTATCGGGTTTAACCCGGATTGCTTCGACCACGAAAACAGCGTGTAATCGAGGTTGTTCTTTAAAATCTCGTCTTTGTTGAAAGTGTTGTTCATTTTATATTACTTTTTATTGTTTGAAGATTTTATTGTCATTTGCTTCGCGTTATTTGGCTTCGCCGGAATTAAGCTTCGCTGTCATTTG
>CAYOWJ010000561.1:0-1829 GCA_964407625.1 uncultured Lentimicrobiaceae bacterium
TCCTCATTAATCACCTTTAAAAATAAGCTGATTGTGCAGTACGACCAGGGTGCCGGGGGACAAGTCATGGCTTTGTCCGTCACGACTGGTGATATTTTGTGGAGTACACCCCGGAAGGTTAAAATTTCCTGGGCTTCGCCAATACTTATTTCAAACGCAGGCCGCACCGAAATTGTCCTCGTTGCCGACCCTTTTGTTGCGGGCTACGACCCCGAAACCGGGGCGGAATTGTGGTCAATAAAAGGCGTTATCGGTGAGGTTGGCCCTTCGGCAGCTTTCGCTGATGGCGTGGTTTTCGTTAGCAACGAGTATTCAAAAACGCTGGCAATAAAAATTGGCGAAAAGCCGGAAGCGCTCTGGGAAAGCGACGAATATTTGTCGGATGTTCCAAGTCCCGTGGCTACAAAAGATTTGCTGTTTTTGGTCACAAGTTACGGCGCCGTTGCCTGTTATGATGCCAAAACCGGCGATATTTTCTGGGAGCATGAGTTTGACCAGGGCTTTTATTCGTCGCCGATACTTGTCGAAAACCGCATTTATCTCATCAACAAACAAGGTGTAACGCACATTTTTAAAGCCGATAAAGTTTTTGAACTCATTGCTGAACCCAAATTGGGCGAAAAATCAGTTTGCACACCGGCATTTTCGAAAGGACGAATTTTTCTCAGAACAGAAAACAGCCTTTTTTGTGTCGGCTCGTAAACGGGATTGGAAATGTTGGCTAAAATTGAATTTTACGCTATTTCATTGAGTTTTCGAGTAAAGAATTTAACTGGCAAAATTTATCTTTGCGTTCCTTTGCGAAAAAACTCTGCGGTTCTCTGCGTTTTAATTTTTTACCGCAAAGAGCCGCAAAGAATGCGCAGAGGGCCACAGAGTGAACCCACTTTAAAGAAACTTTAAAATAAAGAGACTCTTTTTTGATTAAAAAAGGCAGAAAAAAGCAGAATGGACAACGAAATCATTAAAACAGTTGATGAAATTATTGCTGAATATGGCAGTGCCGATGAGGCTGCCATACCCATTTTGCAGGCCATCCAAAGCAAATTTAACTACCTGCCCGAAGAAGCACTGAAGCACCTTGCCGAAACCACGGGTATTTCACCGGCAGCAATTTATGGAATTTCAACTTTTTATTCGCAGTTCAGGCATCAGCCTATCGGCAAACATCTTATCAAAGTTTGTGTGGGCACGGCCTGCCATGTAAAAGGCGCAGTTCAGGTTTATGATGCTTTTAAACGCGAATTGAAAATTAGTGAAACCGACGACACCGACCCCGACCGGCTTTTCACCATCGAAAAGGTGGCATGCCTGGGTTGTTGCACCATCGCACCGGTTGTTCAGATTGATGGCGTAACTTACGGCCACCTCACCACCGATAAAGCCGGCGAAACCATCCGCGATTTTCTGCTGAACCAGGATTCGGTTCCTTCGGCAAATAATGAATTTGTACTTTCAGATTCACCTTCGCAAGGCGAAATCCGCCTTGGGCTTGGCTCGTGTTGCGTGGCCAGCGGCAGCGCGGAAGTAAAGCTGGCACTGGAAAAATCCATCAAAAAAAGCAAAATAAATGTAAGTGTAAAACATGTGGGTTGTGTGGGAATTTGCAACCAGGTGCCCATGCTCGAGGTTCATAAACCCGGTGAAGAGCCGTCGTTTTACACCAAAATCAAAGCTGAGGAAGTCGGCGAAGTCATCCGGAAACATTTTCATCCTTCCAACCCGATTTACCGTTTCAGAAATAACCTCTACAGTTTTCTCGAAAATTACGTAGTCGAAGGAATCCCGAAATCTCTGCGGCGATATTCATCCGAAAAACGGGACACACC
>CAYOWJ010000562.1:0-1828 GCA_964407625.1 uncultured Lentimicrobiaceae bacterium
GACATTTTTTTTATCACAGGTGACATTTTAGGTATCATCTTTCAAATCATCCGGAAACTCAACTGGCATTTGATGTCCATGAATTTTCGCAGAAACATTGCTGGTTAAATAAAAAGTATAGATTTGCATTAGGAAAATTAAGAAGTAAGCTATAAAAACCGGATGAAGCTTTTTATCAAATACATGGTCTCGATACGCTGCAAAATGTTGGTGAAGGCGGAGTTGGATAAACTCGGGCTTCATTACCTGATTGTTGATTTGGGCGAAGTCGACATAAGAGAAAGGCTTACTCCCGAAAAGCGTGAGCTGCTCAGAGCCGGTTTGCTCAAAGCAGGACTGGAGCTGATGGATGATAAAAAGGCAATCCTGATTGATAAAATCAAAAATATCATCGTCGAGATGGTGCATTACACCGACGAACCTCTAAAAATTAACTTTTCCGATTTCCTTAGCGAGAAGCTTGATTACGACTACACCCACCTTGCTAACCTTTTTTCGGAGACTACGGGCATCACCATCGAACATTTTATCATTGCCCACAAAATCGAACGCGTAAAAGAACTGCTGCTTTACGATGAACTTAATCTTTCCCAAATATCCTACCTGCTGAATTACAGCAGCGTAGCTCACCTTTCGAACCAGTTTAAAAAGGTCACGGGTTTAACGCCTACCTTTTTCAAAAAGCTCAAGCATAAACGGCTCAGTACGCTTGATAAACTGGGAATGATGTAAATCTTTTATTTAATTGTGTAATGTTTTTCGGTTACGATGGGATCACCTTTGTATGATGAACTTATTCCCGTAATTTACGTGAAAAACCAAAAAAATGCAGGTTTTTCGTACTAAGGTTTTTGTTCATCTCATATTTGTTAAGCATCTTAATTAAAACTAAATTTATGGAAACCAGTGAAATGGAAAAGTCAAGAGTACATATTACCGTCGAAATTATCGAGTATGTGCCAAATTCGGTGGTCATCAAGACCATTCTGAAAAAATCGACAGGAAATATCAGCGTGATGTCGTTCGACAGCGGCGAAGGATTGACCGAAAAAACCACACCCTTCGATACTTACGCCCAAATAATCGAAGGTAAAGCTGAAATTGTGATTGATGGAGTTGCCTTGTTGCTCGAAACCGGCCAATCGGTAATTATTCCGGCACATGCACGCAATCATATCAACCCAAACGGGCGGTTCAAGATGATTATGACGATTATTAAAAGCGGGTACGAATAGAGTTATTCACAGAAGGCATGATCAGCGTAATAATTTCTGGATGAAGTGTCTTGATCTGATAACTGTAAAACTATTTTTTTTTGATACGCACATCTCAACTTTGCCGGTAATTTTAACGATACAAAAAACTTGAAAATACACATTAAATACATGGTGAGCAACCGCTGCAAACTGGCAGTTAAGGAGGCTTTGCGAAACCTTGGGCTGCATTTTATTGTTGTCGATCTGGGTGAAGTGGAGATCATGGAAACCCTCACCATCGAGCAGCGTGAAGAACTAAAAATTGCTTTACACAGTTCCGGACTCGAATTGATGGATGATAAACGGGCAGTGTTAATCGAAAAGATTAAGAATGCCATCGTCGAAATGGTTCATCATACAAATGAGGCAGTTAAAGTTAATTTTTCCGATTATCTGAGCGAAAAATTAAATCACGATTACACCTATCTGGCAAACCTTTTTTCGGAAGTTCAGGGAACAAGTATCGAGCAATTTATCATTTCGCATAAAATTGAACGCATCAAAGAGCTCATCATTTACGACGAGTTGAGCATTACCGAAATTGCCTGGCAGATGAATTACAGCAGTGTGGC
>CAYOWJ010000563.1:0-1826 GCA_964407625.1 uncultured Lentimicrobiaceae bacterium
TAAGGGGAATTACGCTGAAGCAATGAAAACTTTTACCCGGGAACTCAAACATTCGGAAGCTACCGGAAATGAAGATTATCAAGCTATTGCTTTGCAAAATATGGCAAACATAGCTTTTCTTACCGATGATCACAGCGAAGCTATCAGACTGACCCAAAAGTCGTTAGCCATTCAGAAAAAGCTAAATTTAATGCAGGATTATGCCGATCAACTTCAAAATCTTGGAATTTTTTACAAAAACTTTGGGATTTTTGATTCGGCGGTAATGTATTATCGTCAGGCGCTTGATATCCTTTCACAAAGTGGTGATTCGGTTAAAATGATTCGGGTTCAATACAATATGGGCAACATTTTGAAAAATCAACATAAGTATGCTGAAGCCGAAAAAGAAATGAAAGAGATCATTCGTTTTTGTAAAAAGAATGAAATTTTTTCCGGTTACGCTATGGCACTTTCTTCGCTTGCTACTATTTATGCTAAAACAAACCGGATTGAACAAGGAATTGCAGCCATTGATTCGTCCATTTTGTTAGTAAAAAAGAATAACCTTATCAATTTATTTGTCCCCATCTATAATATTAAGCAGTCGTTGATGGCAGACATAGGGAGATACGATATTGCCTATCAGGTGCTGACAATGCAACAACAAATTACAGATAGTTTACTTTCGATTGACAAACAAAAGGAAATCCTTGCATTGAAAACACGGTACGAAACCGAGAAAAAAGAGACCGAAAATACACTCCTTAAAAAAGATAATGAAATACAGAAATCACAACTCTGGGTTTTCAGAGTCATCATTATTCTTGGATTTTTGCTCCTGGTTTTTATTATCATTGGTTTTTACTTGTGGCGGAAAAAAATTAAACAAGCCGAACAGTTGAGCCTGGAGAGATCAAATGTTCTTAAACTGGAGAGCAGGCAGAAAATTATTGAACTCGAAAAGGTTGCATTAGAAAACAAGGTCAAAGAAGAAGCATTAACTAAACTGAATCTTGAGAATCAGCTTAAAGAGGAAGTTATTGAGAAAATGGAACTACAATCCGGCTTAAAGGAACAGGAACTGATCTATCAATCGCTTGCAAAGGCTGAGTTAATCCAGATTCTCAACTCGATGCGTGAGAAACTCCTGCCTTTTCAGATGAAATTGCAGCGCAAAAAGGACCAGGATGATTTTGTACAAATGCTTGGAAATATCATTCACGAACGCAATAAAGACCCATTATCCGAATTTGAGATGCTGTTCAAGAATCTTCACCCAAAATTTTATGAGAAACTGCTCGCACTTAACCCAACTTTGTCAAAGTCGGAGATTCAGATATGTGCCATGATACGGCTTAACCTTTCAACCAAAGATATTGCCCGGCTTATCAATCTTAACGTATCATCCATTGATACTACGCGCTACCATATCCGCCAGAAGCTAAAACTCGACCCGAAAGATAATCTCACGGTGCATTTGATGACGATTTAAGCATTGGAAATTGCCAATTTCATGGCACGCATCCTATGAAGGAAAAGGATTTAAGTCTGAAAATCATGGTGCATGTCAATAATCAGGCCACACAAGGCACTTTTTATCTCATGTTTCCCTGAAAATTTTTCTTAATCGTCTATTTATCAATTGTTCCAACAACAATTAGTACCGCATGGGTTTTCATTTTCGATGTACAGAATACCTGACTAACTGTTTATTTAATTGAATATCATCAATTTAACCCAATCCATCTATAAAATACCGTGATTTTTGCAAGGTACATCATGTAAAAATCAACCTTTATCACTATACTTTTATGGCAAAATAAAATTATAGTGCCAGACAAACT
>CAYOWJ010000564.1:0-1823 GCA_964407625.1 uncultured Lentimicrobiaceae bacterium
TTCCACAAAAAAAGCATTTTTTTCTATAAAACGCAGTCAGGTCCTTCGGACGCTGTCAGGTTTTACCCCTGGGTTTCCACTCCCTCCAGCGGTCTGGGTTTTTCTCACTGAGATGTTTTTGGCAAAACCCATACGTGGGTTGCAAGCCCTGAGGAACGAAGGGCTGGCGACCCTGAACCAAATACCTTTATTTTTAAACGCTGTCAGGTCCTGCGGACGCTGACAGGTTTCATTGGAAGGAGGCCTGACAGCGTCCGCAGCACCTGTCAGCGTCATTGGCTTGCCAAAAAGGTTTCACCTTTCCAAAAGGTGAAACCTTTAAACCCTTAAACTGTCAGGTTTCGGTTGAACAAGACCTGACAGCGTGCGCGGCACCTGGCAACGTCAAATCAAAACCAAAAAAAATGAATATCCAATGTAAAATTTAAAATGTATCAGGAAAGTCCCCCATTGGGCGTTGAAAACTCGTTATTGGGCATTTTTCATTTTTTCCTTTTTAAAACCTCTTCGTTCGATGGGTTTTTTTAATACGTTGCCAAAACACCAACACAGGCTTCTGATGCAGCAATTGTTGACGGCATGTTATACCCGCCGCCTTGTGTGGCTAAAACCGGGCAATTTGCCTTGCGGGATAAATCCAGAACCGCTTTGGTGAGCGTTTCATAATCGGGGGTGTCCCAATCGGTAATATCTTTCCCGCAATCGTCTTTGTGAGAATCGCAACCAGCAAACAACAAAATAATATCGGGATCGAAAGTTACATTTTCCAAAGTCTTCTGAAATATCGTGATGCTCTCGCCAACCCTGTAAAATTCGGCCTGAAGGTTTATCTTGCCAAAAAAGTCGTCATCAAAAACCGGGTGCAGCAACGGGATGTTGCAATGGCCAACCAGCCGCCCATACTCAATGGTGCCGGCTTCGGTGCTCGAAACTTTCGACATATACAAATCGATGGCGCTGTGAATGCTGAGGTGGAAAACCGAGCTATCGCCGGCAAAAATGGATTGTGTCCCATCGCCATGATGGATGTCCCAATCAATAATCATCACCTTTTTAAAACCTTGTTGTTGCGCATATCTTGCTGCCGCGGCAAACGGATTCAACAAACAATATCCGTGTCCCCAATCCCGGTGAGCATGATGGCCGCCCAGAGAAAAACAGAATGCCCTGTTCAGGGTTCCTGCTTTCATTTGGTCGATGGCTTCATACATTCCGCCCAAACTGTAACAATAGCCCGGCAGACAATATTCGAAACCGATACATTCGACACTCAAAACGGGTTTTAATTCCACTTTTTCATCCTGCGACATCCGGATCAATTTATCCAGATATTCGGCCGAGTGAACCCGGAGATATTCGGCAAGCGCAACTTTTCGCAACGGCAATTCCGGGTAAAGGGCCAGCGCTTTTGAAAGCTCATCGCGGATATTTCTGAAATGCGGAAAACCATTACCAACAAACATGTCATCGGTAACTTCCCTGGAAGTAGCGCAGGTTTCGGGATGGGTGTAAGTGGCAAATTGTATCATGTTATAAATATTTGACGACAAAAATTTTACCGGAAAACAGTTATTATCCTGATAAACCAAATTTAGCAGCTTTTATTGATAAAGCGCAAAGTAAAGATTGTTAATTGCAGTTTATCTGATTTTTTAACCAAGGTAAGTTGTTGACAAAGAAAATTTTAACTTGAGCAAGAAAATTATCCCTGCAATTTATACTAAAAAAGTGTAAATTTGCAGGGATAAATTGTAAGGCAATGATAACTAGAAAATTAGAGCACCGGATACTTAAATCATTGGAATATTTTCCTTCGATAGCTA
>CAYOWJ010000565.1:0-1819 GCA_964407625.1 uncultured Lentimicrobiaceae bacterium
ACAGGAATCATCATCGCGTTAAGGTCCAAAACCAGATCGTTGTTAAGTTTGAACCCATATTTAAAAAACATATCGCCCAGGTTCAGGTCAAGCGAAACGCCCATCGTTTCGGCTTCAACCTGAAGGCTGTCCATGCTGGCAAAAACAGGGTCAATCAGCCAAAGGACTTTCCCGCCGCGCATGATAAACTGGTCAATGATAAATTTATCCTTTTCACTGAAAGGTTTTTGAGGTTTGGCAATAATTAAGGCTTCATATTTATTGGTACTTCTCGGGTTGGTGGTATCCGTCTGCGACCTTTCGGTGAGGCTGTTTAATTTTTCGCCGATGGTTACGCGTTCGACAACATAATAATCACTCAAAGCAACAGTAGCGTCGGCTGTTTCTTTTGCTCCCAGTTCGCCATGTCCTTCGATAAATGCCACTTTTGGCTTGGCGTTGGTCACCAGTTTTCTGATCGCATCCGAGAGTGAAAATTCGAGATTCTGGATCGAATTGTTAAGAATTTCGTCGGGTGTTGCCGAACGCTGCGAAGAGAGTAATTGAACCGGCATTTCGCGTCCGTTAAAACTTGCTATTGCTCCCGGAAAAATAAGCTGTGTGGAAGTCCCATCCTTGGTTTTTACGCGCAGATCGGTGGGGCTTAGGCCTTTTTCGACAAGCTGGGCATAAATTTTAGTGCGTTCCTTGTTATCGGAACTTTCGGAAGGATTAATAAATTCATACTCAATATTGGGATTGTAAGCCCTGAATTCGTTGAGCATTTCACGGGTTTCGCGAGCCAGCCGCTTAAAACCGGCCGGAAATTCGCCTTCGAGATAAACCCTGAAAAACACGATGTCGTTGATGCTTCCCAGCATCTCTTTGGTAGCATCGGAGAGCGAGTAACGCTTTTCGGAGGTAAGGTCGATGCGGGTGAACACAAACGAACCAATCACATTTAAAAGCGCGATAATTGCCAGTCCCAGCAACAATTGGGTGATATTATTCAGCCTTGTATTTCTCTTATTATTTTTCATGGGCGTTTCCAATCTCAAATTACCATTTACGGCTTTCGAGCGATAATTTGGTGAGTAAAACGAAAAAAGCTATCAGGCTGACAAAATAAATCAGATCGCGTGTATCAATCACCCCACGGCTCATGGAGGTATAATGCGCATTAATGCCCAACGATTTTACAAGCAGATCAATGCTGCCGAACAAATCGAGCGAATACACAAAATCGAAACCAATGTAAAAGATCAGGCTCAGAAAAACCGCCAGGATAAAGGATATGATGGGATTATTTGTTACCGAAGAGGAGAAAATTCCGACAGCTACAAATGAAGCACCCAGGAACAGCAAACCAATGTACGACCCCCACATTCCGCCAATGTCGAGATTTCCCTTGGGTGTGCCGAGCTGATAAACCGAAAAAAAGTAAACAAGCGTTGGCAAAACCGAAAAAACCACCAACACCACACCCGCCGAATATTTGGCTAAAATGATTTGAAGATCAGTTAATGGTTTGGTAAGCAGCATCTCGATGGTGCCGGATTTTCGTTCCTCAGCAAACGAACGCATGGTGATGGCCGGAATCAGAAACAGGAACACAAAAGGCGCAACCATGAACAAACCATCCAGGCTGGCAAAGCCAAAATCGAGGATATTAAATTCAGATTCGAAAACCCACAGGAAAAGCCCGTTGATAAGCAGGAAAACGGTAACGACGATGTATCCGATTAATGAATTTAAGAAACCTCCGACTTCTTTCCAAAAAAGCGTTAACATAAATATTTTTTGAGTTTAGACCGCGAAAATAATACATTTCGATCAACGA
>CAYOWJ010000566.1:0-1818 GCA_964407625.1 uncultured Lentimicrobiaceae bacterium
TTTTAATTAATAATATTTTTCAGTAACCCAATCCTTTTTGTACCATTGGGTTGTTGATGATTTAAAGAAAATAAATGATTGACTTTTGCATAATTTACAGGATATTGATTGTCGCCTGCCTCATTATTCGCTCAGGTTGTGGCCGCCATTAACGAGTGTTGAAGGGTTAATGGCGGCCTACGCATTTCCATAATTGCAAACCGCCAGATCCTCCTGCCCGATAATGGCTTTCAGCAAGGATAATGGTGCTGTAAACGATCGCGCAGTTGAGAGGAGTAATTGATTTTTCATGAACCTTAATTTTTAATGAATACATTATTTTGTTGAATCTCAGGGTATTTGATTTCTTTGATTTCAGAGAGAAAAGACGTTGCGTTGATAAAAAAATGCCAGCATAGTTCCGGGAGTCCTGATTGAACACCTTTACAGGTAAACCTGGGGGGAAAAGTCCATTCAAAGCAATTTACATTCGGGGAAATTATGATGTTAAATAGCCCATTTTCATGAGCTTTATGTAAAATTTGCCGGACTCCACGAAACAAGAAGATAGAAATGAAGAAGATAATGCTGGCGTTTTCAAAATCAACAGACTGGGATTGACATTTTATGGTTGTTGTGGTTGTTTCCGAAATCTTAATCCGGTTATCGATTTCCAGGTAGCTGAACTCCGGAAAAATAAAACCGGCGGAATCAAAGGTTCTGTCTGTGCTCAGCAGCTTTTTCACGCCGGGGTAAGTATTATTTGGGTATTTGAGTATGGCCGCATCCTGCCTGGCCTTCAAATTGAAGGTGGCTTCATCAAAATTGTTATTACTAAACTTGCCAAAAGAACCGTTGGTAAAAAAATAACCATAAACAGGATTATCCTCAACCAGTGAAAATTCTTTTATCGCACTTCCTTTTGTGGATGAGCTATTGTTCAAAATCATCACCATGAAGACCACTGCCATCAGAAAAATGAAAAAATTGCCCCATTCAGGCGTTCTTTCGTTCAGTTTATTTGAGTAAATATTTTTCAGATTGAGGTTTTTAAATGTGTGATTAATAATTATTTGAAATTTCCTGAATTAACTGTTCGCTACCTGTTGAAGGCCGGGAATGATTTTCTCCTTCGGCATGACCGGTAGTAGTAGTCCGGCTGTTTATCTGTTGTGCGAAGGTTTCTTCCACGGTGGGTAGCGTTACTCCTTCATTATTGTGTTCAAAGTTCTTTTCCGACTGCGAACGGTCAGCTGCACCTCTAAGCAGTATCAAAAAAATGAAAATATTGAACAGGAGAAGTGTAACTGCAATTTCTATCATAATAGATGGTCTTTATCTTTAATAATCAATCGGCTTTAAATTAATAGCTAAAGCCTCCAAATTGCGACAAATGTATCTGAAATAAAACACGAACCCTATGTACAACGTGCTGATATTTAATGATTAAAGCGCTGATTTTGTCTAATAAAATGGATGGTATGATCTATTGTTATTGCTGACTCCCTATCAGCAATTTGTCCGTTTAGAAAATAAAATTTTCCGGAGACTGACTTTCTTTGGAGGTTTGTAAATTCTTGTTTATTTCACCCAAAAGTAAACCCCCTGAAAACATCACAAAGACATTCAATTCAACGATTACTAGGTGGAGTTATGAAATAAGGGGTTCTTTTTGTCCCTATCGGGACAAAATATTTATAGTCAAAATAGTACAAAACCAAGTATCCATCAGTCACCAAACCTTATTACCTTATTTTGCGACTATTCAATTAACTGGATCGTCGTTGTAACACACTAAAAAACAACAATGGGATCAGGAAGTCTGAATGTACAGCATAT
>CAYOWJ010000567.1:0-1814 GCA_964407625.1 uncultured Lentimicrobiaceae bacterium
CCCGAGTAGCCCAAAAAAATTCAGGTTTGCGGCCACCTTAGGAGACTTTATTTCAAATTCAGATAACTCGATGATTCACGCCAGGCCATTTTCAAAGCCCTGCTTTTGGAAAAAATCAAAGAAGTATTTTTGAAATAAAAATCTGATTGAAAACCCCGGTTTTTGGAATTGAAAGCACTCTTTTTAAAATAATCTGAGGGATTTCAACCTGTGCCGGGATATTTTTCCCGCATTGAATCCTGGTAAAAAAATACAAAATCTGCTTTCTCGAAAAGGCGGGACAATAGGGATTTTAATTTTTCTCATCAACAAAATGGTGAGGCTTAACATTTAACGTATATTTTTGCCTGAATAAAAAAGAAATCCATTAATTTTTAAAATAAGTCAACATTCATTTAATCATTATCCTGATGAAACGAGTATTTCTGCTGCTTTTCGCCACTTGTGCTTTTCAAATATTTGCACAGCCCACTTTCCAGAAGCATTTCGAGATGTCACGGTTTGTGGCACTTAACTCCTACACTTTGCCTGATGGAATTTTATTTAAAGGTCTTGGGCAAAACGGGTTAGATGAAGGCTTTTGCAAGGTTTCGGAAAATGGGACAGTAAGTTGGCAACAGTTTTTTGTGAATGGTTCAAAAATTACAAAATCGTTGATGGCACCAATCAACGACCTGGACTATACCCATGTTTTCCCGCTGTACCATGCTTTTAGCGTTTATAAAACAAGCAACCACCAAATGATGTGGCAAAATAATTATCTCGAGCACCCCGACGTAATTATCGAGGATTTTCCAATGGGTGTTTGTTGTGTGAAAAATCTTACCAACGGAAAAATTTGTGTTGCAGGAAAAAGCTCTGCAATTATTTATTTGCCCGATGACACAATCGCTGTAGAATGTCCGGTGATAATCCTTTTTGATGAAACCGGTAATTTGCTTTGGTCGAAAATGTACCAAATTGGAAATGATAATTTTACCCCGGCAGATTTTATCGAAAACAGTAACGGAGATTTAATTGTAATCGGCAGATATTGGGCGGGGATCCCCGGAAACATTACACCGCTTGGTTTTGGGACTTTGGAAATCAGCCGTAACGATGGGGTAATTTCGGGAACCGGCGGGGCAAATACCTTCGTGAGCAATGATGCCGATTTTGTGGTTGGCCCGAGTGATAACATTGCCAAAACTTTTCTGGTCACCAGCCAAAACCTGAACGGCAGTTTTCCAAATTACAGGTCTTCATTTTTGATTAATCTTAACGATGACGGCACTTTTGGACAAGCAAAACGTTTTGACGCCAACGACACGCTGTGTTCGGCCATTTTGAGTTTTGCCAGAACATCGGCAAACGAAACGTATTTGTCGGGCAATTACGAAACCTATTTTCCGGAATCCGGAACTTCGTTTACCAATACTTTTTGCCTAAAAACAGATGCAACAGGCTCCAATATTTTCTGGGCAAAAAGATACGGCCCCGAGCCAACTGTTGTTGGCGGACAGGCACTGACGGTATTTTATAACTTTTTGATTTCGGAAACCGATAATTCGCTTTTGTTCAGCGGGAGCAACGAAATATCGTCGGGTTATCTTTGGAAAGCAAGCCGTGCAACTGGCGACGCTGCCTGCGAATCGGTGGATGTGGCGATAAATATCAGCGATTTTAATTTTACAAATACGCTGGTAGGCACCGCCATTCGTTTCGAAGATTATCTGGTAAACCGCACAACGCCCGTTCTTGTTAACGATACGCAGATTGCATCTTCGGCGCTTTTACTTACCGAAATATGTAGCGTAAATGGAATCGTGGAAGGG
>CAYOWJ010000568.1:0-1809 GCA_964407625.1 uncultured Lentimicrobiaceae bacterium
CCGAAATTTGTAATATCCATGAGTTTATCGATGATTATGATTCGTCAATTCTTGACGAAGAATCTGATGAAATATTTGGTATCATCGAAAAACGTACTTATGGAATTATCAATTCAGATATTTTGAAAATTGGGAAAATCCAATCCAAATACACCGAATTAAATATTTATCTCCTTCATTTACAGGTTTCTTTAAAGCTTGTAAATGATGACGACCCTGAACAAAAAAAGGTTTTCACGATCAGTCTTGGAAATTTGAATACAGCAGGAATTTAAATGTAGTATGATTTCTTCCAGTTTTCCATTCCTCAAAACGCTAAGCGCAAAGCGCAGAGGGCAAAGCGCCGAATTCAGCCTTTTTCATTCTTCCAATTTTTCATTCTTCCAATTTTCCATTCTTCCATTCTTCCAATCTTCCAAAACAAAGACTAATCAAACAAATTCAACATTATGACAAAAGAAACCGCCATAAAATTGTTTGAATCAAAACAGGTTCGGACAATTTGGAACGCCGACGAAGAAAAATGGTATTTTTCTATCGTGGATATTGTTTCAATACTTACCGATCAGACCGACCATCAAGGAGCACGAAATTACTGGAAAGTAATGAAAAACAGGCTGATGAAGGAGGGAAACGAAACGGTTACAAATTGTAACCGTTTGAAACTTGAAGCCGAAGATGGTAAAATGCGATTGACCGATGTAGCTGATACCGAGCAGCTTTTGCGTTTAATTCAGTCAATTCCGTCCAAAAAGGCCGAGCCTTTTAAACAGTGGCTTGCCCGCGTTGGCAGCGAACGAATTGACGAGATTGAAGACCCGGAAAAAGGTTTTGATCGTTTGATGGAAACTTATTTGCGCAAGGGCTATTCAAAAGAATGGATAAACCAACGGCTTAAAAGTATTGAGGTCAGGAAGGAACTTACCGACGAATGGGACAACCGGGGAGTTCAAAAAGGACAGGAATACGCCATACTTACTGATGAAATTACAAAAGCCTGGAGTGGATTTACAACAAAAGACTACAAAGCTTTTAAAGACCTTAAAAAGGAAAACCTTCGCGACAACATGACCAACCTTGAGTTGGTTTTAAATATGCTGGCTGAGGCAACAACCACGGAAATTTCCAAAGAAAAAAAACCGGACACATTTGAGGGTAATCGCAAAATCGCCAGACAGGGTGGTACCATTGCTGGAAATGCGCGCAGAGAAATTGAAGAAAAGACAGGTAAAAAGGTTATTTCAAAGTTAAACGCCAGGCAGTTAGCTCAACAAAAGAACAATCAGATTAGTGATAAATCGAGCATTCCAGACATCGAAATTTAAATAAATATTCGCAGGATGAACTTACAACTTCAAAACAAACTTTTCCTTGTTGGCGGAGCAACTGCCGGTTTTGGAAATGCCATTTCGAGGGCTTTGATAACTGAAGGTGCCAGAGTTATTGCTGTTGCCCGAAATGCTGAAAAACTCAGTGAATTTGCTTCTGAATTCCCACAAAATGTCGAAGCCATCACCGGCGATATTACCGATACTGAAATCATTGGTGAAATTGTGGATTATGTTGGAGACAGGCGATTGGATGGTATGGTTGTAAATGCAGGCGGACCACCTGCAAAATCGTTTTTGGAATCAAATCTTGAAGATTGGGACACTGCTTATTTTTCGGTGTTACGATGGAAAGTAGATTTGGTAAAAGCTTTTTTGCCAAAATTCAGGGAGCAAAAATATGGCCGGATGCTTTTTATCGAAAGTATTTCGGTAAAACAGCCGGTCGAAAACCTGGTTTTGAGCAATTCGTTCAGGCTGG
>CAYOWJ010000569.1:0-1803 GCA_964407625.1 uncultured Lentimicrobiaceae bacterium
AAATCAATTTACAAATCCACCAGCCTGTCGTAGGTTTCAGGCCGCCGGTCGCGGAAAAACTGCCAGGTTGATCTTACCTCGTCAATCATGTCGAGGTCAAACTCGGCCACCAAAAGTTCATCGTTGTCTTCGGAAGCTTGCGCAAAAACTTGTCCGCGCGGATCAACAAAATACGATGAGCCGTAAAATTTCCCGATATTCCAGGGCATTTCGGTGCCAACGCGGTTTATGCAGCCCATAAAATAGCCGTTGGCTGCAGCATGTGCCGGTTGCTCTAATTTCCATAAATATTGCGATAATCCTGCAACAGTCGCCGAAGGATTGTAAACAATCTCTGCGCCGTTCAATCCCAGCGCCCTCGCGCCTTCCGGGAAATGACGGTCGTAGCAGATGTAAACCCCAACTTTTCCAAATTTAGTTTGGAAGACAGGATAGCCAAGGTTTCCTGGACGGAAGAAGAATTTTTCCCAAAAACCATTGGTGTGCGGGATGTGATTTTTGCGGTATTTGCCTAAGATTTTCCCGCCTGCATCAATCACCACAGCCGTGTTGTAGAGAAATCCGGGCATCTCTTTTTCGTAAATCGGCACGATGACGACCATATCAAACTTCCGGGCGTATTCCTGCATCAGTTCAACCGTTGGCCCGGGAATGGGTTCGGCTGCTTTGTACCAGGCCGCATCTTGTCCAGGACAAAAATACGGGCCATTAAAAATTTCCTGCAGGCAAAGGATCTGAACGCCCTGTTTACCTGCCTTTTCGATGAGCGGGATGTGTTTTTCGATCATCGCTTTTTTAATTTCCCCGATGGTTCCCTGCCCTTCGGTGAGGGGGATACTCATCTGGATTAATCCTGATTTTACTTTTCGTGACATAATTAAGATTGTTTGTTGTTTGTTGTTCCGTGTTTGTGCCCTGAGCTTGTTGAAGGGCTTGTTTTATTGTCGCTAAGCGCCAAGCGCAAAGCGCTCTGCGTTTTTAGACCATTCTTTTTCTTTTAAAAAACTTTCCAGAGCCTTTTTCGATCTTTACCTGATCGTCATCAATGGCAATTTTACCACGTAAAAGTACGGTTTTTGCTTTGCCGGTAATCTGCCAGCCTTCATAAGCCGAATAATCGCAACGGTGATGATGGGTTTTGGCGGAAATGGTGTGTTTTTTAGAAGGATCAAAAATTACAATATCGGCATCAGAACCAACGGCAATGGTGCCCTTTTCGGGGAAGAGGCCAAAAATCTTAGCCACATTTGTAGATGTAATCTCCACAAATTTATTGAGGCTGATGCGGTTTTTCAACACACCTTCCGAAAAAAGTAATTCCAGCCGGTGTTCGATTCCCGGTGCGCCGTTTGGGATTTTTGTAAAGTCGTGTTCTCCCCGTAATTTTTCATGCCACATAAACGGGCAATGGTCGGTGCCCACGGTTTGCACAAGTCCCTGGTTGATGCCTGCCCACAGGGTTTCACGGTCTTTTTCTTCCCGTATCGGCGGACTCATCACCCATTTGGCGCCTTCAAAATCAATTTCGTACAACGAAGCGTCGAGCAGTAAATATTGCGGACAGGTTTCGACCAAAACTTTCTGGTTGCGGGAAGTAGCTTCGCGAACCTTGTTCAGCGCACCTTCACAGGTCATGTGGACGATGTAGGCATTTACCCCCGACAAAAAGGCAAGGTCAATAAACCGCCCGGAAGCCTCGGTTTCGGTGATTTCGGGCTGGGATAAATAATGGTACAGCGGCGAAAGTTTGCCTTCGGATTTGTGCTTTTCGGTGAGATAATCAATCATATCGCCGTTGGTGGC
>CAYOWJ010000570.1:0-1794 GCA_964407625.1 uncultured Lentimicrobiaceae bacterium
CCCCATTTTACATGTGTATTTTCAGCACTTTATTCATTCCCCAAAAAACCATGTAAGTTACCAGGGCAGCTTTTGTAAAGTGGTTAAAAACTGTCGCAAAATCTGTTTCGGCCTTGATAACCTGAAAAAACATTATTGGAAGCCACAGCACTAAACTGGGATGATTTTTCGAAATCGCAATAACTTTGATGATGATGAGATTATAAAAAAGCCCGATTATCAGCAGAAACACAACGCCACCAAAAGCTCCCCAGTTGGCAAAACCTTCCCCAACTATCGAAATATCCATACTGGTACTTTCGGGAAGTTCGGTACCGGTAAACCGCTCGAAGTTGGCGCGCCCTCCGGCTTTTGCTTTTGTGGGAGCCAAAACACGTGGCAGCAAACCTGCATAAATAGCGGTTTCGATGGTTTCTCCTTTAACAAAAGCATATTTTTCGGGCATGTGCCCCATGATGCGGGCAATAATCCAACCCTGATTAAGTCTGGCACCAACATTTTGGAGGGGTTCCGTTTCGAATAATTTTGAAGGTTCCATCAATCGGCTCAGAGCTATTTCTTTAAAAATCTCCGAATTGCTTTTATCACTTTCAGCATACCAGGTGGCCATGCGGTATTCCTGCTTGGTTGATTGTAAGAGCATTACAATGAACATCCCAAAAGAGATGATGGCAATTTTGCCTACCATCGGGATTTTTAAAACAAAAGAAATTACCAACAAAGCAAACATCATCCAAAGAACCAACTCGCCAAACATACCTTGCAACACGGCGGCAAAAATCACCATGCCCATTACGCCTGCAAATGCAAACCATTTTATTTTCGAATTGCTGAAAAGTATCAGGTAAACCCCAACAAACTGCATCCCCGAAAGCAGGAAAAACAAAAACCCGAGGCTGGCCGGGAGATATTTGCTCACCAAACCTGCGGCAATTCCTACTCCGGCGATGAAATAGCCAATGTAGGGATTTTCGTTTGCGTAAATTTTTACTTTTTCGATATCTTCGGCTGCAACCAGCCGGTCTTCGGAAAGCGGAAAATACAAACCAAGCACCAAAGCCAGGCACGCTGGCACCATGTAAGACATATAAACCGGTTCGGGAACATCCATCCAGTACAATTCGTCGTAAGGCAAAACATTGTAGGCCAGTACCGGGCCAAGAACCCATTGAAGGATGGCGAGAAAGGCAACCAGATCGCGCACTTCGATACGCTTTCCCAAATCCTGAATAAACTTTACAAAAATGCATACAAACAATGCAACACCTATAGCCGAAATATAGTAAAGCTCCGTAAACAACTGGAAATAGGCGAACACTGCCAGTCCAATTGCCAATAAACCTATGCTTCGGCCAGATATGAACATTTTTGAAGCTGTTTTTATGTTTTCAGATTAAGCTCAATACTTTTACAGATTTCGGCAAATGACCATTTCTGAATTTTTTCTTTTGAATAGGCCCCCATCTGTTGCAAGGTTTCCTTTGATGAAGTCATCTTTTCGAGATACCCGACAACCTGCTCAAGATTACCGGATTCAAAGATATAGCCGTTTTTGCCGTTTTCGACAAGGTCGATGGAGCAGCCGGATTTTGTGCTGACCAAAATGGCTCTTTCGCAGGCCATGGCCTCGTTTACCACCAGTCCCCAGGTTTCGCCGGGGCCTTGCGATGGCAGCGCCAGAATATCGGAAAGATAATACACCACCGGCATTTTGCTCTGGTTCTGGAAAGGCAGGAAATGAATGTTTTTCATGCCTTCCGACGCCTTTTTCATTTCATCTTCGAGATTTCCGTT
>CAYOWJ010000571.1:0-1785 GCA_964407625.1 uncultured Lentimicrobiaceae bacterium
AAACTTCCTGATTACACAGGCTCAAAGCCTGCCACATTAAAACCTGGGGTAACGCACCGAGGCACAAACCAAACCAGATTTAGCAAACCGAAGGACTGTAACAATCCGGCTTTAAAAAATCCCCGAATAGAAACTCCAACTTCATTATTCCGATTGTACCCGTAAATGTGTGAGGCAGCATTTTTCAGAAGGAAAATCTTTTGCTCCGTCTGTTGAGGTCTGTTGGGGATGGCCGTTTTCAGATCAACAACAACCTCATCGAAAATTCCATCCGTCCGGTTTCATTAGGCGGGAAGGGATACCAATGAGTTGGAAAACAAAACCTGTCGAAACCAGAAAATTATCTTTAGCTTTGACGGAATAATTAATTACCCTTTCAGATGCGGAATACCACAACAAACAGCTTTATTGCCACTCATCCCGGGAGCCACAGGAAATTGGTTCACCGGATTACAAACCCCAATTACCAAAATCATCAAAAACAACATGAATCCCCGTTCATTGAATACTTTTGCCACTTAAAAACACAAATCCGGATTATAACAAGAATATGCAAGGTAAACAACTCAGAAAATTAGAAGCCGAACCGGGCCAGAAATTGGAGTAACATTTATGATATATAAAAAACTCCTTCAACCTAAGGGACAGAACAAAGAATGCAAGAGGCCGCAATAAATCGTGACAATTATAAAACTTTACTGTAATGAAAGAATCCTACAGAATAGAATTTAAACGCACACTTACCGATAATCTCGAAAAAGAGGTGGTAGCCTTTTTAAACAGCCGCGAAGGAGGATTAATTTACCTTGGTATTGATGATAGCGGCACACCAATAGGATTATCGCAATCCGATGAGGTGCAGTTGAAAATCAAAGACCGCCTGAAAAACAATATCTCTCCCTCTTGCCTGGGTTTATTTGATGTAATTCATGAGGTGATTGAGGACAAAGACATTATCAAAATCAATATTGCATCGGGTTCCGAGAAGCCATATTACCTGAAGAAGGCCGGAATGTCAGAAAAAGGCTGTTACATCAGGATTGGCTCTGCCGCGGAGCCTATGAATGGCCGAATGATCGAAGAATTGTTTGCCAAAAGAACCCGGAATTCGTTAAGAAATATAAAATCTCCCCGGCAAGATCTGAGATTTGAACAACTCAAAATCTATTACAATGAAGCCGGTTTTGCACTCAACGAGAAGTTTGCTGCCAATCTCGAACTTTTAACCGAAGAAGGATTTTACAATTATGTAGCTTATCTGATGGCCGACCAAAATGGCAATTCGATGAAAGTAGCCAAATATGCCGGCATCAACCGGGTTGATCTTATCGAAAATAATGAATACGGCTATTGCTCGCTCATTAAGGCAGCCAAACAGATTTTGGACAAACTTGACCTTGAAAACAAGACCAAAACCAAAATCACAAGCAAAGAACGGATTGATACCCGGCTGTGGAACAACATTGCATTGCGCGAAGCCGTAATTAACGCTATTGTCCACAATGATTTTACCAACGAGGCACCACCGAAATTTGAAATTTTCGATGATCGTATCGAACTGACTTCGGCGGGTGGGTTGGTGCAGGGGCTGAATCCTGAAGAAATTTTCGAAGGATATTCCCTGCCCAGAAATAAAGAGATCATGAGGATATTCAAAGACCTCGAAATGGTTGAGTACTTAGGTTCGGGCATGCCACGTATCCTCCGGTTTTACGACCGAAAAAGCTTTAAAATCACCGACAATTTCCTGCGGATGATTTTCCCGAATGCCTGGAATTTAAGTGA
>CAYOWJ010000572.1:0-1785 GCA_964407625.1 uncultured Lentimicrobiaceae bacterium
ACCTCCGTGCTAATTTGATTTTTGAGATTTGTAATTTGCTATTTGTGATTTGCTATTTGTGATTCTTAAAACTAATCTCCGTGTCCCTTTGTGTTCTCCGTGCCTCCGTGTTATTCACCAACATCACATAAAAAATCGGCAACAGCCCGAAAGTTGGTAAGACAAACAGAACAATGAACCACGCCATCTGACGATTTTGTGCTGCTTTCCACAATGCCAAGGCTTTCCAGGCCAGCTCCCACAAAACGAAGAAGGCGATAATCCACAATTTATTGAGTTTTCCGGCTGGTATGAGCGGAGGATACGGGATAAAATAAACATCAGTAATTTTGAGATTTTTGTTGAAAACAAATTTTATCGTATAGTCGGCTTTCCCGAACTGACAAACTAAGTAAACAATTTCATAATCGCTGAATTGGTCGTATTTGATGTTTTTTAGCGCAACAAAATTGCCGAGGTTGCTGCAGTGGTAATTCCATGCCTGCTTCATTTTTTGATCAAATTCATCGGTAGCACGGGCATCGGCCATGAAACTTTTATTGCTTTCAAAATTCTGCTGCTCAAGGTTGCTGAGGTATTGAAGCGAGATTTCGATGGCTTCCTTTTTGGTTTGCGAAAACGAAACTTCAAAGGAAAGGGTCAGTATTAAAAAAAGGAGGAGTGTTTTTTTCATAGAAATGATGTCAGGTTAAATTGTTAAAAGGTTTTTTCGATCGAATTCCAGAGGCGTTCGGAGGTTTTTTGCCAGCTAAACATTTTGCGGCGTTCGCGGCCTTTTTCGATTAACGAGTTTCTTAAATTTTCATTTGCCGAGATTTTTTGCATGGCACCGGCAATCGAATCTATCGAAAATGGATCAATTAAAAGGGCTGCATCGCCTGCTACTTCGGGCATTGACGTCACATTTGAAGTAATTACGGGCGTATCGCAATAAAACGCTTCAACAATCGGGATGCCGAAGCCTTCAAAATAGCTCACGTAAGTGATGGCAAGCGCCGACGCGAGAACTCTATGCAGATTTTCGGAGTTAAGATGAGCCGTAAAAATAACCTCATCCTTGTTCTTCATGCTTTCGTAAGCCGTTCTGATGCTCTCGGTCCACCATTTTTTTTCGCCCACAATCATGAGTTTTATACCCTGATTATCCTGATTTTTAAACTGGTCGAAGGCAGCAAAAAGCCTTGTCAGGTTTTTGCGTGGGTGCAGCGATCCTACAAAAAGAAAATATGGAGATCCGCCTGTAAATTTTTTTCTGACTTCAAGTTTTGATAGCGCATCGAGCGGTTTAAACGATTCGTTGGCACCGTTGTAAACCACATCAATTTTGCTTTTCGAAATGCCGTATTGCTGTGAAATATCCAGTTTTGAATATTCAGAAACAGTTGCAATTCTTTTAGCCTTTTCGGCATATCTCGGGAAGAAGGAGCGGTAAAATTTCCTTTCCAGCAGTGGCAAATCCTTTGGATAATGCTCAAAATTAAGATCATGAAAAACGTTGATCGAAGGCACATCCGTTTTGAGGGAGAGGTAACCATCTGGCGAGAAAAACAAATCTGCATTAATCTTTTTCAAAACCTTTGGGATGGAATGCTCAAACCAGAGGTAATAAAGGAACGGGTGCCTGGCCTGGGGAAAAACAACATGCGGGTGAACATTTTTGGCGAAAACAAACTCCTCGCTGAACTTCCTGTCGAACAGGAAATGAAACTCGTGTTCGGGATGTTGGGTGGTGATACGTTTCAGGTTTTCAAACGTAAACCAGCCAATTCCCTCAAGCTTGTCTTT
>CAYOWJ010000573.1:0-1781 GCA_964407625.1 uncultured Lentimicrobiaceae bacterium
GTGGCTTACAACATTTACGAATATTTCGCCATCACCGGCGACCATGATTTTATGAAAGATTTTGGGGCTGAGATGTTCCTCGAAATCTGCCGTTTCTGGGCAAGTAAATCCGTTAAAGATGAAATTAATGGCCGTTTTTCGATTAAAAATGTGATGGGCCCCGACGAATTCCACGAAGCCTACCACGGCTCTGTTGAAGGTGGCCTAAAAGATAACGCCTACACCAATTTGATGGTTGCCTGGGTTATGGAAAAGGCCTTCGGATTGTGGGAAAGTCTAAATAAGGAAGATCAGAAAAAGCTGAGTTCAAAAATTAATCTTGGTAAAGATGAATTTGAAAACTGGAAAGAAATCTCGAGCCAACTCAACATTGTAATCAAAGATGAAATCTTAGCGCAATACGATGGCTATTTTGAACTAAAAGAGCTGGACTGGAATTATTTCCGTGAAAAATACGGCAACATTTACCGGATGGACCGCCTGTTGAAAGCCGAAGGAAAAACGGCAGACGAATACAAAGTTGCCAAGCAGGCCGACACGTTGATGACTTTTTATAATTTGCCCGAGGATGAGGTTACCAAAATCCTCAATAAGTTGGGTTACAATCTTAAAGCAGATTATTTGCGTCAGAATATGGAATATTATCTCCAACGGACTTCCCATGGTTCGACGCTTTCGAGGGTTGTTCATGCCCAGTTGGCCAATATGATCGGCGATAAAAAACTGAGTTGGGAGCTATACAGCGATGCGCTTTCGAGCGATTATAACGACATTCAGGGCGGCACAACCGGCGAAGGAATTCATGCCGGAGTAATGGCCGGAACCGTTTTGGTAGCTTTGCAAACTTACGCAGGCGTTGATGTCCGGTCCGGGAAGTTGGTGATCAATCCAAACCTGCCGGATGCCTGGAGAAAACTGAGTTTCAACTTTTATCTAAAAGAAGATCATTTTGAAATTTCGGTACAGCACGATCGTTTGGATGTCAGATTCACTGGGCCGTCGCAAGAGGTGGAGATTGTTATAAACGGAGCCACCGATTTGCTGCCCGAAGGCATTACAACAATTTACGCGCTGCAATAAATTTCGGCAGGGTGTGTTTTGTTAATCTTAAAAATTGATATTTGAGAAGAAAATATGTTAAACGATTTAATAACAGTAACGCCGCGGCATGAAAACGCGGCAAAGTTAATTTTGGACAGGATTTTGGAAATCAGAAAAGATTTGCCAAACGATAAAATGATAGTCACGATTTCGGGTGAAGTTGGCTCAGGAAAATCGACAGTTTCGGTGGTACTTGGTCGTATGTTGAAACGTAAAGGCATCCGCGTAAAAATCGTCGATTTAGATGATTATTATAAAATTCCACCACTTCAGCGCCGTGAATGGCGACTGAAAAATGGCATCAACAGCATCGGTTACGACGAATACGACTGGAGCAAGCTTAAGCAGAATATTCTGGATTTTAAGGAAAATAAAACTTCAAAGATGCCTTGTGTTGATTTGATTACGGGCTATGTTGACGAACTGAAAACCAACTTTGAAGGTGTGGATATGCTGATCATCAATGGCCTTTATTCGTTAAAAATCGAAGAAGCCGATTTTAAAGTTTTTATCGAATTAACCTACGATGAAACCCGCGACGCCCAAAAATACAGTCAGAAAGAAAACATTGACGCCTACCGCCTTCAGGTGATGCAGCGTGAACATGAGGTGGTTCAGTCGTTAAAATCAAACGCCGAATATTACATCGATTTCGACCAGAGTTTGTATCATTTGTAAGA
>CAYOWJ010000574.1:0-1770 GCA_964407625.1 uncultured Lentimicrobiaceae bacterium
GCCTGTTGAGCGCGATTCGTGGTATAATATTCTGAAGGAATTTTAACCTGCCGACTGTAACCAGACATATCTGACAGGAGAAGAGATGATAAAAACGTTTCTTTTGGAAAAGAATTCAAAGCCCGGTGCTTCAGCGCCGGGTTTTAAGTTGGGTAACCATAAAACACCAGGTCGTTTACGACCTTTAACTGATTAGGATCGCGAAATGCTACAAAAGGGCGTAAACGCCCTGCCATCTTTTAGTTGGGAATCCCATCAATCCCAAACCTGAAGGTTTGGGCTATTCAAAATCTGAACATTCTGGGGTTTTAACTGGCGGTTATAGGAACCAGAACTGAAAGAGACGACGGGTTAACCTTGACAATCAGGTTTTTACTAAGCTTTATCGGCTCGCCGTCCAGATGAATGGTTTTTTTCTTCCGGATGATCTGCACTTCTTTTGCCCGCAACACTTCGATGTATTTTGAGCGATTAATTTGTTTGCTGTAAAGGAGCGTGGCTGTGAACAGTGTTTTCCACAACGGAATTTTTTTTACAATGGAAATATCAATAAAACCATCGTCAATTTTGGCTTGCGGGGCAATTGAAGTGTTGTAGCCAAACTGATCGGAATTGGCAAAGCTGATAAACAACGCTTTGCGTTTAATTTTTTGGCCATCAACAATCATTGTAAATTTTGTTGGCTCATAGCGAAGATATTCCTGTACAGCAATTTTAAAATATTTAAAAAAACCGCGCCGTTGCTGTCCTGCGAACTTCTTGGCAACAAGCGCATCAAAACCAACGCCGGCAAGATTTACAAAAAATTGTTCATTGGCTTGGGCCGTGTCAATTTTTTTTACATTTTGATTATTGATTACCCGGATCGCCTTTTCTGGAAAAACGGAAATATTCAAATGCCTGGCCAGCCCGTTTCCAGAGCCTGAAGGAATAATGCCAAGGATTACATCGGTGCCAACAATGGCTTTTGCAACCTCGTTTACGGTTCCGTCACCACCAACAGCCACCACAATATCAAATTTATGGTTGATGGCATTTTGAGTTAATTCCGTGGCATGATGGGGTGCTTCGGTGTATTTAACCTCGTAATCAAAAAGCCCATGGTCAAGCACTTTTTCGATGTGCTTTTCGATGGATTTATGCCTTCCAACCCCCGAAAAAGGATTTACGATGAAAAGGATTTTCTTTCTGATTTCGCTCATTTTGCAACAGTTAAACGGTTTTCGATCATCCGGTTGTTGAATTGCTGCAAATATGCTTTGAGCAAGGTTTCCATTTCTGCCGCTTTCGCAGAATTCTTTTCAATAAGATTTTGTTTTAGGAGCTTATCTTCATCAAAATTATACAGGGCTGTGCTTCTATCGCCATCAAATTCGAGCACAAAACCCGCCGAAATAAACTGATAAACACCATTGAGATAATTGACGGCAAAGTGCTGTTCATCTTTGTTGAAAAGGTTGTTGCCAAACGAAAAAAGTGGTTCATCAAAATTCAGAATACTCAAAACCGACGGCATGATGTCGGCTTGTGAAGCGGTTTCGCTGGTTTGCGTTTTTAATTGTCCTGTTGGGTCGAAAAATAAAATCGGGATGCGGTACAAACCAAGCTTAGTCTGGTATTCCGGGATTACTGTTTCGGAAGTGTGATCGGCTGTAATAACGAAAACTGTGTTTTTGTACCAGCTCATTTGTGAGGCGGTTTCAAAAAATCGTTTTAACGAAAAATCGGCATACATCACGGCTTCCTGAATCTCAAGTTTCCCTTTTTTAA
>CAYOWJ010000575.1:0-1762 GCA_964407625.1 uncultured Lentimicrobiaceae bacterium
CGATTTTGAGGGGTATGGGCGAACTTGGATTTTTTAAAGGCGATGTTGATGAAGCTGTTGCCGAAGGCGTTCATGCCATGTTTTTCCCCTGCGGCCTGGGTCACATGATGGGCCTGGATGTTCACGACATGGAAGATTTGGGCGAACAATATGTTGGCTACGATAACGAACCAAAAAGCACGCAGTTTGGGATAAAATCTCTCCGGCTTGCCCGGAAATTGGAACCAGGTTTCGTTCTCACCATCGAACCTGGAATCTATTTTATCCCCGATCTGATTGATAAATGGCGGTCGGAAAAGAAATTTACCAATTTCCTGAATTACGACAAACTGGAAACTTACAAAAATTTTGGCGGCTGCCGCAACGAAGAGGATTTTCTGATTACCGAAAATGGCGCAAGATTATTGGGAAAACCAATTCCGAAAACGATTGAAGAGGTGGAGATGATGCGGAAAAGTTGACGATTAATTGCCAAAATGAAACGATATTAATTGGTAAGGATTGTTTTCAAAGCTCTTGTGGAGTATAACCACCACGGTTATTGTTGTTTATTGATTTTTCGAACTATCTGAAATCCAAGCATCCAGATTATCTGAAAGGATTTAAGAATAATGAGAAATTTGAAGGAATTGGAAAATGAAATGAAGGGTTGGTTAGAGAAATCAAATAAATGTAACTTTGCTAAAAAATTAACTTCTATGACACAAGAAGCTGTTAAATTAGAATTAATAACCTGGATGGCAAAACTCACCAACCAGGAAACAATCAACTACCTGAAAATCATTAAAGATGAATCATCGAAAGGAGGAGATTGGTGGGCTGACCTTACAAATGAGCAAAAGGCAGGAATTGACCGCGGTCTGAAAGACCTCGATGAAGGCAGAATTACTCCACACGAAACCATAAAAAATCGCTATGGCCTCTGATTATCCAATTATTTGGACTGAAGAAGCAATCCGGAATCTGGAAGCTATCCTTGATTATCTGCAAAATCGCTGGACACAAAGAGAAGTTGATAACTTTAAAAAACGACTCTCAAGACTTCTGCATTTAATTTCGGGAAACCCAAAATTATTCCCCAAATCAGAAATTCAGCCACGGCTAAGAAAGGCTGTTTTATCCAGACAAACCATCATTTTTTATGAGTTCAAAAATGAAACGGTTTACCTGGTATACCTTTTTGGAAGCTCACAAAATCCTGAAATTATCAAATAATTTTTACCTGGGCTTTAAAATCAGGATCATAGTTAAAACTGTTTTTGCTTTCCCATTTTGATCACTCTCGCCAAACAGGAAACTTCTTTAATTTCTACCGGCTTACTTCATCAAAAAAAAATCAACTCCTGCTCTTTTCAATCGCAAAACTGCGGATATTTCTGTTACTTTTGAACCCTCTGTATGATTAATTTTGTCTTTCTATAAAAAAATCTTAATCCATTAGAAATAAAAATTTTATGAGCAATATTAAGCTTTTTGAAAGTAAGCAGATTCGCTCACAATGGAGCGAATCGGAGCAAAAATGGTATTTTTCGGTCGTTGATATCATTGGAGTCTTAACTGATTCCTTAAATCCAACTGACTATTTGAAAAAAATCAGAAAAAGAGATCCTGAGTTGGGGGCCTACATAGGGACAAATTGTCCCCAGGTAATATGACCATTTTCGTAAAGATAAAAATTCATTTTTATAGAAAATCAACTTAAAAAATCAAACTTCAAAACATGAAAAAACTTCTCACTTTTATCTTCATCCTGTCAGGCTTG
>CAYOWJ010000576.1:0-1758 GCA_964407625.1 uncultured Lentimicrobiaceae bacterium
CCTGATGGTATTGATGCCAGCTTCTTTCATCAGTTTCAGATCTTCGGTGAGATTGGCAAAACTTCTGTGGTCGCTGCCTTTGGGTACAGGATGGTAGCAAATTCCCTTAATGATGTAAAGCGTATCGTTTACAAATATCTGCCTTCCCGAAACCTTTACAACATCAGCGGTTGCCTTGTTTGTATTTGCAACGAGAATTATGGCTAAAAGAAAAACTGTAATTTGTTTTATCATTTTGAGGATAAATTAAAATTATTTGTTACCCCGTTAAAGCCCCATCGGCGGGCTAATCTTCATGTGTTACATTACCGCGACGCGCTGTGAGTGCCTGTCGGATTTCGTAAGCCTTTAGCTCGGTAATATCATATTTCCAGATAATGATAATGGCTAACAAGCCAGTAAAAATCGGTATCAAAATGTCGGCTATTCTCAGATTCGTAATTGTATCTGCTGCCTGTACGGTTGCATCTGCATCAAATCCAACCAGGTCTAAAACAGCGCCACTGGTGAGCAGCGCCACTGCTGTTCCCAATTTTACCATCCACCAGTAAACAGCACCAAAAGTACCCTCGCGGCGCGTTCCATTGTTAAGCTCATCCAAATCGCACACATCGGCTGTCATCGACATCATCAGCGTAAACAAACCTCCAATTCCAAACGACATCAGCGGTATCGGCAGAAACATCATAAATGGGTTTTCAGGATTGAAACCCCACCATTTTAAGGCGTAACCAACTATTGAGATTAGAGTGGCAACGATAAAGGCATTTTTCTTGCCTATTTTTGTCGACATAAAAGTGATAATAGGAATTACCAGAAAAGCTGTAGCCAAAGCGCTTACAGTTCCGAACCAGGCAGGCCAATGCCCGGCAGCAGTGGTGTCGCCGTTGAAAAGGTAAAAAATAATAATAAAGAAAGCAAATTGGGCAATGGTTTGGAAGCCGTTAAAAATTAAAAATGTTGCTCCGCATAATTTGAGAAATGGCTTGTTAGACACGGTTTGCTTTATGGCTCCGAAAAATTCCTTTGTATTGGCACCAAGTTCTTTCATCGAAAGTTTGGATTTCCCAATGAGCTCTGGAAGAACAAGTTCTTTGGTGAAAAGTGCTGGCATGATTCCCAAAACCATGCATAATCCACCAACCCAGATCGAAAGGCTTCTTGCACCTTCAGGCGCCGAAGGGTAAATTGACTGATCGTAGATGATTACCCAAAACCATGGTGCGATCATCCAGGCAATTTGCCCCATCCATTGCGACACCGCCATTAACCTGGTCCGTTCGTTATAATCAGGAGTCATCTCATATCCCAATCCTATCAAAGGGGCAGCAAAAATGGTGTATCCAATATAAAATACCATCGAAAGCGATAAAAAATAGATAAAGTTATAGGTTTGCGAATTCTCAGGATAGAGCTGCCACATCACCATAAAAGTGACCCCGGTAATTATACTTCCCAAAAAGATGTAGGGTTTTCTTCGTCCCCATTTCGACCTTGTATTGTCGGAGATATAGCCCATAATAGGATCGATAATAGCATCCAGCAGTCGTGGCAACGCAGCAAGTAAACCGGCAAGCAAAGGATTCATTTTTAAAGCCAGAACCAGAATAATCATAAAAACGCCAAGAGCTGCCGGGAATAACTGATTTGCCAAATGTCCTGATCCAAATGCTATTTTTTGTCCAAAAGGAACTATGTCTTCCTTAGCTGTTTTGTAGTGTGCCATTTTATTTGCTATTATTTTGTGAGATGTATGTT
>CAYOWJ010000577.1:0-1753 GCA_964407625.1 uncultured Lentimicrobiaceae bacterium
ATGTCGAAACCGCGCATCCCACCGAATTTTTTCTCTTTCTCAAAAAAGAAAAACTGGTGTGTCTGCATCAAAAACTGCCCACCTATTTTATCGTTGTTGTCAATTACAATATTCTGGATGCCGTTTTTATTCAATTCTTCGCGGCAAGCCAGGCCAGCCGGACCAGCACCAACAATCACCACCTGGGTTTTATAAACATTGATGGCCTCGAAACGGTCAACCTCGTCTTGTTTTGGGGTGTAGTCTTTCGGGACTTCGCCAACTTCTTTAACACCATCAACTTTGGTAATACAAATTCTTTTAATGCTGCCATCAACAAGCATTTCGCAGGCACCACATTTTCCGATGCCACATTCGAGGGAGCGGTTGCGGTCGCGCAAACTATGGCTGTGAACCGGAAATCCAGCCTGGTGAAGGGCAGCAGCAATAGTAAATCCCTGTTCACCTTCGATGAGCTCACCGTTAAATGAAAACGTTGTTTTTTCGGCTTTTGGGACTTCAAGTATCGGGTGCGTTTCGATTTTGTACATCTTAGCTAAAATTTAGTTGGCTTATTTTGTAAAATTTCTTGTTAAAAAATTAACAGCAAAAGTATTTCAAATCGAATAATCGGAAGCGGGAACCGGCAATTTTTATTGGTTCAAAACCGGATTTGTTGGAAAATGTAAGAAGTGGCTTTTGCGGCATTTAACAAATGAAAAAACCACGACCCAACATCGTGGCTTTTCGTAATCAGAAATTTTATTTCTGCAATTTCATGATGATCCCTTTATCCGCCGAAATATCCCCGCCAACCCATAAACTGAAACTTTTCCAGCTATAAACCACAATGATTTTCATAAAATGTTATGTTACGAATTCACACATCACAGCCTGCAACTTTTGTAGTTGCTAAAAACTGATTTGTTTCATAAAGCATGGCTCATCATATATAAAAAGCTATTTTTGTCGAAAATTTCAAACTTAAAATTATTTTCTGATATGAAGATTAAACATCATTTTTTAGCACTCCTTATTGGGCTGGCTTTTACAGCTTTTGCCTGTAATATGGGCACTACACGGGTAACCGAGGAAACACTCCCTCCGGGAACCCACAAAGTGGTTATTGATGACATTTTGCACACATCAACCTACACCTACCTTAATGTTGAAGAAAAAGGAACTGCATTTTGGATTGCAATTCCAAAAAGAGAAGACCTCCAGAAGGGCAAAACGTATTATTATTCCGGTGGCTACGAAATGCCAAATTTCCAAAGCAAAGAATTGGACCGTACCTTCGAAACGCTTTATCTTGTGCAGGAAGTTACCGAAACTCCTGAAAAAACCGGTGATATCATGCAAACCCCTCGCGAAAGCGGTAAAAGGACACCTATGCAGGAGGAAGCATTGAATATTAAACCTGGAGCAGGTGAAATTTCAGTTGCTGATCTATATTCGCAAAAGGCTTCATATGCCGGGAAAACCGTTAAAATCAGAGGTAAAATTGTTAAGTACAACGCTGGCATTATGGGTAAAAACTGGGCACATATTCAGGATGGCTCCAAATTTGAAAATTATTACGACCTTACAGTTACCACCATGGATAATTTAAACCCTGGTGATGTTGTGGTTTTTGAAGGTGTAATTAGCCTGGATAAAGATTTTGGCGCCGGTTATACTTATGAAGTGATTATGGAGGATGCCAAAGCTACTCCGTCAACTAGTTTGTAGCACTTCGCTTTACGGCAAAGTTTTCGCCAAACACCACATTTTC
>CAYOWJ010000578.1:0-1753 GCA_964407625.1 uncultured Lentimicrobiaceae bacterium
GTGGCGTGAAAAGCGAAAAAATATTCATCAACTAAGCACAAAAAAATAACCACGATGAAAAAAATATTTACAAAATCGATAGCTTCAATCATCCTGTTGACGGGTTTAATGCTCAGTTTCCCTGCTTTTGCCGACGACCCGCCACCACCACCAACACACGGTGAAGTTGGCGACATTCCCGGCGGCGGAGCTCCTATTGGCGAAGGCCTCCTGATACTCGCAGTGCTTGGTGCTGCCTATGGGGGCTATAAATGGTACAAATACCACAAAGCCAAAGTTGCAGTGAAGGAATAATAACAAACACACCGCAGGAGGTTCCTGAAAATGCTGTATTTATGGCTGTATCCGGGAAATGTGAAACATTCTTGTTTTGCTGATGATGCTGTGGTTTGGATTTCTAAAAATTGTTAAAAGGTAATGCGTAAAAATATCTTATTTTGATTTGATACGTTTATCGGCAATAACTTTAAAAATAATAATTATGAAAAGAATCATTTTATCACTTACGCTTGCACTTGCCATTATTTTTGGAAGCAGCGCTTACGCTCAAACAATCGACCAAAAATCGAAAGAAGCATCTTCTGCTGTAAAAACAGAGGTTAAAACCGATGCTCAAAAAGCTGATCCAAATCAGCTAAAACAACAAAATCCACAGCAGAATCCTGAACGTAAAAAATTAACACCCCAGGAAAAAGCCACTAAAGCAATCGAAAGAATTACCAAGAAAGTAAAAGACCTTACTCCTGATCAGGTTAAAAAATTAACCGATTTGCATGTAAAGAGTTATACGCAGATGGATAAAGATAAATTGGCTTTAAAAGACGATAAAGTAAAAACCCAGGAAGCCATGAAAACCGAGACTCAAAAGCTGAACGACGGAATTAAAGGCATTTTAACTCCCGAGCAATTTAAGGCTTATACTGCACCAAGCGACAAACCAAAAACTGACCCTAACGCAGCAAAAAAGGCCGATAAAAAACCTGTTCCTGCAACGGAAACAGCTCCTGTAAAAGAAGAAAAGAAATAGTTTTTCATAGTGGATTTTTTAATTGATTAATTGAAGAGTGCAGCCAATCTGGTTGCACTTTTTTTTTGCCCGAACATATCGCTGGTTTTCCTAAAAATTAACCACGGAGGCACAGAGAACACAGAAATAAATGTAAAAAATTCAAATATCAAAACTCAATTTTTTAGGATCAGGTATAATAAATGGGGAGTCGCTTTTAGAAGATTGAAGTATTCTCAAAAAAAAGTCTCGTAGAGACGATATTATGGTAGAAAAATGGGCAGATACACAAAAAGCAGCCTCGTAGAGGCGACATTATAAAACTCAATTATCAAGGATTTTGAATACAGTTGGATGATTTTCTCAGCAATAATATCGCCTCTACGAGGCTTAAGAAAAATAGTCCAGCCAAGCGTTCTACCATAATTTCGCACCTACGGTGCTGCCATCTCCTGCCAATAGCATCGAAATTAAACTAAAATTGACCAGCTAAGATTTTATTATTCCAAAATCATTAAACCACCCATTCTATCATTTGTAATCGAATTCTTTCTTCCTTATTTGGACCGGCTTGTTGGTTAATCCCCATAAAATTAATGTGACCCATTTTTTATCACGCACCTGTCCTGCTGCTACTGCCGGATTGCCGAATTCTTCCATTCTTCCAGTTGCCGCCGCGATTGCTATCGGGTGTCGAATTATCGAATCGTCGCCCCGATAGCTCTCTGGGGTCAAATTGTCGAATTG
>CAYOWJ010000579.1:0-1748 GCA_964407625.1 uncultured Lentimicrobiaceae bacterium
GCGACCTCCGCCTCGATCGCATGGTGAACACCTGGAACCAGTATCAGTGCATGATTACCTATCATTTTTCGCGCAGCGCTTCCTATTTTGAATCGGGCATCGGCCGCGGGATGGGTTTCCGCGACTCAAATCAGGATTTGATTGGCGTAGCACATCTTATCCCCGAAAAGGCAAAACATCGTATTTTGGATATTGCGGCAACGCAAATGCAGGATGGCAGCGCTTATCATCAATATCAGCCGCTCACCAAACGCGGAAATCTGGAAGTTGGCAGCAACTTTAACGACGACCCGCTCTGGCTGATTCTGGCGGTTTCATCGTTCATCAAAGAAACCGGCGACTGGTCCATTCTTGACGACCTCGCACCTTTTGACAATGATGAAAATAACCAGGCTACCATTTTTGAACATATCCGCCGATCGTTTTATCATGTTACCGAAAACCTTGGCCCGCACGGGCTGCCACTCATTGGCCGTGCCGACTGGAACGATTGCCTCAACCTGAATTGTTTTTCGAAAACTCCGGGCGAATCGTTCCAAACTACCGAAAACCAACAGGGCGGCCAGGCCGAATCGGTTATGATTGCCGGGATGTTTGTCCTTTATGGGAATGAATTTGCCACAATCTGCGAAAAAACCGGCAAAACAAATGAAGCCAAAACTGCGCGTCATCATATTTTGTCGATGAAGAACGCCATCGATAAACATGCCTGGGACGGCGACTGGTTTTTGAGGGCATACGATTTTTATGGTAAAAAAATCGGAAGCCATGAAAATGAAGAAGGCCGGATTTTCATCGAATCGCAGGGTTTTTGCGTGATGGCAGGGATTGGCCAAGACGACGGACGGGCAAGGAAAGCCCTCAATTCGGTGAACGATTTATTGGCCTGCAAATACGGGATTGTCCTAAATAATCCGGCATTCACAAAATATTATCTGAATCTGGGCGAAATCTCAACCTATCCGGAGGGCTACAAAGAAAACGCGGGCATTTTTTGCCACAACAATCCCTGGATAATCATTTCGGAGGCTATCACCGGAAATCCCGAACGGGCCTTTGATTATTATAAACGGATTACCCCGGCCTATCTCGACAATGTCCATGAACTGCACAAAACCGAGCCTTATGTTTATTCGCAGATGATCGCCGGAAAAGATGCCGCCAAACCCGGGGAAGCCAAAAATTCATGGCTCACCGGAACAGCAGCCTGGAATTTTTACGCCATCAGCCAGTACATTTTAGGCATCCGGCCCGACTATGACGGCCTCAGGATTGACCCAAAATTACCGGCCGAAATCCCGCAATTTTCCGTAATCCGCAAATTCAGAGGTGAGGTTTATCAGATTTCGGTCGAAAATAAAGGAGCCGGTGAAAAACAGATTTTGTGCGATGGAAAAATAGTTTCGGGTGATTTGTTGCCCTTATCGGGCCCAGGCAAGGTTCACCAGGTTAAAGTTTACCTTTAAAAGATAAAAATAAAATCCGTTCATTTTTTTAGGTGATTGATTATAAAGAAGCTACCTCAAAATGAAATATTTAACCGCAGAGAACCGCAGAGTTGTATCGCAGAGAACCGCAAAGATTATTATTTCAACGTGTTGTCTTTGCGGCCCTTTGCGTCTTTCTTTGTGTTCTTTGCGTTTTAAAAACATTTGAGATAGCCTCTTTTCTCAACCAGACCATTAAAGAATTGAGGAATTTTGTCCTGTCAAAAAAATAAAATATTTAAACTAAGAATTAACATAATG
>CAYOWJ010000580.1:0-1745 GCA_964407625.1 uncultured Lentimicrobiaceae bacterium
CCGCACCAAAGGTACCAAAGGTGGTCTTGCGCTACCAGGTCGGGTTTTTTGTCGTTGCGGGTAAAATAGGCTTTACGCGAATACACATCAAATTTGGTGACCAGCTCGCGGCCATCTAAAAGCTCGCCTTCAAAATCCATTTTGGTAAAAGTGCCATCGGCATTCATCGGAACGCAGCCATGCAAAAGGAGGTTGTTGTTGTAACAAAGGTACATGCTGCCTTTGGCATACAAAAACTTAACATGTTTTTTGAGCCGCTCGCTGTGCATGAACGAAATCCGGAGCCTGTCCATCACTTCATTTTCCTCGGCAGTAAGCTCGTAAGGATTCTTTGGGTCAATGGTCGGGAAATGGGTGTCGAGCATTTTATAATCCTTGCCGTCAACGTTAACGGTGCCTTGTTCGAAATTGATTTTTTCCAGCAAATTCCTGTCGCTCATTTCAAACTGAGGGTTGCGGTTGATAATTTCGGACTCAAGTTTAAACTGAATTACCGAAATGGCCTTTTGCATCTGGCGTACCATTCTGATTTCCTTGCTCCCGGGGTCAACGCCTTCGGCGATTTTGGGTTTAAACTGGCTGCAAGGGTCGTCTTTGTAAAATTCCATGGCAAAAGTGGCCAGCGGCATTAGGCTGATGCCGTAGCCGTCTTCGATGGTGTTGAGGTTCATGTATCTCGCCGAAATCCTTACTAAGTTGGCAATGCAGGCTTTGATGCCGGCTGCGCTGCCCATCCAGATTACGTCGTGGTTGCCCCATTGTACGTCAACGGAGTGATATTCGAGGAGTTTGTCCATCACTTTTTCGGGGCTTGGGCCGCGGTCGAAAATATCGCCAACCACGTGAAGCCGGTCAATCGAAAGGCGCTGGATGAGTTTGCAGATGGCTACAATAAATTCTTTGGCGCGCTCGATGCGGATGATGGTCTGGATGATGCCTTCGAAATATTTCTCCTTGTTACGGTCGGTAGGATTTTCGTGGAGCAACTCCTCGATGATGTAGGCAAAATCTTCGGGAAGCGCTTTCCTGACTTTGGATCGCGTGTATTTTGAGGCTGTTGAGCGGGTAACTTCAATTAACCGCTGCAAGGTTACAGCGTACCATTCTTCGATGTCGGTTTCCTGTTTCTGGATGAGTGCAATTTTTTCTTCGGGGTAATAAATCAGGGTTGCCAGTTCGTCTTTGATAAATTTGCGAAGTGTTTTCTTGAAAACATCCTCAATTTTCTGTCTCACAACGCCGGAGCCGTTCCGGAGCACATGACTGAAAATCTCGTATTCGCCGTGGATATCCGAAAGGAAATGTTCGGTTCCTTTATGGAGGTTGAGAATCGCTTCGAGGTTAATGATTTCAGTGCTTGCCGACTGAACAGTGGGAAATTGTTTGGCCAGCAGGTTTAGGTATTTTAGTTCATTTTCGATGTCGCTGTTCGAAAATTTCCTGTCAATCGAAAGGTCTTTTTGATTCATATTTCTGAATTTTTTAGGTTTGCAAAACTATTAAAAATGGGGGGATTTTACGGCAATTGAAAGGAGTTTATCCAAAAAAATACAAAAACCGTTATTTCAGCCAATTTTTAAGTTCTTCTTATCTTCTCCCATTCTCCCCTTCACCCATTCTCCCTTTCTCCTCTTCCTCTCTTCACCACTTCCTCACCTTTAAACTCCCTACATTCTGCCCTTCAAATAAAAGGTTGATGATATAGTTTCCCGAAGGGAGTTTGTTGCCATTGTCATCATCGGCAT
>CAYOWJ010000581.1:0-1743 GCA_964407625.1 uncultured Lentimicrobiaceae bacterium
GTCGAAGGTTTTATTTCTTCGATGTTCAGCTTCTCGATCATCTTTTTGCGGCTGGTTGTTTGCTTCGATTTTGAGGCATTCGCGCTGAAACGGGCGATAAACTCGAGTAACTCCTTTTTACGGTCTTCGGCTTTTTTATTCTGGGTTTGCTGCTGCCTGAGCGCCAGCTGGCTCGATTCGTACCAAAAAGTATAGTTTCCGGGGAATTGCTGAATCCTGTTAAAATCGATATCCACGATGTGAGTACAAATCGAATCCAAAAAGTGCCTGTCGTGCGAAACAACAAGCACCGTGTTGGTAAATTCGGCAAGATAATTTTCGAGCCAGTTCACCGTATCAAGGTCAAGATCGTTGGTGGGCTCATCGAGCAAAAGGTTGTCGGGTTTGCCAAAGAGCGCCTGAGCCAGCAAAACTTTTACCTTTTCTTTGCCGTTTAACTCGTTCATCAGTTTATCGTGAAGGTCTTCTTTCACGCCAAGCCCGCTCAATAAACTGGCAGCATCACTTTCGGCGTTCCAGCCGTCCATTTCGGCAAATTTCTCTTCCAGTTCCGAGGCCCGGTGGCCGTCGTTTTCGGTAAAGTCGGTTTTGGCGTAGAGGGCATCTTTTTCATTCATCACCGACCATAATTTTTCATGACCCATCAGAACGGTCGAAAGAACCGTGAAATCGTTAAATTCGGAGTGGTTTTGTTTGAGCACCGACAACCGTTCGCCAGGCCCGAACATTACGTTTCCTTTGGTGCCGACAACTTCACCATAAAGCATTTTCAGGAAGGTCGATTTTCCTGCGCCGTTGGCACCGATGATGCCGTAACAGTTGCCGGATGTGAATTTCATATTAACATCCTGGAACAACACCCGTTTTCCAAATTGAATACCCAGGTTAGAAACTGTAATCATTATATTTTGTGTTTATGTTGCTTGTTTTGGGCCATTCAGGAAAGATTTAATTCTCAGTTTGCAGAGAAAACCGGGTTCCGGGAATGGACTCAAGTGTAAAATTTTAAGTCCTGAACCTTGATGAGCATCCGACTTGATAAATTTGACGCCGCAAAAGTAGGCAAATTTTCTGGTTTTAGCTGAGGTACTAACTGATAATCATAAGCCCGGCATCCTGTCAGGCTTTGCAAAGGCAGGGTTGGTCAAGAATTCCTCATCCCGCAAGGTTTTTATAAAAGCCATTAAATCTGCCTTTTCGTTTGGCGTAAGCTGGATTCCGCCGTTTATGATGTGGTGCATCAGCGGGTCAATGTAGGGCGTGTTGATGAGATGTTTGGAATAAAACTCAATTACCTCATCCAGGGTTTCAAAACGGCCATCGTGCATGTAAGGGCCTGTAAGTTCGATGTTTCGGAGGGTTGTGGCTTTGTAGGCGCCTTTTTCCATCGGGTCGCCGGTTACACCAAACCTGTCGAAAGGATCGGTAAAAACGGAATCTTTGCCGTTGTTGTAAAACTTGTTGGTGGTAAACAACGGATTTCCTGAGCCACCATGACAATGGAAACAATCTGCCCCTTCTTCGGTGGTGAAAAGCACGAAGCCACGCAGCTCTTCCGGGCTGAGTTGCTCTTCGCCACGCAGGTATTTGTCAAATTTTGAATTTGAAGAAATCAACGTCCTGACAAACTGGGCGATAGCTTTGGCGATACGGTTAACCGTTACATCGTTGGTTCCGAAGGCTTTTTGGAAAAGTTCGGGATAGCCGTCAATATTTTTTATCGTATTCACAACCTTTTCAGGA
>CAYOWJ010000582.1:0-1742 GCA_964407625.1 uncultured Lentimicrobiaceae bacterium
AATTTCAGCGAAGAGATCAGCAAAGGCAAATATCCCGACTATGCTGCCTACCAGAAAAAGGTTCCGAGGTTTTTACCTTTTGGAGGGTAAAAAAAAGAAATCCACTGAGAGCGGATGCCTTTTAGCAGAAAATCGTTTTTTTAAACAGTGCTCGTGATTAAAAAACCATAAACAACTCTTACTTCGCCCACACCGGAAGCGCCAAATCCATTCCCAGAACCACGATAATTAAAAAATAAAGAATCAGCGGAAGGAAAACCATGCTGATGAGCTTTAAACCCACGCCACATTTGAACATGTCGGGGACGGTGAGTTTGTTGCTGGCAAAAATGACGGTGTTTGGCCCGGTTCCGGCTGGCATCATAAATACAAATGAAGCGGCAAATGTTGCCGGAATCATCAGCAGGATGGGGTTAATAGCGCCTGCAACGGCAATGCTGGCAAGGATGGGAAGGAAAATATTTGCGGTTGCCGTGTTGGAGTTCATCTCGGTAAAAAGCAAAACTACGCCTACAACAATAAAAAGTATAATCAAAAAGTGAAAACCGGAGATAAACGAAAGTTGTTCGCCAAGCCAGGTTGCCAGTCCGGTAACTTTGAATCCTTCGGCCAATGCGTAGCCTCCACCTACAATAATGCCAACGCCCCAGGGAATTTCTTTGGCGGTTTTCCAGTCGAGCAGCCGTTTGTTTTTTGATGCCGGAAACATAAAAAGCAGCATCACCGAAAACATGCCAACGGTGCTGTCGCTCACAAATTCGCCCAGCCCCAGCAAATGGCTCCAGCCCGGAATCACGAAAGTATCGATAACCAGGTCTTCTCTGAAAATCCATCCAAACGTTGTAAAAATAAAAATCCACAACACCCGCTTTTCGCCTGCTGACATTTTTCCCAATTGCTTTAATTCGTCGTGGATAAGTTCACGGTTGCCGGGAATGCTGCCGGTGATTTTAAAATACCGGACCAGGTAATACCAGATTACAGGCAGGAAAATGATTAATAGTGGAATCCCTATTTTAAGCCAGGAATAAAAACTAAATGATGGTGCCTCCGGAAATATTTTGCCCATCATACCCGTAAAAATCAGGTTGGTTGGAGAACCAATCAGCGTGGCAGTGCCGCCTATACTGGCAGCATAAGCAATTCCAAGCATGATGGCTGTACCGAATTTGCTTCCAGGATTCCCAAGTGTTTCTTCTTTAAAAATGATAGCCAGCCCAATCGGCAACATCATTAAAGCGGCGGTGATGTTGGCAATCCACATCGATAAAAATGCTGTGGCGATCATGATGCTCAGTAAAATCCTTGCCCTGCTTGTGCCCAATGCTTTTATCAGCAAGAGCGCAATACGTTTGTGGAGGCCATGGGCTTCGATGGCTTTGGCGATGAAAAACCCGGAAATCATCATCAGAATAAGATCGTGGCCATAGTTGATGGCGGTATCTTTTGCCGGTAAAACACCCAGCAAAGGAAACAAAACCATGGGAGCAAAGGCGGTGGCATACACAGGAATGGCTTCGGTTATCCACCAAATGGCCATAAAAAGTGCAACAACTCCGGCGTTGCGGGCTTCCGGACTCATCCCATCGGGAAGCGGCAAAAGAAGCATAACAAAAAGGAAAACAATTCCTCCGATCAATCCTAAATTTTTGGTGTTCATCATAAATTACCTGGTTTTTGATAAGTAAAAGAGGCCCCTGAAGCACAATTCAGGGAACCTCTTTTTTTCAATTATGAGAAAT
>CAYOWJ010000583.1:0-1740 GCA_964407625.1 uncultured Lentimicrobiaceae bacterium
AAGAAGGCAAAGAATTTACACGCCGTGAATTCAGCTATCAGTCGTTTAAACGTAGCTTTAGTTTGCCAAAAACAATCGACGATGGTAAAATTAAGGCAAATTATAAGGATGGCTTATTAAAGATTACACTTCCGAAAAAGGAAGAAGCTAAAGAAAAACCGAAGAAATTAATAACCATTGGTTAATAATTGGTTTTATTGCCAGGGTTAAAGGAGGCACCGAAACGTCTCCTTTTTTATACAGTTTTTAATTCGAACAGTGTTATTTCGGGTAAAATGCCGATTCTACCAGGATAGCCGATATTCCCCAAACCCCTGTTGACATACAAAAACTGTGGCTTTGCAGTTGCCGAAGTGTTTTCGTACAGACCTGCCCAATGTTTGTAAATATATTTTGCAGGGCTCCATTTTATGTTTTTGATTTCAATTCCAAACTGAAAACCATGGGTATGACCTGCAAAGGTGATATCGATGTCAGGATTTTCCTGGCTGATAATTTTTTCCCAGTGTGTCGGGTCGTGCGAGAGAAGCAGCTTTACAGGAGCATTTTCAGTCCCAAGCGAGGCTTTTGCAATATCGCCATATTTTGGAAATCTTGAAAAATCACCCCAGTTCTCAACGCCAATCACAGCAATCGAATCTTCACCTTGCCGAATAAGCTCATTTTCGTTACGAAGTAATTTCCATCCCATTCGTTTGTAAAAATCAAAAAGGTCGGTCATGTTTTGTATCTTGGCTTCAACCGATGGCCAGCGGGTATAATCGCCGTAATCATGGTTGCCGAGAGTAGCAAAAACACCATGTCTGGATTTAATTTTGCTCAGAATATTTTCAAACCTGAAAGCCTCATCAGTTTTATAATTTACAAGGTCACCGGTAAAAAAAACGAGATCTGGATTTAGACCATTAATCAGGTTTACAGCATCTTTTAACTGGTGTTCGCCTGCCCAACTTCCAAGGTGGATATCCGAAATCTGTACAATTTTAAGCCCATCAAAAGATTTTGGAAGTTGTGAAATGTTGAGCATGTGCCGCTTTATCTTAAACTCATATGCCCATTTAAACATGCCTGTTATCAGGCCACTAAACAAAATACCACCCGAAATCAGCCCGACATCCTGCAAGAATTTTGCACGACTTATTTTTTTTCCTTCAAACTTTTCTGAATGTCCCTTTTTTACCGAGGCAGCTTTCATGTTGATGTAGCGGAGCAACCGGATTACATCGGCGAAAAGCAGGAAAAGTATCGGGAGAAGTTTGGAGGCATAAACTACAAAGACAAAACCAAAAGAATAAATTTTGAAGGTATTGTTCCAGTCATTTTCGGTGAAGACCATCGAAAATCCAACCAGCGCCAGAAGCAGCGCAAAAGGCGACCAATACAATGCCGGGAGAACATAGCGGATCAATCGTTTTTTGGAATTAATCCAGGCTTTTACGGAATTCCATAAATACAAATCACCTAAAAAAAGGAGGGCAAAGAAAGGAAATCTGCCGGCATTTTTCGGATAAAGATCAAGAACAATGAGATAAGCCAAGACAAGGAATACGATGATTCCAGAGACATACAAGATTTTTTTCATCAAATATCATTAAAAAAAACTGTTATCAAACTTGCAGATAACAGTTTTTAGAAAGTGATGTTCAAACGGAAGTAATATTACCTTATTGCAAATCAGCTCATTTCTTTAACATAATTTACCAATCCCTGGGCAGTAAAAATTTTCATCAGCTTTTCGGG
>CAYOWJ010000584.1:0-1730 GCA_964407625.1 uncultured Lentimicrobiaceae bacterium
TTTTTCCAATCGGTAATATCCTTTTCATTCAATTGGGTTTCGTGCCAGCCTTCGTAATTTGTCGAAATCCTTCCTGAACGGCTGTGGCAGCCAAAACAGTGGTTGTTTGAAATCTTTAAAGAAAGTTCGGGATGAAACTTCATGTCAGCATTTTCGATAATTTTTCCATTCGATTTTTGAAGTTCGGCCAAAGCATCTTTGCCATAATTCAGGTGGCAGGCATTGCAACCGCCTCCGCGGGATTCCTGATTAATCGGGCCATATTCGGTTTTAGGATTTCCGAGGTGGCAGTTGGCGCACATATCGCGCAAATGCTGGTCAGCCGGACTATGCCCGATATTTTTGATGTGAGATAACTGGCCTGGTGTTTCGGTTTCGTTAAACACAAACCTATCCACGCTCACGACGCCGCTCATCGTTGTCATTAAAGTGGTTTGTATGCGGCTGGCAATTTCGGGGTGACATCCGGTAGTGCCGCAGGTGGCAGTAGTATTTTCGATATTTCCGGGAATTTTGATCATCTTCCGGTGCGCCTGATTTTTATTCAAAGTTAGCGGATCGCCAAGATGGCAAGCCGCACAACCCAATGCAACAGGATTGTGCGAAGGCGAAAAGCCGGTCATCCCAAAATGGCAGGCCAGACATCCTTCGGTTTTTGCACCTAAAGTTTGTAAATTTGTAAAAAGGCTGTCCGGATAAGCGGTTAAAGGAATTGGCGCTAACCTGACCGGAAAACTTGTTTCCTGAACTTTCCAGTTCCATTTCCAGTTTTCACCTCTGAAAAACCAGGCAATAATTGTCAATCCAAAATAAATGAAAAACGAATAAAGAATAAACCGTTTAACGATGGATGCAATTTTTTCGTCAATCTTTGGAAGATAAAAAATCAATGTGAGAAAAATGCCAATAACCGCCAAAATCCAGGCTGGATGGCTCATCCAAAAAAGCATTTCCTGCAAACCGACAAAATACCAGGGACCTTTTAAAACTGCGTCCAGTCTGGTGTTTAGAGGTGCTGCAAAGAAAAAACTGATTATTGCTACAAAAATGACCGTCCATAAAAAGGTGCCGATTTTCGTCCAGATGGTTTTCGCGTGTTCGAGGATGATGACGAAAAGAAAAATGGTTGCTGTGGCGATGTGATGCACATAAATTAACTGGAAAGTTCCATCCGGGCCAAGCAGGCTGTATGAAAGAAGATTTCCGGCAAGCGGAATTCCCGAAATCAGCGCATCAATGATTCGTCGTGCTTGCAAGCTGTCGCTGTCGGCTTTGAGGATGAAACCCGAAATCATCACATAAAAAACAAACAGTAAACTTAAAATCAGTCGAAACCAGAGTCCGTTTTTTATTTTTTTTGATTTTTCATCTTTCAGGAAATCCCAGGTATGAAGAAGCGTAAAAATCAGAAAAAACTGTGCACTCCAGTAATGCGCATTTCTAAAAAACACCCCACCAGGATTAAAAATCATCATCGAAGATAATGATTCGAAAGGCCGGGAAACATCGTAAGGAATGGCCAGGAAAACCCCGCTGATGGCACAAATCAGCAAATTGGCAATGGCCAGCGCACCGTAAGTGTCAATTCTAAAAATCCGCCATATTTCCTTAAATTTCTGCAAGATATTATCTTAATTTTTTAAAAAAACCTAACAGGTTTTACCCCGATAGCTATCGGGGCTGTTAGGTTTCGGCCATTATTTAATTGTTATTCTCAAATCTGAAATCTT
>CAYOWJ010000585.1:0-1729 GCA_964407625.1 uncultured Lentimicrobiaceae bacterium
AAAAAGAAGCCATCAGCCAGATGATCCCTGGAAATACATTCGAAAAGTACAACACGTTTGTAAACAAACTCATGGAAGAAGAAATGATTAAAGCCGGCCTTTTTACTGCGGAAGATGTAAAAAATCAGGACACAGAAAAGCCCTTGTACAAAAAGTATTTTATGCACGGAACGGCGCATCATCTTGGCCTTGATGTGCACGATTCATCCAACAAATATCAGCCTTTTATGCCGGGCATGGTTTTTACCTGCGAGCCTGGCATTTACCTTCGTGACGAAGGTTTCGGCATCAGGATCGAGAATAACATTCTGATCACCGAAAACGGGCCGGTTGATCTAACCTCCGAAATCCCCCGCGAAGCTGATGAAATAGAAAAAATTATGACAAGAGGATAAAATTCAAATCACAAATCACAAATCACAAAGGGCAGAGCGCTCTGCGCTAAGCGCTTAGCGACTTTCATAAATCATAAATCATAAATGAACGCTTCAGTTAATTTTAAAGGAAAAGCCATTAATTTCGAAAGCCGGGGGCAGGGCAGGGCAGTAGTTTTGTTGCATGGTTTTCTGGGGGCATTGCAGATCTGGAATCAATTTTCGGAAGAGCTTGCGAAAAATTACCAGGTTGTAGCCGTTGATCTTCCCGGACACGGTCAATCCGATGTTTTGGAAGAGGTTCACTCGATGGATCTGATGGCCGAATCGGTTAAAGCAGTTTTAGATGAGCTCAGAATTAAGGAATGCGTAATTGTCGGTCATTCGATGGGAGGCTATGTTGCGCTTGCTTTTGCGGACATCTTCCCTGAAATGGTCAGAGGAATCGGGTTGTTTCACTCACAGGCTACTGCCGATACAGAAGAAGTCAAGGAAAACCGCCGCCGCACCGTTAATATCGTAAAAATGAACCGGGGTGGATTTATCAGCGAGTTTATTCCCGATTTGTTTGCCGAAGCCAGTGTTTCGTTATTTCAGGAGGAAGTTGAGCAATTGAAAAACATGGCATTAAAAACCTCTGCCGAAGGCATTATTGCAGCAATTGAAGGCATGAAACAGCGTACCGGGAAACTTGATCTGCTGATGAAATCCAAAATCCCGTTTTTGTTTATTGCGGGGAAAAAAGACCCTCGAATTCCGGTTCAAAACATTATGGCACAGGCCATGTTGCCCGATCATTCGGAAGTTTTAATCCTGGCTAACGTTGGTCACATGGGTTTTGTTGAGGCAAAAGCACAAACCATGAACATGATAAAAGGCTTTTTAATGCAGGTTTATGGATAAAAAAAAGTCCCTCCGTATGGAAGGACTTTTTAAATATTTTGAGTAAAAATTAGTTAATGCCCAATTTCTTTTTTACCAATGTGGTGATATCATCACCCGGATCGGAGTAAAGCAGCATACCCTGTGAGCTGTTAAAAATATAGGTGTAACCATTTTCTTTGGCAACGGCTTCAACGGCTTTTCTGGCTTTTTCGATAACCGGTGCAGTCAGTTCATTTTCTTTGTCGGCCAAATCCTGCTGTGCCTGTTGATTAAATGTTTCGATACGGGTTTGCAGGTCCTGAATTTCTCTTTCTTTGGTTTGTTTAATGATATTCGACATGGTGGCCTGGTTGGTTGTGTAATCGGCGTATTTGTTTTCCAATTCAGCCTGCATGGTTGTCATTTGGTTTTGAAGGCCTTTTGCGTAAGCTTCATAGGCTGTCTTAATCGAATCTTGTCCTGGCATCATA
>CAYOWJ010000586.1:0-1723 GCA_964407625.1 uncultured Lentimicrobiaceae bacterium
GGGCGGTGACATCCTCAATAACCTGAAGCGTTGCCCTTTTTCCTTGAAAAAGCATGCCGGTGTAATGGATTTCAAGAATCCTGTCATCCAACGCATCATTGATTTCCTTGATGATAGTTTCTCCGAATTCAATACCGTTAATCAGCGGGCAATCGGTACATTGTATTTTGTCGTCTTTATACAATTCCCAGCATTTTTTTCCAATGGTTTCTTTACCGATTGATTTTTGGAAGTTTTCGTTAATAAAAAGCACCGTACCTTCCTGGTCAACGATAGTCATTCCAAAAGGGATTGTTTGTAACAGGGAGTTGGTAAACTGGCCATTTTGGATAAGTCTTTGATTAAGCAAAGCCAGCTCATTTGTTGTGTTTTCAAGTTCGATGTTCTGCTTGACGATTTGCTGTTTTTGAAGGAATAATTCAAGAAAAATCTTAACCTTACTTGTTAAAATTCCTTTATTCACCGGTTTCAGGATAAAATCGACTGCACCCGATTCGTAACATTTCTCGAGTTCAAGCTCATCTTTAACCTGGGCAGTGATAAAAATTATCGGAAAAGTATCCCTGGTTTTATCATGCTGGAGCAGGTTGGCCAGTTCTACACCGCTCATGCCAGGCATCCTGATATCAATCAGAGCCAGGGCGATTTCGGTATCATGTATTTTTTCGATAGCCTCACTGCCCGATTGCGCCATAATAAGATTAACATCGAATACTTCCAGGATGCTTTCGATTAAGGCCAGATTATCCTCAATATCGTCAACGATCAGAATATTTGGCTTTATTAAATTTTTCATAAACAGTTTTTTTAATAGCACGCGTGTTTGATGATGGTTTTGGCCGGTTGTCGACCGGGAAAACAATTTATTTTTAAACGATTGTCCTCATAAATCATTACTTAAGTAACCGAAATGCTCATTTATTTCATCCTCCAACTGATGGATGAACCAGTATTATAAACAGACAGGGCTGTTTTTTTTTGAATTAATCCGGGAGTTTCCACTATTTTAATCAAAACATTTAAGTTCCTGAATTATTTTATCATTTGATTGCCAACTTTAAATGTTTATCAACCAGGGCAAGCAAATCTGCTTTTCTGATGGGTTTGGCAATATAATCATCGCATCCTGCAGCAACAGCTTTTTCGCGGTCGCCAGCCAGGGCATAGGCAGTAATGGCAATAACCGGAAGTTCAGGTTTTTCGGCTTTCATGATTTTTGTCGCCTCATAGCCATTTAATTCCGGCATTTTTATGTCCATTAAAACAAGGTCAATCGCGGGATTTTTTCTGAGTTCCTTAATGGCATCCAAACCATTATTAACATGGATAACGATAAAATTGCCGCTTTTAAGGAAGGTTTCCATCAATACATAATTGCTCCATTCGTCCTCAGCGAGGAGGATTGTCCGTGTTGGTTCATTTTGTAAAGAAGAATGGGTTACAACGATGGGGAGATTTGTTTTTACCAGAGGTGTTGCAGGTTTGAAAGGAATGGTAAAATAAAAACAAGAACCGCTTCCGGTGGATGATTCTACCCATAAATTGCCACCCATGAGTTCGATATAGGCTTTCGAAATGGCTAATCCAAGGCCATTGCCGCCGTAAAGTTTTGTCGAGTCGGGCCTGACCTGCCTGAAACGATCGAAAATCATCGACTGAAACTCATCAGGAATGCCGATTCCGGTGTCGCTCACCCAAAATTTAAGGGTGTCGATGATCATTT
>CAYOWJ010000587.1:0-1722 GCA_964407625.1 uncultured Lentimicrobiaceae bacterium
TTTTTTGTCTGACTGTTTTTCCCGGCATCCAATTTCAGGCAATAAATGCCTGACTTTTGGAGACCAATGTCAAATATAAAAAGATTCTCTCCGGATTGAATCCTGATATCAGACAGGTTTGATAAAATCCGTCCCCGGGAATCATACAATTGCAGCGAAACCCGTTGGCTTTCTTTTGCTTCTATCCGGATATTGATGGTATTTCCGGTTGAAGGATTTGGGAAGGTAAAACTAAGCGGACAGGTTTTATCAATATTTTCGGGCAGACCAAATCCCATATCTTTTACAGGGATTGAGTCGGGTGTTGCCTTATTTGTTGTAAAGGCATAAAGATAATAGTTGGTTGCCCTCACCCACCCTGTTTCGCTCAAAGGCTGGGAGGCAATCTCCCACACATAACCCGACGGTTCTGTCTCGCGATGATACGATAAAGTGTTGTTATAACAAAGCGCCCAAAGCGTATCATAATTTGAAACCATTATAAAGTTATACGAAAGGTTTGTTCCCATCTGGGTGGTAAGCGAAACCAATGCATTGGACAAACACGTTGTAATGCCATTGGCTGGATGTTCATCAATCCATTTCATCAGGTATAGCCTGTAAAGATCGGTGTCATGGTTCGGATCATTAATGTCGTCACCGCTGTAGCTATAATGGTTTTCGTTGGTGTATGTGCCGAGCATCGAAATAAGTGTGGGTTTGTTAAGTGTTCCGTTATGGGCAAAAAGCATGGAGAAATCACGCTGCAGCGACTTTGTGTAAAATGGGTGCGGATCCGGGATATTGACATAACCAGATGAAGATTTCCGGATGTGCGCAATTCCACAAGTTGTTAAATTGTCCAGCATCATTCTGGCGCTGGAATCAAAAAGGAAATCCTGGTCGGCACGCCACATGCCGCGATTAATTACCGGGATAAACCCACCTCTGATTGTTTTCGTGTAAAAGCCGGAACCCCAACCATTAGGATTTGAAGAAGCCAGTTGCTTAAACGCCTTCAAATGACTGGTTTTGATGCTGTCGTTAAAACTTCCCGAAGCCAGCATCCCCCAAAACCGGCAGTTGTGCGTTGAGTCGTCCATGGAGTTGGTGTTTTCGCTGGCAAGGTTTATTCTTCCCGGGATAAATCTATTCTCTTGTGCGCCAGCATTGACCACCAGAAATAGTAGCATCCAAATCAATCCTATAGAAACTACGTTTTTCATGCCTTCATTTTTTTGCCTTTGTTTTTAAATCTCTAAAAAATCATTATCCATCTTTGAATTATTCGGCGGCAGGTCTGACGTTTCCCGAAAATCATTTTAAAGTACCGGAGCATTTTTAAAAGATAACGAACAGTAATGTGATGTCATTCGGCGTCAAACAAAAATACAATGATATGGTTTAACAATTGTCACTGTTAATTCCCGCCTCAGGCATAGACTTTACAGGCCACTTCTCTGGCGAAATCTTTCATCTGTTTTTGCACCTCTGTCTGGGTTAAGGTGGATATTTCGTTTTCCCTGGAAGCGCCTTTTTTCTGCTTCTTCACTGCAATTATGGTCAACGTTTGAATCAATGTGTCGATCTCCTCTTTCGTGTTTTCAATACCCAGACTAACACGCACGATCCCCGGCAGGTTTAACCTGGGAAAAAGCCTCACGATGATCCCCTGGAATCGCTCAAGCGGTGGACTGATTTTTAACAGGTGTTTTACCAACAAATGTGCGCAGTGGCAACCAA
>CAYOWJ010000588.1:0-1716 GCA_964407625.1 uncultured Lentimicrobiaceae bacterium
TGCCAAAAATAATTCTGATAGAAAGAGCCTGGAGTAAGTTCGATCTCATTGCCGGCACAAAAGGTTGTATCATTTCCCAGGTTTGGATTACAGGCACAATAGGTAATCACAAGTTTTGGATGAAGGCTGTCGACCAAATGATCGGAGGAGGCAAAAACCATTCTCCGGTAATATTCTTCGGTTTGAATGCGAAACAAAAAACCATGACTCGTGAGCGGATTTTCGACCATATCCTGAATAATTGCAATAACATCAATATCCGGATAATCCTGGGTTGGGCTTGTACTTTCGGGAAGTATAATCTGGTGTGTGGTATCGATCTGAGGCTGATTGTTCCAGGAAGCTGTATTTTCGTCCCATTCATCGATAATCCGCTGAAGCAAACTTATGTTTGGCCCGCCCAGTGACGAATGAGTCTGAGGCGTTGGTCCGCCATTAATCTGGTGATAAAATAACGAAAGCTTTGCATCGATAACCACGGCGTAAGGTGGAATTATAGAGAAATCAAATTCGAGTAAGCCTCTGATAAGACCGGGAATTCCATCCCAGGTCCAGGCATTTGCCATATAAATATTAATTTCCCCAAAGTTTGTTGCTGGTGCAAGGTTAAATAAATGGGCATCTTTACCGTCGATCGAATCGGGTTGCAGCGTGATCGTTGTCTGACTAAATATGCTGCTATCATTGATCAGAAGGAGCGTTAACAACAATCCGGTCAAACAAAGATTTTTCATTTTTATTTTTATTCGGGTATCTTTGCCAAAATTTTTTAGTAAAGATATCAAATTATAATTTCGATAGTTTTTTACCATCAGTTTATCGTCTCCATCAACACAATTTTAAAAAATTATGCAATTAATCAGGTACCGAGGCAAACTTAAGGGTTTTTTTTTCTGGTTGCGTTTAGATCTGCTATTCGGCCCCATTTCAAATCTGATGATTTTTATCGGGTACATGACCAAACTCAGCAAATGGATAAAGAAAAACAGAAACCTGACTTTTTCTGACTACTATTCTTTTAAATTTGATTACAGCAAACGATATGATCTTTACCAACATATCGTCGAAAAAGAGAACCTTGAATCTGAGATTAATTATCTGGAATTTGGCGTTGCTGGCGGAAATTCGTTTAAATGGTGGGTTCAGCATATTAAGAATTCCAATGCTTCTTTTTCAGGCTTTGATACTTTCACTGGTTTGCCTGAAGCCTGGGGCCCGTTTAAAAAGGGAGCCATGTCGAACAATAACAAAACTCCGGATATTCAGGATACCAGATGTATTTTTTATCAGGGATTGTTCCAGCAGACTTTACCGGGATTTTTAAAAGAGCATAAATTCGATAAACGCACGATTATTCATCTGGATGCTGATATTTATAGTGCCACGCTTTATGTGCTTACAACCCTGGCGCCCTTTATTAAAAAAGGAGATATCCTGTTTTTTGATGAGTTCAACGTTCCGATGCACGAATTTAAGGCTTTTACCGAATGGGTAAGTTCGTTTTATATTGATTATGAAGTTTTAGGCGCTGTTAATAATTTTTACCAGGTTGCGATAAAAATCAAATAAAAGCTTTCTAGTGAAGATTCTATTTGAATAATGATGCTTTAAGTAAGAATACAAATTTCATTGTCTATCTGAAAAGTGTCACACTTCCCTGTCGGGAGTGGTTTTTGAGATTTCCGGTTTTATCCCTGGCTGCAAAATCGCAAACCC
>CAYOWJ010000589.1:0-1714 GCA_964407625.1 uncultured Lentimicrobiaceae bacterium
AGATAAAACAAGATAAATATCCGGAAATTAACAACCGGCTTTAAAAACCACCTTAATTGTTATTCGGTTTCGGTAGTTTTATCTTCTTCGTCATGATCGGCCTGAAACTTGAAGCCGAGGCGTTTGCCTGTCTTGATCTTCATATTATCAAGCGTAGTCTGGATTTCGTACACGCTCAGAATTTTAACTTCGTTGTAGGGTGGTGTAAGCAAATCGAAATTTAGCGCATATTTTATGGCCGATTTGATGATATTCCGGGCTGCATGTTCATCCATGATGGCATTGGCGAAATTCTGGTACAAAAAACCGATTTCGCGTTTCCCTTCGATAAAATAATGCATGTCTTTATTGATAAAAACCCGGCCGATCAGATAGCCGACATCGTTGATGCGCTTGTATTTAAACGAATCGCCAAGGAAATTATAAATATTGATGATGCCACAATAGGAGCGTTCGATATCTTCCTGAACATACGGCATTTTCATCACCTCATGATCGCGCGAAAACTCAAAAATATTGGTGTGCATCATAAAAATGAGAATGTCGCCGGCAAACTTAAGCTCCACTTCAAATTCGCCCCGGTTTTTATGCTCAAACGGAATCGCTCTTTTTGATTGAATTTCGGTATTTTGAAATTCACGGACAAGCTCTTTTATCCCGGTTTTAAACTGGTTAAAAGTTTCGTAAGTGTTGTGATAAACATCCTGCTTAAGTGTGGCTTTATTGATGATCGAATCAAACAGCTCTCTGTTTTCCGGATTATTGCTCATTTCAGGTAGAATTTTTACGATAGTTTTGAATTTAAATCTGATTATCCTTCGAATGTAAAAGTAAGCATAAATATTTTCGACTTTAAACTTTCGATACCATTGGTGTAAATGGTACCTTCCTGAAGTAACATATCCCTCAGGCCATACGACATTGTTAATTCGACGCCGAATTTAAACCAGTTCATGAAAAAATCCAGACCAGCACCACCGGTAATTTGGGTGTCAGTGCGGTAAAGTTTTGGATCATAGTTTCTAATTTCATCCTTTTTGTTAGCTTGTGAGGCAAGATCGAAACTATATTTGACGCCGCCAATAACATAAGCCCTGAAATTATGAACACGTGCTGACCTAAATTTCAGTAACATTGGTAATTCGATAAATGTTGAACTCACTTTTTGATTTGAAACAATGGTATCAAAAGTATCTGTCTTATGGAGGCGGATATCATAATTTAAAATACGGTTACCAAAGGCTAAGCTGGGAATAAAGCGAAAATTGAAGTATTTCCCGAGTCTTAAATCTCCAACAATTCCAACAGTGAAACCAAGATTTGGTGTGGATGTAATTCCATAAACAGAAGCTGATTGAACATTTGCCAGTTGCAAATCGGTAGGAAGCGAATCTCTGGGAAAGGTCATTTGTTGAAAACCTTCACTGGTATTGATAACAAAATCCATCTGGTTGGCCGCAAGGATAAACCCGAAAAAATAAGGTTCGTAATCGTGATATTTTAGGTTGGGAACCCGACTATCCTGAGCAATCGAAAACTGTGAGAAAACAATGGTAAAGAAGAAGAAAAAAGAAATCCAAATCCGTGAAATCTTCAATTGATGCAGTTTTTAAATTTCAAAACAAACGAAGGCAACAGGCATTTATTTTTGGCCAGTATAAATAGACGCGATGCCAAAAGTGAGCGGATGGCTTGTTGTGTTTCGGAATCCTGC
>CAYOWJ010000590.1:0-1704 GCA_964407625.1 uncultured Lentimicrobiaceae bacterium
ATGGCTCTTGGCTCAAAATCGGGATTGGCCTGGTAATGATCGAAATAACAGTGTGTGCCCGGCGACATAACCACGTCATGGCCCATCCTGGCGGCTTCGATGCCACCATCAAAACCACGCCACGACATCACCGTAGCCTCCGGAGCAAGGCCGCCTTCGAGGATTTCATCCCAGCCAATCATGCGTTTTCCTTTGGCATTCAGATATTTTTCGACGCGTGTAATAAGCCAGCTTTGAAGTTCCGCTTCATCTTTCATATTTCCGGATTTGATCCGTCCCTGACATTTCTTGCAGGCAATCCACCGGGTTTTATCGGCTTCATCACCACCAATATGAATGTATGGCCCCGGGAAAAGTTCGACTACTTCGTCGAGCACTCCTTCGATAAATTCAAAAGTCTGTTCGTTGCCGGCACACAAAATATCAAGATTTGGCCAGTAAGTTCCTGGTTCGACATAAAAAGTACCGCCTTTGCACGAAAGTTCAGGGTATGCCGCTAAAACTTCACTCGAATGGCCGGGCATTTCAATTTCCGGTAAAACCATGATGTGGCGCTGCGTAGCATAAGCAACAATTTCGCGGACATCATCCTTGGTATAAAAACCGCCAATGGTGGCCTTTTCGCCGGGCTTTGGCGGGTCAACCTGATCCCAGGCCTGATGTTCCCGATCAACATGCCAGGCCGAAATTTCGGTAAGTTTTGGATATTTATCAATCTGAATGCGCCAGCCGTTATCGTCGGTAAGATGCCAGTGAAAAGTGTTCATCTTATTCATGGCAATTAAATCAATGTAGCGTTTCACGAATTCCTTTGTAAAGAAATGTCTCGAAACGTCGAGGTGCATGCCACGCCAGGCGTAGCGAGGTTTATCAAAGATTTTCACACCAGGAACTGTCCATTTAATATTTTCTTTTACTGTTTCGCTATAAATTTCGGCAGGCAAAAGCTGAAATAGCGTTTGAACTCCCCGAAATAATCCTTCGGCGGTTGCTGCCGAAAGCACGATTTTCTTTTCGTCAGCATCCAGCAAATAACCTTCTTTACCAAGCGAATCAGCGTTTGCCAGCAATTTAAAGATAATTCCACGTCCTTTTTCGCCAACTTTAAAATCTTCAGATTGAAGCGCAATTCCACTTGCCCTTTTAAACTGGTCAGCAAAATAGATTGCAACATTTTTAATTTCCGGATTCCCTGCCTCGACAAGGATTTTTGTTTCGGCATTAATCTGATAAAAACCACCCTTTTCGACGATGGAGAGCGGCGCAGGGAGAATGTTAACCGGCAGATAAGTTTTAGCCTTTTCTTTACAGGAAATCATTGCCAGCATAATCAGAAAAAGCATTGAGCATGATTTTAGTTTCATAAAATTTAAAATTTAGTTTATGGTTTGATGAATTTTTAATTCGATTAATTTTTGATTTTCACATTGAGCCATTTTCCCAGCGAATCCAAAACCTGAATCCGTTGGTTGTCGGGCAGGTTTAAAATCCTTGTTGTGTGCGAGCCACAAGCCTTAACCACTTTTAATGCGTTGGTTTTTCCATTTTCAGGCTCAAAAGCGGTCGAAGACCATGGATCATATTCGCCGTAAAGATAAATCATATTGTTGCCTTTGCATTTCAGGAATTTATCAACCTTCTTCATCTTTTTCTTATCAAATTTTGGATGCGTTCCTTGGGGAGCACAAAACGAAAATGTCAATC
>CAYOWJ010000591.1:0-1703 GCA_964407625.1 uncultured Lentimicrobiaceae bacterium
CATACACCATCCTGACATTGATAGGACAAGGTGTTCACAGGCCATCCGAAATTGCTGCACGTTTGGAAAAAAGCATGTCGGTTCTTTCAGAAACCTTACAAAAGCTATTAGATTTGGGAATTATCCGTCGGGAAATTCCTTATGGCGAAAATATACGGTCGTCAAAACGCACACTTTACAAAATTAACGATCCCTTTATTTCATTCTATTTTAGGTTTGTTTTGCCTAATAAACAGCGCATTGATGCCGGGCTGGGAAGTCAGGTGTTAACCCAGGCTATGTTGTTTCTTGACGAATATGTGGCCGAACAATGGGAACATTTGTGCCGGTTGGCAATACCATTTCTAAATATAAATGGCACACAATGGGATTTAGCCCATAGGTGGTGGGGTACCGGAAAAAACGCAAAGGAGATGGAAATTGACTGCATTGCTGAATCCTTTGATAAAAAAAAGATTTTGGTTGCCGAAGTTAAATGGTCGAAAAACCCAAATACCAGGAACGTACTCAATCAATTGAATGATTGTTTGTTGAATATCAAGGGAATTTCTAATGATAATAATGAAATGGTCAAGGTTTTGTGTTTTAGGAAACCAGTTGAAATCGCAAATGATTTTCAATTAATACTCCCTTCTGATGTACTGGATGCATTGCGATAAAACAGTAATGAGTGTCTATTTTTTGGTCAGTTAAAATGTCTTACTTACCCTCCCTTCCGATGTAGGAAAAAGTGTTTTTTCGGATGTGTGGCAAGATTTTATGCCAGGCAATCATTTAACAAAAATGTTTGTTGATAAACTCATGAGGAACCCCTTCTCAGCTTATTTTTACCGGCTTACAATGAAAGGAGGTGGGTTGCTGGAGAAGACGTTTAAGTATGTATTTAACCCTGATAAAGTGGTGCACAGGTCGTGCCTAAGAGAAAACTCAGTCAGGATTTTCAAGTCCCTTACATTTTTATTATCTCATTTTCAATAAATGTGATAACCTCCTCCAAAGTAATTTCATGGCTTGGGGAAACACCTGACTCTTTGTGTTTATGGTGAGGGTAAGTAATTATATTGGGATGATAAGGGGCATTATCCCAGCGCAAAATCATATTCCCCTTTTGGTTTTGCCAATGAAAAGAATAATTCCTTTCTGAAACATCAAAATATTCTTTTGCATGAAGGGTTGTACCGTTAACGAATTCTACTACAAGCTTTAAATAAAACCCTGAATCAAATTGACGAAAGTCAATAATCTCAAAGGAGTTGATTGACCTTTTACCTTCAAGAAACTGTAAAATGCCCTTTTTCAATTTCTGCTATTTTATGTTTTAAATTGTTGTAGGATTGTTGATAAGCCTTCCATTCGATATAATCATCCCATTTCCCGAAGTTTTCCTCTTCAGCATTTTTTACTTCCGATTCAAAATCAGAAAAAGCCTGATTATACTTCTGCACAAACAAATCAATCTTTTCTTTCACCTTGCGATGTTCGGATTTGTGTGAGAGCAAGAGCCAGTCGGCTACCTCACTTTTTTCAATTGTTATCATAATTTCTGTTTCTTACAAAACTACAAAATTAAATCAAAAGTGTGTTTTAGCCATAGTAACGACAAAATCGGTATTTATTCGATATTATCCCATTCTCAACACTTTCCTCCGTTGGCTTCCAGGCTGTTTGGGCTGGCTATTATGTTGAGCCACGCATGGTTCTCG
>CAYOWJ010000592.1:0-1699 GCA_964407625.1 uncultured Lentimicrobiaceae bacterium
CTGTTGAAAAGGATAGACCGACCATTTTGGATAATAAGAAAGGCCAATCCACTCATATCCTGCCAGCCCATTATCGATAGCTTTTCTGAACCACCAGAAAGCATTTTCGGGCTGGGCGATGTGAATCATGATATCAATTTTTTTGCCGGTTACTTTTGAGGCTTCTTTAACCGCTGCAACTCCTTTGTTCAGCAAAAAGATATTTCGTGGCCAGTTTATCGAATCGACCACCATGCTATCGGCAGGCTGCATAATTTCGATGTTGGTTTCGTTTCCAACCTGCACAAATTCAGGCAAAAGCCCGTCGTTATTGAGGGTAAGCAACGTTATGAGGGTATATTGGTAAACTGAATCTCCAAGAACCGTCAGATCACGAATATCTTTCCATGCGCGTGGGATGATCTGATTGTGGGGATCGGCCCAGATATCCGAATAATGGAAGTCGAGCAGAACTTCCATCTTGTTTTCTTTAGCCCGTTTGATGGTTTTTTTTACATCGTCAAAACCACAAAACTGATTTATTTCGGGTGTATGCCAAAGCCTTACTCTGACAAGGTTTGTTCCCTTTTCGGCAAAAAGTTCAAATGGATCAACCTGTTCACCGCTCGATCGGTAAATCCCACCACAACTTTCGATTTCGTTGATATAGGAAAGATCGGCGCCGAGGTAAATTTTCTTCTTTTCACTTCCGCAGGCAGTAATTACCAAAATCGCTGCAATTAAAAACCAAAGCCGTTTTACATTCATTTTATAATCAGTTTGTGGGTGGTGAAAACATGTTTGCCGGTAAAAATTCTCACAAAATAAATTCCATCCGGTAAGCCAGAAATATCAACAAAAGCTTGTTTTAAAAGTCCGGCAGGTTGATGGATCAAACTTCGGCCGAACAAATCATAAATCCCAACCTGGAGCATATGTTCTGAGGATTCGATTTTTACAAAAGAATTTGCCGGGTTGGGAGATATTTTCACCAAATTTGAGTTCATTTCTTCAACCGATAATCCGCTGAGTTTATCGCATGTTCCCCAGACGTATCCAAACTCAACATCTTCGTTTATCACAACAAATTCCCGGTGGGTGTCCCATTTTAAGGCACAGGCGGCTGGCACGGTTTCACGTGATCCGGTATTCCAATCGGCTTTGTTTTGAAAAATGTAAGCGCCTGAATTTCGGCCAGGGATTTTGATCTCGTATTGAAAAATATTGGCCCCGGTATGATGCATTCTTTTGAACTGCCATGTTAAACCAGTAAAATCACCGGTTACAAAAACGCCGTTAGTGGTGTCAACACCGGTCATGTCAACCCGGAAGGTAACAAAAACCGAATCGAGCGCAGGAGGTTTCACAGTATAATCATAATCCAGAAATCCAATGCCTTCATGGAGGTTGTAGTCAAAATCGAAAAACGTGGCATTTTCATAAGAAGAACCAGCTCCCCAGGGCGTTGTACAATCCGTCGAAACCCAGGCAGGCTCCCAGTAAATTACACCCAAGCCACCATTTTCTTTAACCAGGTAGGAAAACTCGGTAAGAAATGCGCGCTGGTTTTCTTTGGAAGCCACTGAATTATAAGTTTTCAACAGATTTGGTGAACCAAGAATATTACCAAGATTGTCGGCCCATTCCAAAGTCCAGGGATAGCCTGTCTCTACAATCATGACTTCCTTTCCGTGTGCTGCTTTTAACTGCCCGACAATTT
>CAYOWJ010000593.1:0-1694 GCA_964407625.1 uncultured Lentimicrobiaceae bacterium
TTCCCCTCTTCCCTACTCCGGAATCAGCGACCATCCGGGCAAAGCCTTGGCTTTGTACATAAACATGTAATGCATAAAAAGTTTCATCCAGTGGCCGGCAAGACCAGGTTCACCCACGGTGTAGTTGAGATCGCGGCCCCATTCGGGATATTTTTCAAAATCCGGAACCACAGGATAAACGGTCATCGTGGCAGCCATACCATCGCGGATTCCATAACCCGACGAAACGATGCAGGCGGCTCCCATCCGACCCATTGAGGCGCGGTGGTTTGTTATTGTTTTACCAGCTTTTACCGATTCGGCCACATTTAAAGCAACAACTTTGCCCATAACTCCTGAGGGCATTCCGGTGCGCGGTGGTGTAGGGAAAATCGGGTTACCATTTTTACTTTTAAACGGTTTGGAAATGGAATGCGGTGGTGCAAAGGCAATTCCGCAGGCAAAAATATTTTCATATAGCGGGCTTTGGTATTTCGAAGGCCAATCGTTTACACTCCAGTTTTCGAAATCCTTGGGAACATAATCGGCATCAACTTTCATCAGGCCATTTGGAGCAAAAACAGATGCAGAGATATCTTCACCGGCTTTATTTTTCGCAGTAAGGCCAACACCAGCAAAAGCCGGGATCAACATGGCAAAATCAAAACCTATTTCGCTCATTTCACCATCGAGCGTTTCGTAATGAATAACGTCAGGTTCCACCTTTTTCACTCCGGCACGTTTAATCCATTTAATGCCATATTCCGACATAATCGATTCGGTAAAAATGCGGGTAGAGGTCACGTATCCGCCCTTTCTGATAAATGCGCCGCCCATTCCAAAATCGCCAAGCTCATACTCGTTGGTAATCCAGGTGATGTCGGCAAGATGCATCAGTTTACGTTTATTGATTTCAAAAGCTACGTTGAGAGCATATTCGAAAGCCGCACCCTGACAGGTGGCCATCGGATGCCCTGTTCCTATTACAAACCGTTGCCGTTCGCCTTTTGCCATCTTATCCAGCGCAACCTGTAGCTTACTCCAGGCATCGGCGGCATGACTGAAAGTACAAACCGAAAGCGAATTTTTATCAGGTCCGAGGCCTTCGGTGGCTGCAAAATTGAGTTTGGGGCCGGTGGCATTGATCAGATAATCGTACTCTACTTTTTCAGTCTGCCCTTTTTTGCCTTCTTCAACATATTCGATTTCGACAAAAGGCTTTACTGAGGCTGTGTCGCCTTCGGGGAAAATTGTTTTTGCAAGCGCCTGTTTGAAGGTTACATTTTTGCGTTTATAAACCGGTGCAAGCGGAAAAATCACCTGGCTTGTTTTCATTTGCCCGATTCCAACCCAGATATTTGAGGGAATCCACTGGTAATTGCTGTTTGGGCTAACCATGATTACTTCGTGCTTTTTCTCAAGCTTTTTGCGAAGAATCATTACAGCGGTGTGGCCGGAAATCCCGGCACCAAGAACGACTACTTTTGCCATAAAACGAACTGTTAAATTAAAAGTTGAATTTTAGTTCTTTCTATCAGAAAGTTAAAACCGAAAGAAAATCTTTCGTTGGAAACACAAAAATTTCTGATGAGTCAAAAGTAGAAAAAAATGCTTATCAGCGTTGAGATTAAATAAAAATGAGTCCAACCTAAAAACTGGATGATTTTGGGCTAAAGCCCGGTAACTACCTGGTTTTCAATTGCCCCGACCTTAAG
>CAYOWJ010000594.1:0-1691 GCA_964407625.1 uncultured Lentimicrobiaceae bacterium
CCTAAAAGACAAGTAACACATCCCAGGATTGCCATCAGCAGATAGTCAACAAAAATTACAAGGGGTAATCCGATAACCAGTTTTAAAATGAGTGTTGTTTTCATCATCATGAATTATAAGTTGCAAATATAATGAACTTATGTTCATAATGCAAGAGATGTTATTTTTAATGCTGATGGTCTGCACATCCTTCATGCTGGGTGCAGGTTTGCCCTCCATCATTTATTTCACCTTTTAAAAAATTGATAACAACCTCTTCAGCCGGGCCACTACATCCGCGAATTACTTCAATGCCTTCTGTGTAAAGGTGATGGATGGCACCGGCGCCAATGTTGCCTGCCAGCATAATCGTAACACCCTCCCGTGCCAGGAGTTGACCGATCCCCGATTTACAGCCACATCCTTCCTCGGTTTTGATGACAGTACGATTCACTATCTGGTTATCAGGGTTGATGGTAAATACTGCATAATTTTCAGAATGACCAAAATGGTCGTTTACATATCCGTTGTGAAATGGAACAGCGATTTTCATTTTATAGAGTTTTAAATTATTGAATCATTGTGCAAAATTATAAAATAAATTCATGTTATGAACTATTGTTCATTATATCTTTGCTGAGTTATTTCAGAGAAAACCTGTTAAAATGAGGATATTGAAATAAAATACAATCCGATTTAGTAAGTTTGGACAATGAAAGACCATCTACATCATTCTAAAAATCCTTCAGCCAGATTGTTGATCAGTATTCTGCTCAATGGATTAATCACCCTTACTGAGATTGTTGGCGGGATTTTATCAAACAGCCTGGCGCTGATTTCCGATGCGATACATAATTTAAGTGATACACTGGCTTTGACGCTGGCCTGGATTGCAAACAGGGTAGGGAAAAGAAAGCCCGATGCCCGGCGAACCTTCGGGTACAAAAGATTCGAAATCCTTTCTGCCTTTATAAATGCCTCTGTACTAACAGTTATTTCCATTTACCTTATCTATGAAGCAGTGTTGCGTTTTCTTCATCCGGAACCAGTTAAATCCGGACTTATGCTTCTTATCGCTGTGATCGGATTATTCGCCAATCTTGTATCCATGCTTTTTCTCCATCGTGACTCGAAAGAAAGCCTCAATGTCAAAGCAGCCTATATTCATTTGCTGGGCGACACACTGTCGTCTGTGGTAGTAATTGGAGGTGGTGTTCTCATCTATTACACAGACATTCTCTGGATTGATCCCTTGCTGACAGTAATCATTAGCATCATAATCATGATACAGGGATATCGAATTCTGCAGGAATCGATTGAAATACTGATGCAAAGCACGCCACAAAAACTTAACCTGGCAGAAATCAAAACCCTGCTTGAACAGCATCCGATGATCCGGAATATCCATCATGTCCACTGCTGGCAACTACAGGATCACGACATCCTATTCGAAGCGCATATTGAGACTTCGACAGATTTGTTACTGAGTGACTCGGGGAAACTGGTTGCAGAAATAGATGCTATGCTTAAAGAAAAATACCACATTACGCACACAACACTGCAGGTTGAATTTGATTATTGCGGAGATAAAGCGATGATCAAACAGCCAAAATAAAAAAAAGGTTATTCCCCTTTGCCTTTCCGACCATAAAAAAAGGTTCAGGCCTAAGCCTGAACGCCGAAATCTCAGATTTGACCGAAGGTCAGAACTT
>CAYOWJ010000595.1:0-1689 GCA_964407625.1 uncultured Lentimicrobiaceae bacterium
AAATTTCTGATAAAATAAAATTACTGGGTGAAGCACATGGCGGTTATTTCCATGTTGACATGTACCTTGCCGGGCTTGCAGCAACGGCAGCAGCATCCATGGCAGCAGCCAAAAAGGTGTAATAACAAATTGAATTTTACGGAAAAGGCGCTCGGATTGAGTGCCTTTTTTTTATGATCACTGGTAAGCGGGCAAATTGCTTTTCCTGCCAATTGGCGTATTTAAGAAATGATGGAATTCAGCACGATTGAATAATTTTACACGATCAATACCGGAAAAATTAATCATTGTATCAAAGAAGAAAGTGGTTGGATTAATTTTTTCAGAAAAGATCATCCAAAGTCAACGAACTGGCTACAAGCTCCCGTGAATAGGCATTTTGAACCAATCCAAAGGAGGTAATCAAAGTGATAAAAACGTTCTTCCGTGTTTTGGTCACCTGCCTGAAAACTTCTTTTTTTTGACGGAGCTCGGCGGCATATTTTGCATCAATCACAAATTCACTATTCGAGAATTTGATTTCGCAAAGATTGATGGCAGCATCCCTTCGGTCTATCAGCAGGTCAATCTGCGCGCCGGGCAAAGGCGAGTCGGTCGGGGGTTGGAAGCGCCAGGCGGCATGGTTGGTTTCTATTCCTGAGATGCCCAGGGTGTTTTTAATTTTTTGAACATGCTTAATGCAGATATTTTCGAAGGTAAAACCAGTCCACGAATTTTTAACGGGTTGGTTTTGTCGGGTTAGCCAATACCCGTTGCCGGGCGATTTTTTGCCCAGCGGTTTTATCCAATCAAAGTAAAACTGCGTAAACTCGTCCGACAGTCTGAACAAGGCATCTTTGGCCATTTTCCCATAAGGGATGTACGATTCGATAAATCCTGATTCTTCGAGTTCTTCAAGAATCCGGGTGGCGGTGCCTCCCGACGAAATGTTGGTGGCAGACAACAGTTCGTTTCGGCTGATACCTTTGGATTTTTTGGCTAATAATTCCACAATTTTGGTGTGATATTGGCTATCTTCAAACAGGGAAGCATACAATTTTTCGTATTCCTGGCGAAGCAGCCCATTCATTGTAAAGCACGATTTATCAATGATTTGTGCGGCTGATAATCCCGGCTCAACCTGTGACAGATAATAAGGGATTCCACCAAAAGCCATGTACAACTCAACGATTTGAAATCTTGTGAGGATTACATTTTTCGACGACAGATATTTTTCGGTTTCGCTTAATGAAAAAGGCAGAAGACGAATCTGGCGGGTAAGACGATTGTGCAGCCCACCCCTGGAGCGGACAATATGTTGAATCATCCATGAAGCTGCCGAACCGCAAACTACCAGAACCAGGTTTTTTTGTCGGCTGCCAAAGCTGTTCCAGAAATGTTCCAAAGCTTTTAAAAAACCTGAACGGGGGGTGTTCAGCCAGGGCAGTTCATCAAAAAATACAACTCTTTTACCAGGATTTTCTTTCACCATTGGCGATTCAAGATAGTTTTCAATCTGAAAAAATGCCTCTTGCCACGATGCTGGTTTTTGTGGCAAAATTCCAAAACCAGTTGATTTTCTCAAAGCTTGAGCAAAATTGGATAATTGTTCCTGAAGGCTGGCTTTGAACATCCCGACCATTTCAAAGCAGATTGTTTTATCGTAAAACTCTCTCACCATGAAGGTTTTGCCGACACGCCGCCGGCCAT
>CAYOWJ010000596.1:0-1687 GCA_964407625.1 uncultured Lentimicrobiaceae bacterium
TTGAAGAGGATTGATCGAGGGTGTCTTAGTTTATGGGGCACTCTCTTTCTTTTTTATTTTTTTTCACTACTGACCGACAAAAAAACATGAATTAGCGTAATGCCTTGTTAAAGTTACGTCCCTACAGGACTTTTGAGATAAAGGGGTCAATTTTTTTCCTACCCATATTAAGTCCCTGCGGGACTACCCTGTAGGGGTAAAATGTTGGTAGAAAGTTGGATACAAAAAAGCGAAAAGTCCCGTAGGGACGAAACATTGACTTTGTCGGTCAATAGTGATTTTTTTGTCAGTAGGTTTATTAATCAACATAAGATTTTCAGGGTTTTAGAAAACACTTTTACACAAACAATTTTGAAAAAGAAGAAGCATTTTTTTGGGAAGAACCTGGTTACCTTGACCTTTGTAATTCTGTATTCGACAACAATACTGGCTCAGCAGGAAGCTAAAACCGGTAAGGTTGGCTGGTGGGATTTTAATGATATCGAAAATGCAACAGCTCCGGTTCCGGGTTATGGTTTGCCGCTGCAATTATTTGGAAGTCATCAGATCGTTCAGGGAGCCGCAGCCTCAGATTATGCCGCAAAAATAGGCGTTGGAAGCTATTACAAATTGACGCACCAGATTGCACCAAACGGCGGAGGAAACCTTGTTAACGAGTATTCTCTTCAGATCGATTTCAAAATTGAAAGCCTCGACATCTGGCACTGCTTTTATCAGATAAACGGGCAAAATAACGACGACGGCGATTGTTTTATTAATCCAGCCGGAAACATCGGCGTAGCCGCCACCGGCTATTCTGCTTCGGCCGTTGATCGTTTTCAGTGGTACCGGTTGGTTATCACGGTTGACAATGGTTCGGTTTACAAGTATTATCTTGATGGCGAACCCATCAACCAGGCCATCGTCCAGGAAATTGACGGCAGGTTTGCTTTAAACCCTGATTTGCTCATGTTTGCAGATGAAGATGGCGAAGACAACAACATTATTGTTACCGAAATCGGAATCTGGGACAGACCACTTTCTGCACCCGAAGTCAGTGATCTTGGAGGTTTTTCACATCCCGGTCCCGAGTCAATTCATCTCATCGCCTACCCTTTTCTTCAATCACTTACAAAAAATTCGGTGTACGTTTGCTGGCACGACACTTCGCAAATCATCACAAAAGTCGAATATGGAATCACACAATCTTTGGGTTCATCGGAAACCGGAACCAGCGAAATGGTCGTTTCGCCATATCGTTGGCACAGCGTTAAGTTAACCGGCCTCACAGCCGGAACAAAGTATTTTTACCGCATCGTCTCAGGTACCGAAACTTCGGCTGTTTACACGTTTAAAACCATGCCCGACGACAATTACGGCGGACATATCCGGTTTTTGCTTTTCAGTGATACGCAGGACGATTCGTTGTGGACAGGAAATATCGTGCGAAACGCAAAACTTAAGGTTCAGCAACTTTATGGTGAGGATATTTCGGAAAGCATAAATCTGGTGATGCACACCGGCGATATTGTTGGCAGCGGAAATGTAGTTACACAATGGACCAATCAGTTTTTTAAACCTTTTAAGACATTAACTGCAAATGTTCCTGTGCTGACGGTTGCCGGCAACCATGAAGGGGAGCATCCAAATTACTATAAATACATCAAATACGACGAGTTTTCGGCCTTCCCATCTTCACATCCGCTTT
>CAYOWJ010000597.1:0-1687 GCA_964407625.1 uncultured Lentimicrobiaceae bacterium
TTCCCGGGAAAGCTTATTTTATAAAAGTTGATGCTGATGTGATGCTGGATTTTCCACTGTGCAAATAGTCAAAATCTTATTTTGTTTCAGGATTTTTTAATCATCTTATACTTATTTTTGAAAAGGCAAACTTCAAAAACAGTAAATAAAATTTTTTAAAATCAGGTATGAAGTTGTAATTTTGTACACAACAAATTGAAAACAAAATGATTATTGCAAATCCAATTTATGATGTTGTTTTTAAGAAACTGATGGAAAACGACCGTGTTGTCAAGTTTTTTATCGGAACACTTCTGGAACAAACCATCGAAAGCGTTGAAGTAAAACCTCAGGAATTTACTTACACCGAAAAACTTGCTGGTTTAGCCATTTTCAGGCTCGATTTTATTGCAACCATCAAAACCGAAAATGGGGAGTACAAAAAGGTTTTGATCGAAATTCAGAAGGCTAAAAATCATATAGATCTGATGCGCTTCAGGAATTATCTTGCCGAACAATACAAAAAAGAAGATACGGTAAATAACGAGAGAACCATTCTTCCCATCACAACGATTTACATTTTGGGATTCAAACTTCCCGAAATCGAAACTTCCTGCATCCGGGTTGAAAGGAATTATAAAGATTTGATAAATAAAGCAATAATTAATAAAAAGTGTGAATTTATCGAAAAACTGACTCATGATAGTTTCATTGTTCAGGTTGATAGAATTACCGACAGATACCAAACCAGATTGGATAAACTGCTGAGTGTTTTTGAGCAATCCAACTTTATTGACGATTCAAAGGTAACGAAAAAATTCGTTCATAAAACCGATATCGAAGAGGTCGAAATAATCACAAACATCCTCCATCATTCGGGAACAGACCCAGATGAACGCAAATTAATAGATACCGAAAAAGAAGCATGGAGGACAGTAAATGCCACGTTTGAGAATGAGAGAAGAGACTTTGCAAAAGCTTTGACAGCAAAGGATCAGGTTATAACTGAAAAGGATCAGGTTATAACTGAAAAGGACAAGGCATTGACTGAAAAGGACAAAGTATTGACTGAAAAGGACAAGGCATTAACTGAGAAAGACAGAATAATTGAAGAATTGATGCGGAAATTGGAAGGGAAATAAATTCCATCCTAACCTGGATAAACCAGAAAAGACAAATAGCAATAATCAAAACTCAAATAATTACGAAATTTAATTTGTTTTTTGTCCCGATAGTCCCGATTGCTATCGGGGGGATGGCTTTTGTGATTTCTGTCAAAAAAAGCATCAATTTCAAAAATAAGAGCCTAAGTGGTTGATTCCACCTATTTTCACTGTTTAGCGTTAAGATGTGGTAATCTCAAAATATTTCCTCTTTCAACCTTCTGGCATTCATCATAAACGTTACATCGAAACTTCGTGCAGTCTGGATTTTTAATGATCTGAATTTATTTGGGCAATCCAGATTATTACCACCTGCTAAGATCCCATACCCTCTTTGAGTCGTTGTTTATAATTGTTGTCCTTTATGATATTTTTACTTGAACCATCATCAAAGCTACCAATACATTTTTTTGCTACTTTTACACCCATTCATCGCAATTTGATGATTTGTATTTTTAATTTCTGATGAAAAGAAAAGGATTTATAACCTTCATCATTTTTACACTCATATTTTTGATGTGTGAGGCGCTTTTTGCCGGAGTGAA
>CAYOWJ010000598.1:0-1686 GCA_964407625.1 uncultured Lentimicrobiaceae bacterium
ATCAGGCATCATACATCAACGGCATCACGCTTAGCGTGGATGGAGGAATGACAGTATAGTTTTGAAACCTACCAGGTTTTTAAAACCTGTTAGGTTTGTACCCAAAAAACTATTCTCAAAAAATTTCAGATTTCCAAATAATACGAATGAAACGAAACGCGATTATACATTCCTCCGGAGCCTACGTCCCCGAAAGGATCATCCCAAACAGCTATTTTAACGATTTGCTGGGTGAGGATGTGGATAGCTGGCTGCGTGAGCATGTCGAAATTTACGAACGGCGCTGGTGTAGCGAAAATCAATCAACCGCCGACCTGGTGATTGAAGCTGCACAGAAAGCCATGGAAAATGGAAATGTAAAACCAGAAGATATTGATCTGTTGATTATCTCGACAGATACCCCCGAATATATTTCGCCATCAACAGCCTCAAAAGTGCAGCATAAAATGGGATTGATCAATGCCGGAACTTTCGACGTAAACTCGGCTTGCTCAGGTTTCGTTACGGTCCTCGACATAGCTTCAAAATACATACAGGCCGACGAACGATACAACACCGTCCTGGTTGTGGGTGCTTACGCGATGAGCAAATATCTCAACATGACCAATAAAAATACGGTTACCCTTTTTGCCGATGGCGCCGGAGCTTTTATCCTCAAAGCCGAAACCGGCACAAAACGGGGATTTTTGGGCAGTGAACTGATTACCAAAGGCGAATATTGCGATTATATGGGCATTTATGGTGGAGGTACTTTTCAACCCATCACCGATGAATTGGTCGCAGAAAAAGGGCATCTGCTGCAATTTGTAAAAAAATTCCCCAAAACCCTCAATCCCGAAATGTGGTCGATGATGACTTTAAATTTGTGCAAACGATTGGGCATCACGCCTGATGATGTAAATCATTATTTTCTCACACAAATCAATGTTAACAGCATCCGGCAAACCATGGATATTTTAGGGCAGCCACATGCAAAAGCACAAACAAGCATGCATTATTACGGTTATACCGGCTCTGCCTGCATTCCGCTGGCTTTTCAGGACAGCCTTAAAGCGCTCAAGGTAAAACGCGGTGACCTTTTATTTTTTATCGGATCGGGTGGGGGATTGGCTTTCGCCATTGCTGCTTTCAGGTATTGATGTATTTTTGAAAATCAGAAATTATAATATTCATTAGAAAATATATTTAAATTGGCAACACCAGAACAAGTTACGGGAACCTGGATTTTAATCGTCCTTTACATGGCGGTTACCTTGTTTTTTGTTATCCGGGGCGCGATGAAAATCAAAAATATTTCAGATTACGCCATCGGAAGCATCACTTTTTCGCCTGTTGCGGTTGGTCTGTCGCTGGCTGCAGCCATGACAAGTGCTGCCACGTTCGTGATAAATCCTGGATTTATTGCCAATTATGGTTTTAGCGCGTTCATTGCATATGGACTTGTTTTCCCTTTTGCAGCCTTGCTGTCGCTGATTGTGCTAACCAAAAATTTTCGTAAACATGGCGATGCCGTAAAAGCACTCACCCTGGCTCAATGGATCGGGAAAAGATATCAAAGCAAAAACTATTCGCTTTTTATGGCGTTTTTGTCGCTTTTGCTGATCACCTTTATTGTTTTGATCGCTGTGGCACTGGCCAAAGTTTTGTCGCACGCACTTAATGTTGGCGAAATGTCCGTTTTGATCT
>CAYOWJ010000599.1:0-1649 GCA_964407625.1 uncultured Lentimicrobiaceae bacterium
ACCAGGATAAGAAATTACTCGCCAAAGGCAATTCCAACCTTGTAGCCAAAGATATTGAAGGCTTTGTTTTACCAACTTTTGAAGGATTTAAGGGGAATTAGCAGGCAATTGGCAGTTGGCAGTGGAAAGCTGATTCTTTAAAACAACTGATGAACCTCTTTTTTAAGAAAAGTTAAAGCATCGTTTAAATGATCTGTTTTTTTGTCCAACTCGCTTTCTAAAAGCAAGCGGGCCAGGTTTTCGCCTGACGATTCTTCGTGAAGCCCGGCAGCAGCGCTGTTAATCTGCCGGATAACTGATTCTTTGGCAATTTTAACCAAATCCCACAATTCGGTCGAAAGATAAATCTGCTGCGAAAAATTATGCTCAAATTCTTCGTTGATGGTTTTTAACATTTCCCATTGCAACTGCAAACCCGCCATACCCGGCATGCTCAGCCGCATCACCAGTTGCTTAATGGTAATCCGTTCCATGAAAAGTGCAATCCTTTCGTAAGCCTGGAGGCGAAGGTTTAAAGTCAATTTATGGGTTTCGGCTTTTAACTCATCGCTGCGGCGGATGCGGGCATCTTTAAAAAAAGCATAAATCACAAAAACAACCACCACAGCAACAATTACCGGAGGTAAAGTGAAAGCGAGAATCCAGGTAAAATCATTCATAACCAATCAAAATTTCATTAAAAAACCAATTTTAAAACCAGTAATTCCAAATTTCAGGAGACGGTTTTTTTGGAGGCCAAAGGTCCTAAAAATTTCGATAAAATATGACATTCTTATGGCCTGAGGTTTCAATAGAATTTATACTTTTGCCGACTTATTTTATTGTTAATCGAAAAACAGAAGAAATGAATCAAGCCCATTTGTCAGAACGCATTAGTAGTTTATCTGAATCAGCAACACTCGAAATGACGCGTCGCAGCCGGCAGCTCAAAGAGGAAGGTAAAGATGTGATTAATCTCAGTATCGGCGAGCCGGATTTTAATACACCCCAAAGTATTAAAGATGCTGCAATTGAAGCAATTCATCAGAACAAGACACATTATCCGCCTGTTTCGGGCTACAAAGAATTGCGCCAGGCCATAGCCGACAAGTTTAAAAACGAAAATCATTTAGATTACAAAGCCGATCAGATTGTTGTTTCAACAGGCGCCAAACAATCCATCATCAATGTTTTGCTGTGTCTGGTTAATCCCGGCGATGAGGTTTTGGTTCCTAGTCCTTTCTGGGTTTCATACCCCGCAATGATTAAAATGGCAGGCGGAATACCGGTTTACATCAATGCTTCCATTAAAAATGATTTTAAAGTTACGGCTGAACAAGTCAAAGAAAAAATGACTTCCAAATCAAAAGTATTTCTTTTCAGTTCGCCCTGCAATCCAACCGGCTCGGTTTATTCAAAAAGTGAGTTGAAGGCTTTGGCTGAAGTTTTATCCACAAAAGATGATCTTTACGTAATTTCCGACGAAATTTACGAACACATCAACTTTGTTGGAAAGCATGAAAGCATGGCTCAGTTTGATTTTATTAAAGAACGTGTGGCTACCATTAACGGGGTTTCGAAAAGTTTTGCAATGACCGGCTGGCGGATTGGTTATGTTGGCGCCCCGCTGCAACTTGCCAAAGCCTGTGATACACTTCAGGGTCAATTTA
>CAYOWJ010000600.1:0-1648 GCA_964407625.1 uncultured Lentimicrobiaceae bacterium
ATGATTGTTTTTCGTTGGTTAGTGTTTGAATTAACCGGCCGGTAAGATCGCGAATCGCTAAGTTTACTTCCGTATTTTCTGGAAGATAATAACTGATGGTTATGCAGTCGCTGGAAGGGTTTGGTGTGGTTTTTAAATCAAATATTTGCTGATTTTCCGATTCGATGTTAAGGCCGGTTGCAGCAGTTTGATAAATTCTGACATAGTCGATTTCCAGTGTATCCACTGTGAAGGCGGGTGAAATATTGGGCAGGAAAGCAAAATTGAGCAGCAAGTACTGTTCAGCATCAAAGGGCCATGTACTGTTATTAATTTCATCCGGCTCATAGGTATAGTGCGTAACATTATCAACACTGAACACCAATTTTTCGGGATACCACTTTAAAGTGTAAGTATGAAATTCGGTTGAGGCAGTGGGTATTGTTTGTCCTCCCAGATTAATCGTTCCTCCATAACTTGAAGGTGTATGAGTGGCACTTTGAATATAGTTTTGATTGCTTCCCCAGTGTTCCATAATATCAATCTCACCGCAAGCCGGCCAGGGCGTTGTACCAAATCCCTGAAGGTCCCACCAGCCACCATCTTCATTTACATTTTTTCCAAGTGTCCAGATTGCAGGCCATGTTCCAACGCCCGTGGGCAATTTAGCCCGTACTTCCACTTTTCCGTATCGAAATGCAAATTTAGAGTTTAGCCTGGCTGAGGTATATTGTTTAGTTACACCCTGATTGGTGTAGATTTCCTTCTTGCCAATGATGTTTAAAATCCCAAAACTCACATTAGAATTATCCTCTCTGTTGGTGTAGTGCTGTATTTCGCCGTTGTACCAACCCGATCCGTTTGGCAACAGCGTCTGATGATGCCATTTGGAATTGTCAATGGCTCCTTCTCCATCAAACTCATCCGACCAAACCAGAATATCGTATTCGGGGTCCACCGCGATCGTGCCATTGTAGTACACATCATCAATAAAAGCTATCACAAAGGCATTGTTGTTTTCTCCGTTCACCTGAATGACTACCCGGTTAAAATCCATTCTTTGGGTTGGAGGGAGAGAATTTGGATCTAAATTTATGTAGTCATCATTTAAAAAATCAAAATTTACGATTTGCCATTGATCCAAAACAATGGGTTTAATAATTTCACATTGAGTTGACCATGGTGCAGGCAATGATCCGTTTTGTAATTTTAAAGAAACCTGATTGGGCTGATTTCCTGTAATTCCGGCTGTAGGAACATAAATTTTTAACGAAAAAATATAATCGGATGATAAATCAAATCTGCCGCTTACCTCAAATCGTACATTCGCATACTGACCTCCGACATCATCATATTTTAAAACAGTAGCCGAAGTATTGATGCTCTGTGGATAAGGATTAGGAAAGCTGGTGTTGATATTGCAATCATCACCAAACCAGTTGGCTATAGTACCGTTTCCTTCAAAATCGTCTTCTACTGTTTGAGTTTGCGCCTGAATCAGGTTTGAAAACAAAAGAAACAAAAAAAATGATAAAATACTAATTCGCATGTTTGGTACTTTTAAAATGTCAGAACTTCTAAATGATATTGGCAGAGAACTTTAATCTACAAAGTAAAGCATTTTTCAATTCTTTGATATTTTTCATTCTTGTTATTAAAGCTCGAACCA
>CAYOWJ010000601.1:0-1647 GCA_964407625.1 uncultured Lentimicrobiaceae bacterium
GTTTTGATTTTTGTCCTTTTGGAAAGGTAACCTTCAAATTTAAAATAGATTTAACGTATGGTTTTAAACTATATCTGGATTGCATTTTTTCTGATCGCATTTGTGGTGGGGATTGTTAAACTCATCTTTTTTGGCGATACCGCTATATTTCCCGAAATGATGGGCAGCACTTTCGAAATGGCCAAACTTGGTTTCGAGATTTCTCTTGGCCTCACCGGCGTGATGACGCTTTGGCTTGGATTGATGAAAGTTGGCGAAAACGGAGGCGTGGTGCGAATCATGTCAAAAGCGGTGGGACCTTTGTTCAGACGATTGTTCCCGGATATTCCCAGAGATCATCCTGCAACAGGTTCGATCATGATGAACCTCGCCGCAAATATGCTCGGCCTCGATAATGCTGCCACGCCGCTTGGGTTAAAGGCCATGAATCAGTTGCAGGAACTAAATGCTGAGAAAGAAACTGCCTCCAATTCGATGATCATGTTTTTGGTGCTCAATGCTTCGGGGCTAACGCTGATCCCGGTGAGCATCATGGTTTACCGCACACAGCTTGGTGCCGCCGACCCTTCCGATATTTTCATCCCGATTTTATTAGCCACATTTTTCTCGACCATGGCCGGGATTATCTCGGTTTCTCTTTATCAGAAAATTAACCTTTTTAACCGCGTTATCCTGGCTTATCTCGGGAGTTTCTCGTTGCTGATCGGCACTGTGATCTGGTATTTTTCGACAATTCCGGCACAACAAATCAACACAATTTCATCGGTTTCGGGTAATCTGATCATTTTCGGCATCATCATTTCATTCATCAGCCTGGCAATGTTCCGGAAAGTGAATGTTTACGAATCGTTTATTGATGGTGCAAAAGAAGGATTTGGAATCTCGATAAAAATCATTCCTTACTTAATTGCCATTTTGGTGGGAATTGGTGTTTTCAGGGCATCAGGAGCCATGGATTACCTGATCAACGGCATTGGGCTGGGATTTGCCTGGCTTGGCCTGAATACCGATTTTGTCGCTGCACTGCCCACTGCTTTCATGAAACCACTGAGCGGTTCCGGTGCCCGCGGAATGATGGTTGATACCATGAATAATTTCGGCGCTGATTCATTTGCAGGGCGGCTTGCATGTGTTTTCCAGGGATCGACTGACACTACTTTTTATATTCTGGCTGTTTATTTTGGCTCGGTCGGGATTAAGAAAACGCGTTATGCCCTCACCTGCGGCCTGATTGCCGATTTAGCCGGAGTTATCGCCGCTGTTTTTGTGGCTTACTTGTTTTTTCACTGATCAACAACTACTTTTGCCGCCTTAAAAAAATTGATTTTATGAGATATTTTATTGTTTTTTTACTTGTGACTTCCCTGTTCGTATCCTGCAAAAAGGATGATGACCAGGCAATTATTGATGAAGAGATTATCCTTGCCTATCTGCACGATAACAACCTCCAGGATGCTGCCACAAAAGACGCTTCCGGCCTGTATTACATCATTTACAACCAGGGAACCGGCGGTCATCCAACCACGAGTTCAACAGTTGAGGTTAAATACAAAGGCTATCTTACCGATGGTTATGTTTTTGATCAGACCTCAGGAAGCTCGACGGTTTCGTTTCCGCTTACTAACCTGATTGAAGGATGGAAAATCG
>CAYOWJ010000602.1:0-1645 GCA_964407625.1 uncultured Lentimicrobiaceae bacterium
TCAATTTTTGGAAAAGGGGAGGAGCGGGGAAATGTAGAATGTAGAATGTAGAATGTAGAATGTAGAATGTAGAATGTAGAATGTAGAATGCCTTACCGAGGGCAGTATAACCGGGAAATTATTCAGGGATTTATCTCCAGGAGGCTGGATTTGAATTCGTCGAAAGCTTTATTGATGACCCCGTCAACCTGCTCATGAAATTTATCAAAAGCAGCAACCAAAAGTATTCCTTGTGTCGAAAGCATCGAACTTCCTCCCTCGGCGCCGCCACGGGATTTTTCGAGTAACGGAAAACCAAGCATTTGCTCAATTTTTTTAAGATCACCCCAGGTGCGGCGATAGGTGAGGTTAAGTTTTGTGCAGGCACCCATCAGCGAGCCCGTTTCTTCGATAGCCCTCAGAATCTGCCATTTTCCATCACCAAGGATGCCGGCATCATCGCTTGTAGCAAGCCAGATTTTATGATGAAGCAGGATATTGTTAAAGTCCATGTTTGAAGGTGCTGCCATATTTTTGATAAAGTTTGAGTTTTTAACCATCAACGCAAAATTAAAATTAAAAACCCGTCCTCCGTGTTATTTCGCACAGAAAACGGGTTTTTTTCCGACAACCTTTTTATTCACACGGCCTTTTGAAAAACAATGTGAAGTATGACCAATGAATATTATAAAGGATTTGCCACCAATTCGTAAGTAAATTCGAATTTGATTTTAAAATTAAGTGGTGCTTTGTTGCAGGAAGTGTTGAACCCCAACTGGAATTTGTGTGGCGAATTTTTGATCAGTTCCTGCATGCTGTTGATCGCATCCTGGTTTACCGGAAGCACGGTTGGCGTATTTAAAAGCGCTTTCAGGTTCTGGTTGCTGATGGTGGCGATGGTTTGCATCCCTGAGCCGTTTTCGTCAGCTATTTTTAAAGTCGATTCAATGATCGTCTGGTCATCATCACCCTCAAAAGCTGTCAGCCAGTATTTAACCTCCTGAATGTTTATTTCCTTAATCAAATTTCCGTATTCATTGATAACGCTGTCTTGCGAAGCAAGGTCAATTACATCTGAAATCGAAAATACCGAATCAATGGATGATACAGGCACTTCATAAGAGTAGGTTAAGGTCTGGTTAAAATCTAATAGTGTGTCTTCGCAACTTTGCAGTACAAACGCGCCTGCAACTACAAGTAAAAAAGCAAATAATTTCATTTTCATAACTTAAGTTTTAATTAAACAGATTGTTAAATAATGCGGCAAATATAGATTTAAAAAAGAAAATATGACGTTTTTGTTGTCTGAAACCTGAACATCACCTCAGCCGGGATTCGAAACTTAATCCAATCCAGCCAGAAATTTAGCCTATTGTTTGATGATTTTGAGGCTTTTCATGTTCTTCAAATCGCCAAAAGCCGCAAAATATAAGCCCCGGGGAAGTTGAGATACATTAAATGTTTTTGAAGATTCTGGACTTACTGCTGAGTTAAAAACTGTTTTTCCCGAAAGGTCAACAAGCGAAAAGGTTGTGATATCAGCCGAAGGCGAATGAACCGTAATAAAATCACCGACAGGGTTTGGATAGACCGAAAACTGGTTTTGATCACGATCATCGATTGCGGTAACCTCGCTGGCAGTGATTTCAAAAGTTACAAACTGGCC
>CAYOWJ010000603.1:0-1643 GCA_964407625.1 uncultured Lentimicrobiaceae bacterium
GACTGAGTTTTTGATAATAAAAAATCCCCCGGAAATTGACTTCCGGGGGATTTTTTTAGTGTTCTGAATGGATTCAGATCAATAAAAAGTCGTCTTATCTGATCACAATTTTATCAAAAGTAACTGATGACTCACCAGTAAGTTTAATAAAATACACGCCCTTTGGCTGTGCGCTGAGATCGATGATTGTGGAACCGTTCGAAACAGTTGAATAAACCATCTGACCGGCAGCATTGGTAATGATAATCTCATTTTTACCAGCAACCGAAAGTGTAAATTGTCCGGTTGAAGGATTCGGGAAGATGCTGTAAGTGCTATTGTTTGCATCGTTTACGCCGGTTGCTCCAAATTTAAGATCGTTAATCACCGATAATCCGTTTGAAACAAACAAACCATCATGATTGACGATGTTTTGGTCGTAAACCGCGGAAGCATCCATTTCGATACCCTGGCGATAAACTTTAATTGTGAGGGCTTCCTGTGCGTTCATTCCATCTTTTGCTGATGTGGTGATATCGTTACCATAAACAACGAGCGGAAGCGGGGAAACGCCATCATATACAGCCATTCCTGTGCAGGTTAAGGATGCATCAAAAACTCCGATAACATCACCGGTTTCCAGATTTTGAGTTCCTTTAACCGAAATGATATGCTGTTCACCGGTTTTCGAAACTGTATTCCAGCCTGTTGAAATTGCTATCTGTGGAACTGCTTTTTCAGCAATTTTTCCGGAAGCATCAGTAACATTGAAATCGATGGTGATGGTATTGATAACTTTAATGAGGTAACCATAACCTGGAAATAACTCAGTAAAAGATCCGTTCATTCCGGGAACAATGCCACCTTCGGGCCAGTAAACGCCACCGTTCATAATATCAAAAACAAACTGGATATCTGCACTGTGAGGAACAAGAACATCATTTACCAAAACCGGCACATCACTTAAAACCGGCATAAAATGAATTCCGGGTGTCAGGGTAACGGTTTGGCTTTCGGTAGGATTTCCCGTGTACACAAAGTAAATCGGTGCGCTAAACTTGACTTTATATCCCAGGTATGAATCCCAGTCGCCAATGGTGTTAATGTTTTGGCCAGGCCAGAAAATCCCGTCATCAGACAACAGGATTGTCATTTTGCCATAAGCTGCGGCAAATAAGCTTTCCATGCTTGTTTTTCCGGGTTCCAGATAGCTCGAAATCCCCATCCAGCCTGAAGGATAATTCATAACCAGCACTTCATTTGTATTGCAGGCAGCGCCTGGAGTGCAATAAATGCCATTTCCAGCGGTATTAACTGCTGCGAGGTTTGTTGAGGCCGACCAGTTTGCCGGATTGCTATTTTCAAGAACAGGATCACAGAAAGTCAGTGATGGGCCTTGTCCGTCCGGTTCGACCGGCCATGGTGTTGCGTCATCAAAAATAACGGAAGCTCTTATACCTGCGCTGGCATCAGTTAGTTCGATTTCTTCGCCGCTATTGCTTAATGAGCCGGAGTTCCATTGTAAAACGTCCATACCAAAAGTATTAAAGAAAGCGGTTTCATTAACGGAAACTACGAGGTATTCCGACGGATTTATCAAAACCTGTGGAAATGTAAAAACAACGCCTTTTGAGAATTTCCAGTTTTCGAGATTTACGATTCCT
>CAYOWJ010000604.1:0-1633 GCA_964407625.1 uncultured Lentimicrobiaceae bacterium
AAAAGTAAAGGGATCGACATTACCGATCTCGATTACAGTTCAACAAAAGAAGGAGCCATGTATCCTGAAATTGGGTTCAACCTGGCAAAAGAAATTCAGGCCGGAAATTACGACCGTGGAATCAGTATTTGTGGCACCGGACTCGGAATGGCAATGATTGCCAACAAAGTGGAAGGTGTTTTTGCAGGTACCTGTCATGATGTTTTCTCTGCCGAACGGCTGCGTAAAAGCAACGATGCACAGATTATTACCATGGGTGAACGTGTTATCGGCCAGGAGCTGGCAAAAACAATTATCGATGCCTGGCTCGTTTCTGAGTTTCAGGGCGGTGGATCAACAGCCAAAGTGCAGCAAATGAGAGATTTGGAAAAACTATCATTTCATCCATAAAATAGAATAAACATGAAAAGAATATTTGTTACTTCATTAACCTTGATGGTTATTTTTACTTCAGTTGTTGCTCAAACACCGCTTTGGCAGGGAAAAGGCCGCATTGCAATAAGTTCTGATGGAAACGAACACGACCACGACGACTGGGCAGCCACTCCCCTTTCGCTGGCCTTGCTGGCCGCTGCCGGGTTACAGGATAACCTGGTTTTATACACTTACAGCGACCATGTTTGGGGAAGCAACCAGTCACATCTCACTTCTTCGACAGGATTAAATTCTTACGAACACATGCGCGAAAGTGCATTGGGTGGTCAAAAATGGTTTGGGTTTGGTAAAGCAAAATTTATATGTGCAGTCGATAATGCCGGGGTAGCCTACAATGCCATGCGCGATGCCATTAACGAATCGACGGCTGACAATCCGCTGATAATCATTGCCGCCGGCCCCATGCAGGTGGTTGGTGAAGCCATCAACCGGGCTGATATTGCAAAACGGCAGTTTGTGTCGGTTGTTTCGCATTCTGAATGGAATAACTGGCACAGCGACAAGCATGGAAAAAGTGAATGGGATGTTCATTCGGGCTGGACTTTTCAGGAAATTAAGGACAATTTTTCAAATGAAAAAGGCGGCAACCTGAAATGCATCCAGATTACTGACCAAAACGAAGGTGCAGATTATGACGGATTGCAGGCTCCTATCGAAAAATTCGACTGGATAAAAACTTCAAAAGCACGGTATAATCCTGCATATCAACTGGGTGCCTGGGATTGGTTGTATTCCCGCCAGGAAACCTGCATAAAAGAAAATGGTAAAAACTTCGACCCGTCTGATGCCGGAATGATTGTATTTATGCTAACCGGAATCGAAAAAACCGACCCGGAAATGGCACGCGAAATCATGGAAAATCCAAAACCTAAAAAATAATTGTCATGCAAAAATTTATAAATAATCCGTCACTGGTGGTTGACGAAATGCTGGAAGCATTCATAAAAGTCCACTCCGATTTGGTTAGCCCGACAGAAAACGAGCGGGTAATAAAATACAAAAATGCACCTGTTGAAGGTAAAGTGGGCATTGTAACCGGTGGTGGTTCAGGCCACAAACCTGCTTTTATCGGTTATGTAGGCCGGAATATGGTTGATGCAGTGGCAGTTGGTGAAATATTTTCGTCGCCGCCTGCACAAATGTTCCTTGATGCCATTAAGGAATCCAACGCAGGAAAAGGAGTTGCCATTTTGTACGG
>CAYOWJ010000605.1:0-1633 GCA_964407625.1 uncultured Lentimicrobiaceae bacterium
ATCTTTGTGTTGGCGATTCCAATCTTCCCAAACCTGAAGGTTTGGGCTATGGAAAATCTCAGGATTTTGGGCTTAACCTGACGGCAATGGCGTAAACGCCCCGGAATGGTTGAATTGGGGATTTCAAAAATGTGGTTGTAATATTCAGCTTTTTGATATCAGAGATTTGGACTGGCGGGAAGCTTAAAGAAAAACGTGCTTCCTTTATCCTGCTCACTTTCAATATTAAAACTGCCGCCCAGCATTTCGATGTATGCCCGGGCAATGTATAATCCCTCTCCCGGATTGCCAAATTCAAACCCTCCGGGTTTGTCATCCAGTCCGTGGGGTTCCAAAATGAAGGCTTTCATTGCTTCGCTCATGCCTGTTCCGGTGTCATTAACCCAAAACAAAATGTCGTTGTCCATTTTAGCACAACCAACTTCTATGGTGCCGTTTGAGGTATTTTTAATGGCATTTTCGACAATGATCGCAAGAATTTCTGAAACTTTTAGATAGTCGGATTTTATGATTGTTGTTTCGGTGGTTAAACTGTTTTTAAGGATAAGTTTTAATCCTTTGGCCTCCACCTCCCCAATAAAACCTTTATAAATGTCATCTAGAATTAAGGTGATATTTGTATTGGAAAGTTCCGGTTTTAAACGTCCTGATTTCAAAGATTCGATGGTAAACATTCTATCGGTCTGATGAATGATTCTTTTTGCAAAATTCTTAATCATACCAGTAAACTCAATCCGCTCCTCCTCTGTTAGATCAGGATAATTCACCAGCTCAGCAAAGCCTAAGATGCCGCCAACCGGACCGCGTACCGCATGAAGCAGGTGTTTAAGTAATTCCATTTTCAAATGCTCGGATTTTTCAGCCTTTCGCTGGGTATGTTCTAACTCATTTTCGATGCGCATCTGGATGCCTATCTGATTTTTATATGAAATACGCAAAGCATCATACTTCTTTGTAAGTTCCTGCAAAGCGGTGATAAGCTCTTCCCGGGTTTGTGAATTATCGTTCATTATTCATCATTTTGAGTTTAAAAATCTCCTTGCAAAAGCAATATTTTCTGAAGGTTACAATTTTTAAGACAGGTTAAATAATCATGTTATGGTGTTGAGGTATAGTAAAGTAAAATTTACTTCCGCTTGTTTTGCCGGAAGTTGAGTCGCTGATTTCGCTTTCAACTCAAATCCTGCCTTCGTGTTTTTCGATAAACTCTTTGCATAGAAAATGCCCGATGCTTGTTTCACGCTGATTGTTGGTGCCGGGTGTAGAGTAATTTAATACAAGTAAATTTACCACGGAGACACGGAGAACACAAAGTTTCGATAAGGATTTTCTTAGTGTTTCTTAGTGTACTGCGTGTCATAGTGGTTTTTTTTAATCCTGATCAGTAGTGTCCGGTAAAATTAAAACTTATAGATTATTTGAAATTAGATTCCTTACTTCGTTCGGAATGACAAGCATTTATGCTGTTTAGGGTGTGGGTTGGTGGCGGCGAAGCCGCCACCAACCCACACCCTCCCAAAATACTTTAAATACCTTGTCATTTCGACCGTAGGGAGAAATCTAAAAAGATTAACCGGACACCAATGATTCCTAATTTACAGGCAAACTAAAACTAAACATACTTCCTTTATCC
>CAYOWJ010000606.1:0-1628 GCA_964407625.1 uncultured Lentimicrobiaceae bacterium
GTTTGGAAGGTTCTGGATTTATTTCCAATGGATTGATAGCCTTGCAATGGGTCAGTCCAGGTGTAATAATTGGCTCCCTGGTAATCGGCGCCAACCGTTAATGAATTGTCCCGACCATGGCTCACCGATAAATTTATGTCGGCAGGAACAATGTTCTGAACCACGCCATTGTTCGATTTCAGCGTATCAATTTCACCAAAATTACTTTCCTGCCAGGTTCGGTTGTAATGCCTGATTCCCAGATGCGACTGCAGATTCATTCGCTCATTCAGTTCGATCGAATAACCTGCGTTTACGGTTCCATAATCGTTGTCGAAACCTCTGTAAACCCTTCCTGCATCGCCATAGTGCGAAGTTTTATTTACAAAAAGCGTAAACTTGTGATTGTCGTTCCCAACCGGATACCAGGTCAAACCTCCGTAAAGTTTAACCTTCTTGTAATCCGGATCTTTTTGCATGTTTAACCACGAAGGATCAGTCCCATAATTTGTGTAATCGGAGCTTTCGTAGTTGGCACCGGCAAAATAATTCAGGTCTTGGATTTTATCCTGATGATAGAATTGCCCGTTTAACGTGTTGTATGAACCATAAGCGGTCGAAATACGGGTGAGTGGTTTGTCAATTTTTTCTTTCAAAATCAGGTTAACTGTACCGGCCAAAGGACTTTGGTTTCCTGCAAAATCCTGCGAAAGATAATTGGGGTATAAAACAGAAGCCGGGCCACGTTGTACCTCAATCCTTTCAATGGCCGACAAATCGAGACTCATCGGATCAACAAAAGCATCAATGGGTAAGCCTTGCAGCAAATAAGTGCTGTACTTTACGCCCACGCCGCTGTAGGTTCCCCAGTTTGCGTCGTTTCGCGATAAAGCGGTAATTGATGCACCGGGTTTGTACATGATGGCTTCTGAAATGTTACGGTTCCCGGAAACGATATTTTCGATTTCCTTGCTGGTGATGACGTCAATCTTTTGGGTGATATTCCCGATTGATTGCGGATTTTTTGAGCCTGTTATTACCACCTCATCCAGCAAAAGCGTGTCGTTTATTGATTTCTGCGAAAATGCAAGCATTGAGGTCATCATCAGTAAAGCGGCCAAAAGTGTTTTTTTTGTTTTCATTTTCTTTTAAAAGAATGTTACTAAATTATTAATTCGTGTTACTATATGTGTAAAAAAATTATTCGATTTTGCTCATGATTAATTTACCATGAATAATTCCTTTGATTCCGATTAATTTATCCGACAACTCGGTGAGTGTATTTGCATTTCCTTTTAAAGCAATAATTTCGAGGCAATTGTCGTGGCTAAGATGAAAATGTTGCGACGACAGAATAACGTCATAATAATCATGCTGGATTTCGTTCGATTTTACGGTAACATCCCCTTTATGATGGTCGAAAAGCAGCACCAAAGCACCTGCAACAAGGTCGTTGGATTGCCATTTTTTTTCGACCAGATTTTTCTCGACGAGATGACGGATTGCCTGCGAACGGTTAGGCAAACTGCTTTCAACAACAAAGTTATCTAATGCTCTCAGGATGTTTTCATCAATCCCAACTCCAAAACGAACCAAAGCCATCGTAATACTATTTTTAAAATTAGTGGCACAAAACTAAATAATTAATC
>CAYOWJ010000607.1:0-1617 GCA_964407625.1 uncultured Lentimicrobiaceae bacterium
ACGCCTCTCCGGGTGGAAAAACCGGTAAGGCGTCAAATAAGGAATTTTTCTGTGAGGGGTCTGTTTCCGTTGGATTTGGTGGGATGCTGCCAATGCTGCTCAATGGACTTGCAAGAAGCAGACCTCCGCCCAGGGAGGTTCCGGATAGTTTCAACATTGCTCTTCGCGTCAGTTTCATGTTTAGGCCTTCATTTTATTAGAAATTGGAATATCAAAACAAACTCATTAATTCATTATTTTGTAAGAATGAAGCAAAGGTATGATATGGTATTTTAAAAAACAAATTAATCCCGGAATCCCTCCATACAGCCACACAGTTGCAATTCAGCGGGTTTATTCCATTCCTGATAAGTTTTAATGAGCAAAACTTTGGTGAAGATTTCGGTGGATTCGGCGATGGGCTTGATTCATTTATCAAATCAGTTTTTTTAGATTCTTAAAAGCAATGTTCTGATTTCACCTTCATTTTATTCCTCCAATCGGCAATCTAAACCGTCCACTTTTGGATGCAGAAGTGTGCTGTAATTTTCACCCTTCATTTTTCAACAGAATGATTTTTGGAGACATCCGGTATATTAACGACAAAATAACATACCCTTCAGCAGATAAAACCATCCCTGCCATCTTACCTGACCCAACGTTTAAACCGGTAATAAAAATGATAGTTTCCGATAAGATCTGGCTCTTCTGGCTGAAATCAACTTTTTTCATAGCGAAAACCCGGATAGGTTAAAATTGAACAATTCAAAAAGGCACAAATCCTTTCACCGATTCTCCTTAATGCAGAATTACATTAAAAATATCCTTACTTTTGGACAAATAAATCCCGGGTTTTTTTAGGATTATTACTGTCTTTTGTCAGGACACCACGGGAAAAATCAGGATATTGTTACATGATTTTCACATTGAAAATGGAAACAATTGAATTTTCAAATAATGGGTTACCGGCAGACCTTCAGCCAGCAGCCGAAAAAGCTGCTTCCGGTAAGGATGAAGCAACAGAAGCCTTTGCAGAACTGGAGCGGGGAGTACATGTGGCGCTGGAAAATTATTCCAACGTCCATCGAGGCAGCGGGCACAACTCGATGGTTTCAACACATTTATTCGAACAAGCCAGGGACATTGTCCTGGAACATCTCGATCTGAAAAAAGACAAATACGTGGTCATCTTCTGCTCTCCCCGAAGAGCAGCTTTACTCAAAGCACAACTTAAGCCCGGAAGTTATCAGGCTGTTTCAAGCCAGGACATTGGTCTGCCTCTTGGTGTAAGGGCTTTGGCTGTTCACAGGAAAGCGTTGCCAAAAGGCATTCCTTTCCACGCCGGTGGTGGTACGGCCAGGCTTGTCGCACCTGGTTGGGTTGTATGGGCCAAAGCACCTGACAGGTTTGAGGCAGGCACACCTGCAATCGTCAACATTATTGCTTTTGCCAAAGCGTTACAGATGACGCGTAAATTCGGAAGTGAAGCTTTCAGAGTTGCAACCACCGAAAAACTATCTGTCGCCGAAATACTTTATCTCGACGAACTGGAGAAATATTCAGGGCAGGAACTGCTGGCCGAGCTCAGGCAGACGCTCATCGGCCGAAGTGTTCTTGTCCCCACAATGGAAGGCATCA
>CAYOWJ010000608.1:0-1616 GCA_964407625.1 uncultured Lentimicrobiaceae bacterium
CCTGCCGGGAAATCCAAAACCAGCATATCTTCATTTTTCCGAACCCTCAAATCACCACTTTTCGATTTCAGGAAAATAATTTCCTTATCGTAGCCCAGATGCCGGTACAGTACATGCGCCGAAGCCAGCGTGGCGTGGCCGCAAAGATCAACTTCCGTTTTTGGGGTAAACCAGCGGATGTGGTATTCGTTGCCCTCTTTCACGAAAAATGCCGTTTCGGAAAGGTTGTTTTCGAAAGCAATTTTTTGCATCAATTCGTCGGGAAGCCAAGCTTCGAGTGGACAAACCGCAGCCGGATTTCCTTTAAAAAGCTGGTCGGCAAAAGCATCAACCTGGAATATTTTGATTTTCATTGTCGGTAATTTTGTGGCCCAAAAATACCAAAATAACCAATGGAAAATTGCCTGGCTTATTATAAAAAAGACTTGGGTTTTTTGGATAAAAGCACCCCATTTATTCCTATCTTAGCCGAAAATTAGAAATCATGCAAGCAATCTCCTTTATCAAAAAAACAGCTTTGGGAATTATCATTTTATTTTCTCTAAGCATTTCGGCTCAACAGCCTCAACAAATCAATCCGGGCAATCCAGCACTTTTTGAATGGACCGACATGCCGGGTTTTTCTACCTCAGTAAGCTCTTCTATTGCCACCCCTGATGGTGGCTGGGTGATTGGCGGTATGACCGCAGCTGCGCAATATTATTATTATCCTCCGATTGTTATAAAACTATCTTCCTCCGGTGAAAAACTCTGGCAATATCCACAAAATTTTGAATGGGAAGTGGGATCAACCGATGTGATTAAAAAATCAGCCGATGGAAATTTGCTTATTGGGGGCTTGTGCATGGCGGGTTGTGATTATGGTCCATTGGGAACCTTTCTGCATAAAATATCAGAAGATGGCCAGGTAATTTGGAAGAAGATTTTTGTAACTGAAAATTATACACCTGTTGCCGATGTTTTTGAGTCGGCAAATGGTGAAATCTTCGTCGTTGCAGGAACACAAATGCTTAAAGTTTCTCCGGCTGGTGATAGCCTGGGTTTGTGGAATTATTCGTTACCCAATAATTCTAAGTTTACTGCCGGACTTGCGATGGAAGACTTTTTACTGCTCGGACATTCATCCGGAATTTATAAAACTGACCTTGATGGAAATCTGATCACATGGTATAATTTTGGACAGCAGGTTGAAGACATCGTAAGTTGGGATAATGGTTTTTTGTTTATCGCCGGAACTAAATTAACCAAAACAGATGCAAGCCTTAATATCCTTGATGAGTTTGACTTCGGGTACATTATTTATGATGTTTATAAAGCAACAGTTACCGACAGTACTTTTATAATCGTCGGTAGCAACCATATTTTGCAGATTGGTTTTGATTTACAAACTCTTGCTGATAATATTTACGAAAGCCCCATTAACTTTGAAGAGTCAAACGTTGCCGTTAAAAATGATATTTTACTTATGGCAGGAAATAACAGAGGTTCAGCAAATGAATTTGCAATGACTGCAAAGACATTTTTACTTGACGGGACAACGATGAATCCTTCTGCTGACGTGGGAATTGTAAGTTTGAGAGCGGAAAATGTGCTGGCCATCAGGCATCAGCAATATC
>CAYOWJ010000609.1:0-1615 GCA_964407625.1 uncultured Lentimicrobiaceae bacterium
GGCCAGTTTGTAACTTTTGAAATCACTGCCAGCGAGGTTACCGCAATCGATGATCCTGCTCAAACCCAGTTTTCGGTCTATCCAAATCCTTTCGGTGATTTTATCACGGTAAATTCGACTTCGGTTAATAACACAACCTTTTCGCTTGTTGACCTTTCGGGAAAAACGGTTTTTAAATCAGCGGTCAGCATAGAATCTTCAAATACTTTTGATGTATCGCAGCTTCCCCAAGGAATGTATTTTGCGGCTTTTGGCGATTTGAAGAACGGGAAAAGCCTCAAAATCATCAAACAATAGGTTAAAATTCAGGCCGGTTTTAGTTAAGAATTGAAAACCAGATGAGGTGATGTTCCGGTTTCAGACAACAAAAACGTCATGTTTTCTGTTTAATAGCTATATTTGCGGCATTATTTAACAATCAATTTAATTAAAATTTAAGTTATGAAAATGAGATTATTTGCTTTTTTTCTTGTAGTTGCAGGCGCGTTCGTACTGCAAAGTTGCGAAGACACCCTTTTGGATTTTAACCAAACCTTAACTTATTCTTATGAAGTGCCCGTATCTTCCGTTGATTCGGTATTTTCGATTTCCGAAGTAATTGATCTTGCTTCACAAGACAGCGTTATCAATGAATACGGAAATTTGATTAAGGAAATAAACATTCAGGAGGTTAAATACTGGCTGACAGCTTTTGAGGGTGATGATGACCAGACGATCATTGAGGCTACCTTAAAAATAGCTGACGAAAATGGCGCCGGGATGCAAACCATCACCACCATCAGCAACCAGAATCTGAAAGCGCTGTTAAATACACCTACCGTGCTTCCGGTTAACCAGGATGCTATCAACACGATGCAGGATCTGATTAAAAATTCGCCACATAAATTTCAGTTGAATTTCGATAATTCCTGCAATAAAGGGCCACTGGATTTTAAAATCAAATTCGAATTTACCTACGAATTGGTAGCTAATCCATTGTAGCATTCACTTTTAATGTCACATGGTTTTTCATAAGGCCGTGTGAATAAAAAGGCTGTCGAAAAAAAACCCGTTTTCTGTGCGAAATAACACTGAGGACGGGTTTTTAATTTTAACTTTGCGTTGATGGTTTAAAACTCAAACTTTATCAAAAATATGGCAGCACCGACTAACATGGACTTTAACAACATCCTGCTTCATCATAAAATCTGGCTTGCTACAAGCGATGATGCCGGCATCCTGGGTGATGGAAAATGGCAGATTCTGAAAGCTATCGAAGAAACCGGCTCACTGATGGGTGCCTGCACAAAACTTAACCTCACTTATCGCCGCACCTGGGGTGATCTTAAAAAAATTGAGCAAATGCTTGGTTTCCCTCTACTCGAAAAATCGCGTGGCGGCGCCGATGGAGGAAGTTCGATGCTTTCGACACAAGGAACACTTTTGGTTGCTGCTTTTGATAAATTTCATGAGCAGGTTGACGGGGTCATCAATAAAGCTTTCGACGAATTCAAATCCAGCCTCCTGGAGATAAATTCCTGAATAATTTCCCGGTTTTGCCGCCTTCGGTAATGCATTCTACATTCTACATTCTACATTTCCCCGCTCCTCCCCTTTTCCAAAAATTGATATCAAC
>CAYOWJ010000610.1:0-1614 GCA_964407625.1 uncultured Lentimicrobiaceae bacterium
AAAAAATCCTATCTTGCAGTAACCTTTTTCAAAATTTCAGGTAATCAATAAACGAACACCAACAAAACAAAATCCGGTGAAGATTTTCAGTACAGACGAGGAGTTGATGATTGCAGTAAAAGAGGGCGATTTGGATGCCCTCTCGCCGATCTTTGAAAAATATCATGTTAAGCTTTACAACTTTTTCCTGCGGCTTACCTCCGACCGGGAAACCAGTCGTGACCTGACACAAAACGTCTTTGGAAGGATTTTGAAATATCGTGAGACCTATAACGAAAAACATCCGTTCAGAACCTGGATTTACCAGTTGGCACGCAATGTTCATATCGATTATTACAACCAAAACAGGTACTTGGTTTCGGATGTGGATGATGCCGAAACCATTGCCAGTCGCGACAAGGATGCAATCGAAGAAATGGAAGACACCGAGCGCCACCAAATACTCAAAGAAGCACTTGGCAGGCTTCCGGCCGATCAGCAGGAAGTAATTGAGCTAAGCCGGTTCCAGGGATTAAAATATGAGGAAATATCTAAAATTACCGGAAGCTCAGTGCCGGCAGTAAAAGTAAAAGTGTACCGGGCAATTAAACGACTTAAAGAAATTTATTTTCAGATGGTATGAAAAGGGAATGATGGAAGAATGTGACAATTCGACAATTCGACAATTCGATAATGGAAGAGTGGAATGATGGAATGATGGAAGAATGGAAGAATGGAAGATTCAATTTAATACTGCCGACTGGCAACTCCCGACTTCACTCTGCGCTTTGCGCTTTGCGCTTTGCACTATGCGAAACAAAAATTTAAAATCATGGAAAACTGTAAAAAAACAGAACTGCTGTTGATCGATTTTGTGGATAAAACACTCAATCCAGAGGAAACGCTTCTTGTAAAAGCGCATCTGGAGGACTGTAAATCCTGCAGCGAAGAGGTTGACAGACTGGTGATTTTGTTTGAGGATATGAACAAAATAACGAACGAAATACCCGATCAAAGTCTCCGGCAAAACTTTGAAGTCTTGCTGAAGGCCGAAAAACAAAAAGTGGAATCAGATAAAGTCAAGGTAGCAAAACCGGAATTAAGGATAAGCTGGTTTTATTCGACTTTTGGACAAATTGCAGCCGGGTTTGCCTTGCTCATCACCGGAATGGTGCTTGGCTTGCTCATCAATAAAAATCATGTAGGCCTAAGCCAGACCGAAGATCTCAAAAAGGAGATAATTCAGATGAAAGATATGCTCATCCTGACCAAACTCGACCAGCCTTCGGCAAGCCAGCGAATCATGGCTGCAAATTACCTCGAGGAAATGACCACTCCCGATAAAAAAATCCTCGAAGCCCTCATCAACACGATGAACACTGACAATAACAGCAACGTAAGGATGGCCGCAGTAAATGCCCTCTCCAAATTTAAAGAACAGCAATTGGTCAAAGATGCCTTCGTGGAAACTCTTAGCCTCCAAACCGACCCGATTATCCAGATTTCGCTCATCAATATCCTTGTCGAAATACAGGACAAACGTGCTGTTGACAAGATGAAAGAATTGCTCGAGAAAAACAGCACCAACGAATCGGTCAAAAAATTAGCCGAAAAAGGAATTCTCACACTGGTGTA
>CAYOWJ010000611.1:0-1612 GCA_964407625.1 uncultured Lentimicrobiaceae bacterium
CCATTTACTTTCCTGTTCCGGTTGGGATGATTAACAGCGGCACCTTTGTGAGTTGCATAACTTTTTCGGTAACGCTTCCCATGAATATTTTATCCAATAATTTACGGCTGAACGAACCGATGACAATCATATCGGCATGTATGGCTTTTGATGCTTCCAATATCGATTCAGCAATGTCACCTTCCCTGATCAGGGTTTTTGTGGCATCATCGCCCAGGTGGTGTTTTGCTTTATCAAGATATTTCCGGGCTGCATTTTTCAGTTCATCAACACTATCTGTTTCCATCGGGCCTATATCGGCATAGCCGGTAAAGCCCATGATTGGCGAATAGTCGGCTGAGGAATATTTCAAAGGATCCAAAATCACATGAAGCAGCGTTATTTCAGCGTCCAGAGATTTTGCAAACCTAAAACCGGTTTCAGCCACTTTTTGAGCGGTTGGATCATAATCCAGCGCGATCAAGACTTTTGTTATTTTTTGAGTTTTCATTATCGTGATGTTTATAAAATTGAGATTACAATACTTTTAAAAGAAAAGAATGAAAAGTGACCGGGCTTGATTTTCCGGAATATATCGGTATAATAGGTTGAACCCGGCCACCTTCCAATGTTTTTTGGTTAATTCATAAATCGTAACCAAACCTTGGTTTTATTGATCGAGTAGTTTAAAAAGTTCTTTCAGATCGGGTGATAAAATCACTTCAGTACGGCGGTTGCCGGCACGTCCTTCGGTGGTTTCGTTTGAATTTATCGGATGAAATTCTCCTTTACCAGATGCCGTTATACGCATCGGATCGAAACCGTTGTCTTTTGTTAAAATCCTCACGATGGAGGTAGCTCTGGCTGTGCTGAGATCCCAGTTATCTTTAAATTTATTTGTCTGGATGGGGACATTATCGGTGTGGCCTTCGATCATTACCGTGATGTCATTTGTACTGTTAAGCACCTGGGCAAGCGATTTGAGTGCTTCTTTTCCTTTCGGGTCAACCACGTCGCTGCCCGATTTGAACAGCAGTTTTTCGGCTAACGAAACATAAACATTTCCATCCTTTGTATAGATCGAAAGCTCATCTGCTTTATAATTGATCAGCGCATTTGAAATCGAATTTTTAAGCTTCGACATTACATCTTTTTGCGCCTGAATCATATCCTGGAGGTTTTTTAACCGTTTCGCCTGGTCGGCAATGGTCATTTTTGAGGTGTTCGAAAGCACCTTCAGGTCATTCTGAACCGCTGCATTTTCGTTCTGCAGTGAAGTTTTTTCGTTGTACAGATTGCTTAACTGCCGGTTACAATCGTCTAACTGATCGTGCAAACTGATGCTATCTTTTTGAAGCTGATTAACTTTAGCCTGCGAATTTAAGAGTTTTTTTCCGGGGCCGCATGAGGTAACCGACAGACCAACTGCCAGAAACAGGCATGCAAGGAAATAAAATGAATTTTTCATACTGTTAATTTTTTAATGAATATTTATGCTGCAAAATTAGATGCCGGGGTGCCGAAATGTGTTACACAACTTTTGGAAAGAGTTACATCATTCACACATTGGGGAAGAAGAGGGGAAGAATGTGACAATTCGACAATGAGGCAATTCGACAATGGAAGAATGGAA
>CAYOWJ010000612.1:0-1611 GCA_964407625.1 uncultured Lentimicrobiaceae bacterium
CGGAAAAATCATGCTTTATTTTGAACCCGATTCTCTGGCAAAATCCTTAAAATATGGCGATTATATCCTCTTTGCCGGAAACCCGAATGACATTCCACCACCGGCAAACCCACATCAGTTCGATTACAGGAATTATCTATCCAACGACGGAATCTACCACCAAATCTATCTTAGGAGCAATGATTGGGTTAGATCGAATAATAACAAGATAAACCCGGTTTTCAAATTTTCGGAACTGGCACGTTTGAAAATGCTTAAAATTCTGGAAATAAATGGACTAGCGGGTGACGAATATGCCGTTGCTTCCGCCTTGCTGCTGGGCTATACCGAAAATCTCGAACCCGAATTGCGAGATCAATACGCCGGTTCAGGAGCGTTACATATTCTTTCGGTTTCGGGCTTGCATGTTGGAATCATATTTTTTGTTATTGGGTTTTTGCTTCAATTTTTAGATAAAATCAAACATGGCCGAATCACAAAATTTGTATTAATTATTACGGCCCTTTGGTTTTATGCCTTCATCACAGGCCTCTCGCCATCGGTGTTGCGGGCAACGGTTATGTTTAGCCTTTTTGCGATAAAAGAAGTCCGGAAACAGCAATCAAATCCATACAATACGTTAGCCGCCTCCGCATTAATACTGATAATTTTCGATCCTTTTATCATTACAAAAGTTGGTTTTCAGCTTTCGTATGCTGCTGTGCTTGGAATCATTGCGCTGTACAAACCCATCTGTGAACTCTGGATTATACAAAACAAAGCCGGCGATTATTTCTGGCAGATTATTTCGGTTTCATTGGCCGCACAAATTGGGACTTTCCCTATTTCGGTGATGTATTTCCACCAGTTTCCATCGTATTTTTTACCAGCTAACCTGTTCGTAATTCCGCTCTCATGGCTCATTATGGTGGCCGGCATCGCCATTTTGTTTTTCTTTTTCTGGCCCTGGATGGCTGGTATTTTGGGGATTTTGCTTAAAAACCTGGTATTTGCACTCAATTATTCGGTTGGTTTTGTTGATGGCTTGCCCGGTGCCAAAATCGAGGGAATGGTTTATTACCTCCCGCAGGTAGTTCTGATTTACCTGATATTTATTTTTATCACACGGTCATTTATCATGAAACGAGCAAGTTTGGTTGTGGCAACGCTGGTAGGATTGGTGCTTTTGACTGGTTCATTTATTTTTGAAAGATCAAAAATCCTGAAACAAAAACAACTCGTCATTTATTCGATGCGCGAGCAAACGGCCATTGATGTTTTTATGGGTGATAAAGGCTATGCTTTGGCTGATTCAGCGGTGTTTTCCGATAAAAAAAGCATTGGTTTCAACCTGAAAAACTCACGGATTTTTGCCGGCGTCCGGCAAATGAATAATCTAACTATTGAAGATTTATCCAAAATAAGAAATGAAGTACCAAATGAAGATTTTTCGATCGGTAATTCTCATTTTATGAAGATTGGGAAATACCGGGTTGCCATTATTGACAATGATTTTGATGGATATTTCCCTGAACATCCACTCAAAGTTGATTATCTGATTTTAAAAGGAAATCCAAAAATTTCGATTTCAGGATTGAAGGAAAAATTCGATTTTGATAAGCTGATTTTTGA
>CAYOWJ010000613.1:0-1603 GCA_964407625.1 uncultured Lentimicrobiaceae bacterium
CCGCGAAAAAACAGATTCATTAAAAATTTATTTCGAAAAAGCTCGCACCGACTGGGAAGTTCCCGGGCTTGCCATCGCCATTGTGAAAGATGGTGAAATCATTCTTTCGGAAGGTTTTGGCGTTCGTGATATCGAAAAAGGCGGTAAAGTCAACGGACAGACGATGTTTCCGATTGCGTCGAATACGAAAGCTTTTACGGCAGCAGCACTGGCAATTCTGGTGGATGAAGGTAAAATTTCGTGGCAGGATAAAGTGACCACACATATTCCGTATTTCAGGCTTTACGACCCTTATGTAAGCGAAAATCTGACGATTCGCGACCTACTTTGTCATCGCAGCGGACTTGCGACTTTTAGCGGAGATCTGGTTTGGTACGGAACCGATTACAATCGCGAGGAGGTGATCAGGCGCGCCCGCTTCCTGAAGCCGGTTTATGGTTTCAGGGAACAATTCGGCTACTCAAATATTATGTTTTTAACTGCCGGCGAAATTATTCCGACCGTGACCGGAACGAGCTGGGATGATTTTCTGAAGGAGAATTTCTTTACCCCGCTTCACATGAAACGCACGATTACCAGTACCAACGATCTTGGAAAGTTTGATAATGTTGCCACGCCGCATACCGATTTTGAAGGAAAAGTCATCCCGATCGATTACCTCAACTGGGATAATATCGGACCCGCCGGGTCGATAATTTCGTGTGTTGACGACATGAGCCAGTGGATTAAACTTCAGCTTAACAGAGGGATTTTTGAAAAAGACACTATCTTTTCAGCAAAACAAAGCCGCGAAATGTGGTCACCAAATATGATACTCGGTGTTAGTGAATCGTCTCAAAAGATGTGGCCTTCGACGTATTTTAAGGCTTACGCTTTGGGCTGGCAGGTGATGAATTATAAAGATCGCAAAATCGTAAGCCACAGTGGCGGCTATGATGGCATGATTTCGTACAGTTGTGTTGTGCCGGACGAAAACCTCGGTTTTGTGATTCTCACCAACAAAAATTCGAGCCTTTATTATCCGTTGGTTTACAAAATTTTAGATACTTTTCTGGGTGGTGATCAGAAAGACTGGAGCCAGACGATTCTCGAGAGAATCCGGAAAAATGAATCCGCCGAAAAACTGGCCAAAGCCGAGGCAGAAAAAAATCGGGTCACCAATACAACACCCTCCCTCTCACTCGAAGGTTTTACCGGAACTTATGGTGGTGAATTATATGGAGATGCCACAGTTAATCTGGAAAATGAAGCACTTGTCGTGAAATTCATTCCAAGTCCAAAATTGGTGGGAACGCTGAAGCATCTTTATTACAACACTTTTGAAATCACTTTTAAGGAATTCCCGTCGCTGCCTCCAGGAACCTGTAATTTTATTCTGGATGATAAGGGCAAGGTATCAGAGATGAAGATAGATGTTCCGAATCCCGATTTTGATTTTACCGAGTTGCAATTCCTGAAAAAGAATTGATGACAATTTTAAAAAAATCGGCATTTGGAAAAGGAAACTTTATATTTTTGCAGCCTTAATGCGGTAGTAGCTCAGTTGGTAGAGCATTAGCTTCCCAAGCTAAGGGTCGAGGGTTCGAATCCCTTTTACCGCTCG
>CAYOWJ010000614.1:0-1592 GCA_964407625.1 uncultured Lentimicrobiaceae bacterium
CCTCCAATTAAGCATAATAAAATTGGAGCCATCCATCCGGCACCACCTTCGATAAATTTTTCCTTGAGGACATAGTGGAAAGATTTTTCCTGTACAACAGGAGTACTAAGGGTTGATGCTGAATTCTGAGCCTGGCTCATCATAAAAATCCCTACAGTAAGTACGCTTACTAACGATAAAAAGACAATTACTTTTTTCATGGGTCAATTCGAATTTTAATTCATACTTTGTTTTTTGACTATAAAAATTATTAACAATTATTCTCAGTAAAGCGGAGAGGAAGGGATTCGAACCCCCGGTACGCTTGTGACGTACACGCGCTTTCCAAGCGCGCGCCTTCGACCGCTCGGCCACCTCTCCAAATGTACAGGGATTTTAACACTTTCTCCCATTTTTTAGGGCGCTAAAGTATATAAAAAAATAGTAATACAAAAATATCTTTCATTTTTCACCCTGCCATTTTATTGTATCTCAAGTCCTGCCAACTGGTTGGAACAGTGATTTATTGTCGGATGCATTGATTTCCTCTTATCAAAACTGATCTTTTAATTTGTTGTAATTTCTCCGCGAAGGGAGATTGTGAGTTTTTTCTGGATATTTGGAGTCGAATTTTCGTTGGATAATAAAAACATGAGCTTTGTGATGGCCGCTTCTGTGGTGATGTCGTTTCCACTTATAACACCAATGTTTTGAAGGGTTACCCCGGTTTGATATTTATCCATTTCAACCGAGCCGCCCTGGCATTGCGAAACATTTAAAATGATAATTCCTTTTTTGATGGTTTTTTCGAGCAAGTCCAAAAACCACTCTTCGGTTGGCGCATTGCCACTTCCAAAAGTTTCGAGGATAAGCGCCTTTAATCCTTCCGTTTGAACAATGGCTTTAACGCTGTTTTCGGATATTCCGGGATACAATTTTAAAATGGATACGCTGCTGTCCATCCGGCTGTTGACCTTTAGATTTTTAAAATTGGGTTTCCTGATATTGGCATGATGATACTTGATGTAAACGCCAACATCGGCCAGCGATGGGTAATTCGGCGATTTAAAGGCCTGGAAGTTTTCGGCATTGTATTTAATGGTGCGGTTTCCGCGCAAAAGCTGGTTCTCGAAATAGATACAAACTTCCGGGACAACCGGCGTGTCGTCAATCCGGGCTGCTGCAATTTCGATGGAGGTGATGAAATTTTCGCGTCCGTCGGTTCTGATCATTCCGAGCGGAAGTTGCGAGCCGGTAAGCACAACAGGTTTATTCAGGTTTTCGAGCATGAAACTTAAGGCAGATGCTGTGTAAGCCATCGTATCAGAGCCATGTAAAACCACGAAACCATCGTAACTTTCGTAATTCTTTTCGATAACTTCGGCAATTGCTGCCCAAAACTTTGGATTCATATTTGAAGAATCAATCACCGGGTCGAAGCAGTAATTTCCGATGTGATAATCCAGCAACTTAAGCATTGGAATCTGCTGGTAAATATTGTCAAAATTGAAGGGTTTTAAAACCCCGCTTTCCGGATCTTTCACCATTCCGATGGTTCCTCCGGTGTAAATGACGAGTATTGAAGTTTTTGAGCCAGGATTCATAGTTTAATC
>CAYOWJ010000615.1:0-1588 GCA_964407625.1 uncultured Lentimicrobiaceae bacterium
TGCGGCCGTTGCACGAGTTCATCGGGGTTTCCTGTCATGTTGTCGCGCAGGTAATCGAAACCAAATTCGTTGTTGGTTCCGTAGGTGATGTCGGCAAGATAAGCTTTTCGCCTTGCTACCGAGTTTGGCTCATGCTTATCGATGCAATCGACGGTAAGGCCGTGGAACTGGTACAACATGCCCATCCACTCGGAGTCACGTTTTGCAAGGTAATCGTTCACAGTTACCAGGTGAACGCCTTTTCCCGGAAGGGCATTAAGATACAGCGGCAAAGTAGCAACAAGGGTTTTCCCTTCACCGGTGGCCATCTCCGAAACTTTGCCCTGGTGAAGGACCATCCCGCCGATAAGCTGAACATCATAATGCGCCATGTCCCAGGTAATCAGGTTACCGCCTGCCATCCAGCGATTATCGTAGTAAGCCTTATCGTCAACAATATTTATATGATCAAATTTTGCTGCAAGGTCGCGATCGTGCTGAGTTGCTGTGACTTCAACGGTAGGATTTTCTTTAAACCTTAGCGCAGTTTCCTTAATCACCGAAAAAGCCTCAGGAAGAATCTGGTTAAGGATTTCCTGTGATTTTTCGTAACTCGATTTTTCTAATTTATCAATGGTGTCGTAAAGTTTTTCTTTTTCATCAACATCAAGATCAGGTTCATTTTCGATGCGATCTTTAATTTCCCTGATCTGATTTTCATCGGCGGCAATGTATTCGGCTATCCTGGTTTTAAATTCTATTGTTTTAGCCCTCAAATCGTCGTTGCTGAGTAGCTTGATTTTTTCGTATGCTCGTAAAGTTTCCTTTAATAATGGGTCGATCGCTTTGATGTCCTTGTCGGATTTGGTTCCAACGAGTTTCTTAAAAAGATTTTTAAACATAATAAATTCTATTATTAATTAATAAGATGCGTGGCTTAAACAACAATAATGCCTCTGGTTTATTTTGTCGGGAGACATGTTTTTTGTGCCATCGTGGCAGGATTTAACCTGCATTTTGATGCAAAGTTAGCTTAATTTAACGAAGCACAAACTTTTTGGAAGGCGAACTACATTACCGAAAAGGGTAATTCAGGCACGAACGGCAAGGCTAACTGAAAATAAGACCGTCGGGGACAAACTGGCTGGGGTCGCCGCCATGCCTGATAATATCCCTCACCACCGATGAATTGATGGAGGTAAATTCGGGCGTAGTAAGGAAAAAGACGGTTTCGATATCTGGCAAAAGTTTCTTGTTTACCTGGCCGATAGACCGCTCAAATTCGAAGTCGGCCGAAGTACGCAGACCGCGCAGAATATAGCCTGCGTCAACTTTTTTACAAAACTCAACGGTTAGCCCGGAATATTTGGCAATTACAATTCCCGGCTCATTTTTAAAAACATGGTTAAGAAATTCGATGCGCTTTTCGAGTGGGAAAAAGCTCTTTTTATCCTGGTTTTCACCGATGGCAATGATGATCTGATCGAAAAGCGGAATGGCTCTTTTGATAATGTTTTCGTGTCCGCGGGTAATGGGATCAAAAGAACCCGGAAATACTGCAATCTTTTTCATGTTTCTGATTTTAAAACAAAAGTAGGATGATTTTAAC
>CAYOWJ010000616.1:0-1588 GCA_964407625.1 uncultured Lentimicrobiaceae bacterium
CTCGAAGGTGCCGAAGCATTGATTCCCGGCCTGGACGCCATCATGGAAAAAGGTGCCGAACTTGGCGCAAAAGAATTTGTGATCGGGATGCCACACCGTGGGCGGCTCAACGTTCTGGCCAACGTTATGCGGAAATCTTACGGCGATATTTTTGCCGAATTTGGCGGAAAACGTTATGATGATGAAACCCTGCTTGGCGATGTAAAATATCACCTCGGCTATGCTTGCGAGCGCACCACCACCACCGGCAAAAAGGCTAAACTGACACTTTCGGCAAATCCATCCCACCTCGAAACTGTTGGCCCTGTTGTAGAAGGAATTTCAAGGGCTAAAATTGACCTCGAATATGATGGAAATTATAAAAAAGTAGTCCCGGTTTTGATTCATGGCGATGCCTCCATTGCCGGACAGGGCGTGGTTTATGAAGTTTTGCAGATGTCGCAGCTCAAAGGTTATAAAACCGGCGGCACAATCCATATCGTCGTAAACAACCAGGTTGGATTTACCACCAACTACCTCGATGCCCGCTCCAGCGTTTACTGCACCGATGTTGCCAAAGTTGTCCAGTCACCGGTTTTCCATGTAAATGGCGACGATGTTGAAGCCTTGGTTTACGCGATACAATTTGCCATGGAATTTCGTGATAAGTTCCATCGCGATGTATTTATTGACCTGCTCTGTTATCGTAAATATGGCCACAACGAAGGCGACGAACCACGTTTTACACAGCCGCTGCTTTACAAAATCATCGAAAAACATCCCGACCCCTTCGAAATTTATGCCCGAAAACTCATTGCCGAAGGTCTGATTAGTCAGGATTTTATTAAAGAAACCGAAGATAAAATAAACAGTACGCTCGAGAAAAATCTTGACGAATCAAAAGATCACCAAAATAAAACCATCAAATTTTTCTTAGACGACCACTGGAAGGAAATAAAAAAAGCCAAGGATAGTGATTTTGATTTTTCGCCTGAAACCGGCGTGGATAAAGCAGTTTTGATGGATATTGCCGGAAAAATTACCAGCCTTCCACAGGACAAAAACTTTTACAGGAAAATCGTCAAATTGCAGGAAGACCGGCGCACCATGGCTTTTGAAACGGGTATGCTTGATTGGGCGATGGGTGAATTGCTGGCTTACGGAACGCTTTTAAATGAAGGCCATGCCGTGCGCCTCAGTGGCCAGGATTGCGAGCGTGGGACTTTTTCGCACCGCCACGCCGTGCTCACGGTGGACGAATCGGAAGAAAAATACCTGCCTTTGCAAAACATCAGTGACAAGCAGGCCAGATTTGAAGTATATAATTCGCTGCTTTCGGAATATGGCGTTTTGGGTTTTGAGTACGGATACGCCCTCGAAACACCTAACAATCTCACACTTTGGGAAGCCCAGTTTGGAGATTTCGGCAATGGTGCACAAATTATCATTGACCAATATCTGAGTAGTGCCGAGGATAAATGGAACGTGATGAACGACCTGGTTTTGCTGCTGCCGCATGGCTACGAGGGCCAGGGACCGGAACATTCGAGCGCACGCATCGAGCGGTTTCTCACCCTCTGCGCCGAAAATAACATGCAAATCGTAAACT
>CAYOWJ010000617.1:0-1577 GCA_964407625.1 uncultured Lentimicrobiaceae bacterium
TTCCATCTAAAATCCGCGTTCCATTTTAAAGCGTTCCATCAATTCATTCATGAAAATACTCATCACAGGTTCAAAAGGATTCGTAGGCAAAAATCTGGTTGCCGAACTACGCAATCAGGGATTTAACGATTTGCTCGAATTTGATGTGGATACTGATCCTGCGTTGTTGGATGATTATGCCCTTGATTGCAGTTTTGTATTTCACCTGGCAGGCGTGAATCGGCCAGTAGAACAGTCGGAATTTATGGCCGGTAATTTTGGATTTACATCACAACTGCTCCAGGCTTTAAAAAATCACAATAACAAAGCACCGGTATTAATCACTTCATCCACACAGGCCGCTTTGGAAAATCCTTATGGACTGAGCAAAAAGGCAGGTGAAGATTTGATCTTTGAATACGGTAAAGAAAAAGGGGTGCAGGTTTTTGTATATCGTTTACCCAATGTTTTTGGCAAATGGTGCCGTCCCAATTATAATAGTGGAGTGGCTACTTTCTGTCACAATATCGCCAATGATCTGCCAATTCAGGTTAATGATCCCGAAGTAATGATGAACCTGGTGTATATTGATGATGTAATCGCATCGTTAATTGGTAAATTGAAGAATGGGTCGGATAATCAGGGAACCTTCGAAACCGTTGAACCGGTGCACACGATAAAGTTGGGTGAAATTGTAAAGTTGATTTATGATTTTAAAGAAAGCCGCCAAAACCTGCTATTGCCCGATTTAGGAGATGCCTTTACAAAGAAATTATATTCCACTTATTTAAGCTATCTGCCAGTGGATAAATTCAGTTATCTGCTGAAAACCAATGTTGATGAGCGTGGATCCTTTACAGAATTTATCAAATCACCCGATAGGGGTCAGGTTTCAATCAATACATCTAAACCCGGAATTACAAAAGGAAACCACTGGCATCACACCAAAAATGAGAAATTCCTGGTAGTAAGCGGCACTGGTGTAATCCGATTCCGTAAAGTTGATGGTACCGAAATAATCGAATACCGGGTTTCAGGAGAAAAACCCGAAGTAGTTGATATACCCGTTGGCTACACCCATAATATCCAGAATCTTGGACAAACAGACATGGTAACCGTGATGTGGGTAAACGAAATATTTGATAAAGACAAACCGGATACCTACTTTGAAAAAGTTTGAGAATAGCACGCAGATAACGCAGATTATTAGGATTTTCGCAGATGACAGTATTAATATGTTGAAGTTTTAACACCTGAATTTTGCAGTCTTACTGACAAATGAATATGCTGTACGAAGAGAAAACAGAATTGATTATTAAAGCTTTTTACAAGGTTTATAATACACTGGGGTATGGTTTTCTTGAAAAAGTTTACCACAATGCATTTCTTCTTGAGTTGGATAAATCAGGATTTGATCTTAAGAGTCAGTTTCCGGTAAAAGTCAATTATGAAGGTGAACAAGTTGGTGAATATTATGCAGATATTGTTGTTGATGATTGTATTATCATCGAGAATAAAGCTGCTGAAGCATTGCGTGAAGAACATGAATACCAACTGATAAACTATTTGAAAGCAACTGAAATGGAGGTAGGATTGCT
>CAYOWJ010000618.1:0-1577 GCA_964407625.1 uncultured Lentimicrobiaceae bacterium
AAAATGTTTATGAATAAAAGATGTTGTACAGTTTTTCATTTTACAGATCAAATGTACATTTTTTATTAACAGTAGAAGGAATTACTCCGACGCTTGCAACTGTGAAATTCAAGCATTAGAAATAAAACACCATCGAAAAAAACACTCCAATCTTTATCCGGAAAAATGATAGCAGCTAATAAGCAAAAAGCGGAAATGCCGACATCATCTGGTTTACCTCGGCTTTTACGCTGGCAATCAGACTTTCATTTTCAAAATCGTTAATTACGCGGTCGATTAAATCAACAATAGCAGGCATTTTATCTTCTTTGATCCCACGGGTTGTAATTGCAGGCGTTCCGATGCGAAGCCCGGAAGTCTGGAAAGGATTCCGGCTATCAAAAGGAACCATGTTTTTATTCACGGTAATATCGGCTTTTACCAGTGCATTTTCGACCTGGCGACCGCTAAGATTCGGGAATTTTGAGCGCAAATCTATCAACATCAAATGGTTGTCGGTGCCACCGGAAATTACATGGTAACCTTTTTGCATAAAGGTTTTAGCCATGAGCGTTGCGTTTCGCTTAACCTGGATAATGTATTCCATGTATTCATCGGTCAACGCTTCGCCATAAGCCACCGCTTTTGAAGCGATAACATGCTCAAGCGGGCCACCCTGAATACCAGGAAAAACAGCAGAGTTTAAAATCTGAGACATCATTTTTATTTCGCCTTTTGGCGTTTTATCTCCCCACGGATTTTCAAAATCTTCGCCCATCAAAATCATGCCGCCACGAGGTCCGCGAAGGGTTTTGTGGGTTGTTGTGGTTACAATATGGCAGTAAGGCAGCGGGTCGTTGAGCAAACCGCGGGCAATAAGTCCGGCAGGATGAGCAATGTCGGCCATCAAAATAGCGTCAACATCATCGGCAATGTCTCGCATCCGCTGATAATCCCAGTCGCGCGAATAGGCCGAAGCCCCGGCAATAATCATTTTTGGCTTTACGCGATGGGCAATCTCTTCCATTTTATTATAATCAACAACACCGGTTTCCTTATCAACTTCATAAGCCACAGGGTTGTACAAAATACCTGATGAATTTACCGGTGAGCCATGTGAAAGGTGTCCGCCATGCGAAAGATCGAGACCCATAAAAGTATCGCCGGGATCGAGACAAGCCAGAAAAACCGCCATGTTGGCCTGTGCGCCTGAGTGAGGCTGAACGTTGGCATATTCGGCGCTGAATAATTCTTTGGCACGCTCGATGGCCAGTTGTTCGGTTTGGTCAACCATTTCGCAGCCGCCATAATAGCGTTTTCCGGGGTAACCTTCGGCGTATTTGTTGGTCATCACCGAGCCCATGGCTTCCAAAACCTGGTCGCTGACAAAATTTTCAGAAGCTATCAGTTCGATACCGTGCATCTGGCGTTCTTTTTCCTTTTGGATAATGTCGAAAACCTGTGTGTCTCTTTTCATGATAAATATTTTAATTCATTTTTTAAAATCTATTGAATGAAGGCGCAAAATTAGAAATTAATTTCGATTGATAGAACGGCTAAAGATGCACAAAACGCTTTGTCTGAAATTGTCAGGTCTT
>CAYOWJ010000619.1:0-1577 GCA_964407625.1 uncultured Lentimicrobiaceae bacterium
ATGAGCCACTCCAAACGTAAACAATTGGTTTTTACTGTAAAAGACAAATGCAGGGTTTGTTTTGCCTGCGTAAGGGAATGTCCGGTAAAGGCCATCAAAATTATCCGTAGCCAGGCCGAGGTTATCAACGAAAGGTGCATCGGTTGCGGCAACTGCACCATTGTTTGCAGCCAGGGCGCCAAAGTTTTCCTGAAAACCGAAAGCGATGTAAAGCAAATTCTCGCCGAAAACGAAAAAGTGATTGCCATCGTTGCGCCCAGCTTCCCGGCCGAGTTTACCGAAATCGAAGATTACCGGCAGTTTGTTGGCATGATTCGCGAACTTGGTTTCGATCATGTTTGCGAAGTGGCTTTTGGTGCCGACATGGTGGCGCGCGAATACCGCAAAATCCACGACAATCATTCCACCGACCGCAGCATCTCATCCGATTGCCCGGCTATCGTTTTTTATATCGAACATTACCATCCAAACCTTGTAGATACGCTGGCGCAGATTGCTTCGCCCATGGTGGCCATGGCAAGGATTGTCCGCACAAAATATGGCGCCGACAGCAAGGTGGTTTTTATCGGGCCCTGCATCGCCAAAAAAGCCGAAAGCGATGAAGTTGACGAAGCCATCACTTTTATGGAGCTGAGAAACCTTTTTGCGCAGTTAAACCTGAAACCTGAAAACGTGGTTCCCAGCGATTTTGACCCGCCACAGGCCGGCAAAGGCTCCATTTTCCCGGTAAGCCGTGGTTTGTTGCAAACCGCCAATATTTCGGAAGACATCATCAACGAAAATGTGATTGTAGCTTCCGGAAGGGTAAATTTTAGAGAGGCTGTAAAAGAATTTGAAAATGAAAAGAATGAGCGGCAGCACCTCGAATTGCTCTGCTGCAGGGGCTGCATTATGGGGCCGGGCATGTCGCCCGGAGGCTCGCGCTATAACCGCCGGCAGAATGTGAGCAATTTTGTGCGTAAAAAACTCGAAAACCTGGATTTTGAAGAATGGCAGAAAAATATTGACGAATTCAGTTCGGTGGATTTTTCGGAACAGCACGAAGTCCGCGACCGGAGAATTGAACTTCCCGACGAGGCCGACATTACAAAAGTCCTTCAATCCATCGGAAAATCTGAATTAAAAGACCACCTCAACTGCGGCGCCTGCGGCTACGACACCTGCCGTGAACATGCCATCGCCATTATTCAAGGGCTGGCCGAAAACGAAATGTGCCTGCCTTACGCCATCGAAAAGCTGCACCAATCAGTCGAAGATCTCAATGTTTCAAACACAAACTTAGCTTCAACAAGGCAGGCGTTGAAGCAGTCGGAAAAATTAGCCAGCATGGGGCAGCTTTCGGCAGGAATTGCGCACGAACTCAACAACCCGCTTGGTGTTATCACGATGTACAGCAATATTTTAAAGGAAGAAGCTCCAGAAAATGATCCCATCCGCAAAGATTTGGAACTCATCGTGGAGCAGGCGGCACGTTGTAAAAAAATTGTTGGTGGATTGTTGAATTTCGCCCGCAAAAACCAGGTAAATCTTTCGCCGACCAACATGACCGACTTTATGAACCAGAGCATTGCCTCGGT
>CAYOWJ010000620.1:0-1572 GCA_964407625.1 uncultured Lentimicrobiaceae bacterium
AGAAATTCGGCAACTTCTTCTTTGGCCGTCAAAATGGAAGGTAAAACCGGGTAAACGGGTTTTTTGGCAGTCTTCATTTTTTCATCCAAAACCTGGTAAGCATCAAAAACTTTGACAAGCCCCGGCGTCCCAAAAATCACGACCATCCCATCAATTTCATCAAATTTATCTTCAACAGCATCAATAATATTTCCGAGTTGTTCGGCAGTTCCGGTAGCCAGAAAGTCAATCGGGTTTGCAACCGAAGACCCGGGATAAAGTTTGGTGAGCAACTCTTTTGCAGCATCATTTTCGATATGCGGAACCTTCAACCCACCGTTCGACAAAGCATCGGTAAGCATCACAGCAGGTCCGCCGGCATGGGTAACGATGGCAATATTTTTTCCTTCTAATTTTGGATACATAAAAACCGAAGCCACGGCAATTAAATCTTCACGGCCATAACAGCGAACGATTCCAGCCTTGCGGAAAAGCGCATCCACGGCGCTGTCGGAGCTGGCCAAAGCACCCGTGTGCGAAGATGCGGCACGACTCCCGGCTTCCGACGAACCAGCCTTAATGGCGGCAATCCTGCAGCCTTTCCTGATTAAAGATGAAGCGTGTTTCAGAAGTTTCTGAGGCTGGTTTACCGTTTCGATATAAAGCAATTTCACCCGTGAACTCGTTTCGGGATCGAAGGTTTCGTCGAAATATTCGAGAATCTCTTCAACACCCATTTGTGCGCTGTTTCCAACCGAGAAAACGCTGTTAAAAGTTAGTCCTTTCGGGATGGCCGATTCCATGATAAAAACCGCTGTTGCCCCTGAACCCGAAATAAAATCAATGCCCGAAGGCTCAAGTTTTGGTGTGGGAAGCGTAAAAACCCCGTTATAATTGGGAGTCATCACACCGATGCAATTTGGCCCGATGAGCGACCCACCAACATCGTTCACAGTTTTAACCACCTCATTTTCGAGGATTTTGCCCTCGTGGCTTTCTTCGCTAAAACCTGCCGAAAGGATGATAAAAGCACGTGTTTCCTTTTCGTGAGCAAGCATTTTAACTGTTGCGGGCACATATTTGGCGGCTATCGCGATGATGGCCAGATCAACCTTCGGCAAATCGGCGGGATTGATAAAACTTGTGATACCCTGAACCAGCGATTCTTTTGGATTGGTTACAAAAAGTTCGCCTTTAAAATTTCCGTCAATCAGGTTTTTAAGGATCTTGCCACCAGGTTTGGTGATGTCGTTGGAACCACCAACAACCACAATGCTTTTCGGGTTAATTAATGCTTTAGTTACCATGTATTTAATAAGATATTTTGCAAAATGAATTTTGCAAAAATAGCTTTATAATGCAAAATGGACTTTGCAAAATCAATGTTTCTTAATGGAATTTATCATCAGGAAATTGAGATTCTGTAATGGATGTTCTTAATTTGATTCTGAAAATAAATGTTTTTCTCAATAATTATCAACGATTTACCGTATCCTTCACAAGAAATGTTGCTCCAGCCCCAAGAATCATAAAAACTCCGGCCATGATCAGCGAGTGAAGTGGGTCATCATTAAAAAGATAATGCAGGATAAA
>CAYOWJ010000621.1:0-1556 GCA_964407625.1 uncultured Lentimicrobiaceae bacterium
TTTACTTTTGGCTCTTCTTTAACCTTTTCGACAGGTTTTTCTTCGACCACCTTTTTTTCGGGCTTTGTAATTTCTTTCTTCTCTTTAACAATAGCAGGAGTTTCTTCGATATTTTGCTGGATGATTTCCTCCGGTTCGGTATTTTCGATAACTTGTGGAACCGGTTTTTCGATAGGTTCCAGATTCTCCGGCTGGATAAGGCCACTGCCGGTTTCCGAATTTCCTAAACTTACTTCTACTCCTTCTTCTGCTGGCAAAGGTAGCGGTGTGTGGAGGGCCATAAATAACAAGGATAAAAACAGCAGCAGGTGAAAAATCACCGAACCAATTAAACCCTTTTTCCTGAAATTATTTTGATCTTGCATTATTCGATCTATTTTGCACGGGTTGCCAGGATAACTTTGTGTTTGGTGTTCGATTTATTGTTGATGTTGTTTACGGCATCAATCACGTTTACGATAAACTGAACCGGCACGGTTTCGTTGGCCCGAAGCACCACCGAGCCATCAACCTGCCCGGCAAGTTTGGTTGTTAACTCATTTTCGATGCCTTCCAAAGCAAACCGGTTTTCTTCGACAAAATATTCGTAATTCTCATTAATGTAAACCGTTACGGTTTGTTTGGCCATGGTTTTGCTGGCGCTTTGAGGCAAAAGCAATTTTATGGCATTGGGCGCAACAAGCGTTGAGGTAAGCATAAAAAAGATAAGGAGCAGAAACACCAGATCCGACATGGAAGCCATGCTGAATGAGGCATTTAATTTATTTCGGGTTCGTATCGCCATGTTAATTTTTTTAGTTTAAGAAAGTTAAGAGGCCGGTTCATTAAGAACATCCATAAATTCGGTGGCGCGGGCTTCGAGTTTAAAAACAAGATTTTCGACTCTCGCAACTAAGATGTTGTAGCAAATGTAGGCGATGATTCCAACAATTAAACCTGCAACGGTGGTTATCATGGCCTGGTAAATGCCCGACGACAGCAGGGCAATATCAATATTATTCCCGGCCATCGACATGTCATAAAACGCTTTTACCATCCCGGTAACGGTTCCTAAAAAACCAAGCATTGGGGCGGCACCTGCAACGGTTGCTAAAATTGCAATGTTTTTTTCCAGTTTTGAAACCTCAAGTTTTCCCACAGTTTCGATAGCCGTATTAATGTCGTTGAGCGGTTTTCCAATCCTGAGCAATCCTTTTTCGATCATTCGGGCAATCGGGTTATTGGTTTTGTGGCACAGGGCAATGGCAGCAGTAATTTTTCCGTCATGGATAAAATCGCGGATATGATTCATAAAATTATTGTCCTCTTTTGAGGCTTTGCTTATCGTGAGGTAGCGCTCGATAAAAATATAAACAGCAATAATCGAGAAAACCGCCAGTACGATCATGATCCAGCCGCCTTTTACAGCGAGATCCCAGATCGACATGGTCAACTGTCCGCTTTGGCCGGTTTGTAATAAAATTGATGTCAGCATTTTTAAAATTTTATGTGTTGCAAAATGATCAGAATTTCTGATTTTACCCACATTAACGAAATCACCGGCAGTTTATTAAACG
>CAYOWJ010000622.1:0-1556 GCA_964407625.1 uncultured Lentimicrobiaceae bacterium
GATTATAACAGATTTTTTTCTTATCCGTGTAAATCAGTAAAATCAGTGTTATCCGCGTTCTATTAAATTTGTGAATAAGTCAGGTTAGATTGGGTATTAAAAACAGGATTGCCGAATCTCAACCATTAACACAAAACAATTAACCATAACGACCAGGGCTTCATGTGGTTGGCTAGCCCCAGCATGAAGCCTTGTCTCAAAAAAACTTAAACCCTACCCCAATAGCGCCTCTGCCACCACTTTCGTCACTTTCCACGCACCTAAACCCACAATAATTCATGTAAAATTCCCGATTCGAATAGTTAATCGAAATCCACACCACCGAAGGCATGACTACTCAAAAACTCGTTATCAAATAATATCATCTTTAATGATGCTTAAAATGGCTGCCTCATAACCGGGGCAGCCTTTTTTTGTTAATGTTTGGTTAAAATTCACTTTTTATTTGCAATCCGGATTTCGGTTATTTTATCTTAGCACCATCAAATATTTGAAAAGTACGTTTATGAAAACTATTAAAATTATAGCCTGGATAGCTGGCGGAATCATCATCATTTTTCTTGGTGTAATTGCTTATGTAAAATTCTTTCTTCCCAACATTCCTGTAAAGGAAATAAGTGTTGAGATAACTCCCGAACGTGTCGAAAGAGGCGCCTATCTTGCCAACCATGTGATGGTATGCATGGATTGCCATTCGACGAGGGATTGGAGCAAATATTCGGGGCCACTCCAGCCCGGCACTTTGGGTAAAGGTGGCGAAACTTTCGATCAAAAAATGGGTTTGCCCGGTAAATTTATCTCTCCAAACATTACACCTTATAAATTAAAGGATTGGACCGACGGGGAAATTTATCGTGCCATTACATCAGGTGTTAACAAAGCCGGTGACCCACTTTTCCCACTGATGCCTTATCATGCGTATGGAAAAGCTGATAATGAGGATATTTATTCGGTAATTGCGTATCTCAGGCAACTGGAGCCGGTTGTAAGCGATGTCCCGCGTTCACAGCCCGACTTTCCGATGGGAATTATTATGAACCTGATGCCGGCGGAAAGTTCACCTTCTCCCATTCCTTCAAAAGATGACAGGCTTGCTTACGGCAAATATCTCACAACTGTTGCTGCCTGCGCCGACTGCCATACGCCACTCGAAAAAGGGAAGCCAGTGGAGGCGCTGACATTTGCCGGCGGACGCGAATTTGAGATGCAATTTGGCACTTTGCGGGCACCAAATATTACCCCAGACAAATCAACCGGCATTGGTTCCTGGACACAGGAGGTATTCGTGAATCGTTTTAATTCATACGATTCCATTGAAAAACTGGATTCTATTTCCGGCCCGGATCAGTTTAACTCCATTATGCCCTGGAACATGTATGCCGGTATGAGCAACGAAGATTTACAAGCTATTTATGCCTACCTGAAAAGCCTGCAACCCATCAGCCATGAGGTGGAGAAGGTGAGTTACAAAAAATGAAAATGGTTGGTAATGATGTGATGCTTTATCAAAAAGCAGCATTTTATCCAGCTGCTTTTTTCGTTCCTCAAAAGTGTTT
>CAYOWJ010000623.1:0-1551 GCA_964407625.1 uncultured Lentimicrobiaceae bacterium
TTTGCGCCTGGTAATGTCGATCATTGCAGTAAGTAAATATTTCCGGCCGTTGATGCTTATCACTTCTCCCGAGAAAAGGCCATGGATAATTCTGCCATTTTTGTGGTTAACCAGAAGTTCGACATTGGTGAGGTACCCATCGGATATTAGTTTTTCGGCAATTTTGATTTGTTCTTCCATTTGTGGAAACAATCCAAGTTCGACAGCAGTTTTTCCGATAATTTCATCATCTGAATATCCCAGGGTTCTCAAAAAAGCAACGTTAACATCGATGAAGGTTTGTTCGGGTATTTTTGATAATGCCATTGGTGTAGGGCTGTTACGGAAAATACTTTCGAATCGCTGCTTGGCTTCCTGCTCTGCACTGATGTCTTTGCTGATTCCGAAAATGCAATCATTTCCGTTCCATCGTCCAAACCAAAGACGACTTTCGACGGGGATGAGTTTTCCGCTTTTTGTAGCCAGAGGCAGTGGGCAGGTTTCGCGCTCACCCTTGAACATGGCATCAAAAATTTCGCGTGCTTCCTGGTGAATATCTGACGGGTTCAGATCAATAGCATTCATTTCTGAAAGTTCTTCAGAGCTATAACCCAGTTTTCGTTTTAATGCTTTGTTGGTGAAGATAATATTACCACTCATATTTGCAACAAGGATCATATCGCCCATTGTATCAAAAAAGGTTCGATAATTATCTTCGCTTTCCCTGAGTGCGTTTTCCAGAAGTTTACGTTCGGTGATAACCTCGAAAATAGCTACAAAATAGCCAATTCCGGGGCAGTAAACCGAAATAGAAAGCCACATGTTTAATGATATCAGGTAAAATTCGAAGTTTTTGGGTGACCCGCCTTTGGCTACACTTCCATAAAGTTCAAATAATTTTGGGTCGGTATTATAAATTCCAGGAATAACTACCGACACTCTTTTTCCAACAATATCATACAGCCCGGTTTGTGATCCGAAGGCTCCGTTTACGGCAAGATAGGTAAAGTCGATGGGATTATTGTCATCATCATAATGCATCTGGCAATAGGCAAATCCATTTAACATATTTCCGAACAAAGAGCGATATAGATTTTCGCTTACCCGCAGAGCCTCTTCAGCTTTTTTTCGTTCGGTAACATCTTGTATCAGCGAGTGCACCGAAACCAGGTTGTTATTGGCATCAAGCAAAGCGGAGTTGTACCATTCACAGGTAATTACAGAGCCATCCTTGCGGTAGTTGCGGTTTAAACTGGTATTACTGGTTTTGCTCCCCTGGTACATATGTGTCCTAAGTAATTCAATATCCTTAATATCTTCCTTGTACACCCAGGTTAGTTCATTAATATTTTTGCCTAATACTTCCTCTCTGCTCCACCCAAACAGTTGGGTAGCTTTATCCGACCATTCAGAAATCCGATATTGGTTATCGAATTTTATGACTGCGAGTGGTGTATTCTCGATATGAAACTGTAATTGTTGTAAGGCATAACTCAACTCTTTTTCGGTTTTTTTGCGGGCGGTGACATCCTCAATAACCTGAAGCGTTGCCCTTTTTCCTTGAAAAAGCAT
>CAYOWJ010000624.1:0-1545 GCA_964407625.1 uncultured Lentimicrobiaceae bacterium
GTGGATGCAGCTAAGAAAAGGGCTTCATTGGGCGAAATCTCGATGGCCTGCGAAAAAGTTTTTGGAAGATATAAAGCAGTAATCAGATCAATATCAGGAGTGTATTCATCAGAATCGAAAGGCGACGAAAAATTTAAAAAGGCCTGCGAACTGGCCGACCAGTTTGCCGAAATGGAAGGCCGCCGTCCACGTATTATGGTCGCTAAAATGGGACAGGACGGTCACGACCGCGGTGCAAAAGTAGTTTCAACCGGTTATGCCGACATGGGCTTTGATGTTGACATCGGTCCGTTGTTCCAGACTCCTGCCGAAGCCGCCAAACAAGCCGTCGAAAACGACGTTCACATTTTGGGTGTTTCGAGCCTCGCGGCAGGTCATAAAACGCTGGTTCCACAGGTTATCGATGAACTCAAAAAACTTGGCCGCGACGACATCATGGTTATTGTTGGAGGTGTTATCCCGCACCAGGATTATCAGTTTCTTTACGATGCCGGCGCTGTTGCCATCTTTGGCCCGGGAACCGTGATAACAGAGGCAGGCATCAAAATCCTTGAAATATTGATTGAGACGAGGAAAGAGGATTGATTTTTTAATAGGGAATAAAACGACAAAAGACAACATACCTGCATTGCCTGATGAAGCCATCATCATAAAATCTACCTTGTCAGAGATTAGAAAATCATGTTGGATCGCGACCTTGCCGAACTTTATGGCGTAAAAACAAAGGCGCTAAAACAAGCTGTCAAGCGAAACGCAGAATGTTTCCCTTATGATTTTATATTTCGGTTAATTCCTCTTTACTAAAATAAACCCGGCAAAAATTTTGAACCACAATAGGCACATTAGAGCACATAGAACCGAATGAAAAAGCACCTGCCAGTATTTTTTACAGTTCAATTGATAAATATCTGCTGTATTTTTTAATTTTTGAAACGCAACAATTATGTTGAAAACATTATTTCTATTGTGAACTATGTGCCTATTGTGGTTTTTTTATAATGGAAAGTAGAATTAACTAAAAAAGCATTTAAAATCTTGATCTTCCAAAATTGAATATCAAAATGGGGAGGCACCAGAAAAATGCCTTATGCCTTTACCGAACAAGGTGTGGCAATGTTATCAAGCGTTTTAAACAGCGACAGAGCTATTGAAGTAAATATCCGCATCATCCGCATTTTTACCAGGTTGCGCGAAATGTTGCTTACCCACAAGGATATTTTATTGAAATTGGAGGTGCTGGAAAAACAGGTCATTCAAAACAGCGATGAAATTCAATTGATTTTTAACGCATTAAAGCAACTTTTAAATCCCCCACAGGAACCAAGAAAACCAATTGGTTTTAAAACAACCTGAAACGAATAATTTCTCTTTGATGTGGGCACAGTCTCCATCTTTAGTTTGTGTACCTAGATAACCGAAGCATGCAACAAAATCCTTGTAATTTTGATTGAGACGAGGAAAGAGGGGTTATTTTTTTGAAATGTCAAACACCCCCCGATAGCTATCGGGGTAAAATTTCTAACGCCCAATTTTCATTTTACATTC
>CAYOWJ010000625.1:0-1544 GCA_964407625.1 uncultured Lentimicrobiaceae bacterium
CACCGGCTGCATATTTACGGGCTTGACCTGCGGCACATTCCCAGCGTTGAGTTGTTTGCCTCGTATGTCGAGCAGAAATATGAGCGGCTTGATATTCTCATCAATAATGCAGCACAAACCGTGAGGCGTCCTTCCGGTTTTTATGCGCATTTAATCGAAAACGAGATGCTTCCGTTTCATCAACATTCCAGCGAAGTCCAGCAACTGCTCTCGCATCATCAGCAATGCTTGCACGAAATCGAAAATTTTAGTCCTTCTGGCATTTCATCACAAAAAGCATTGGCCGTAAACTGGAGCGGACAGGCCCCGGGAATCGGTATCAGGGCTTCGGCACAACTCTCGCAGGTGCCTTATAAATTTGATAATTCAATCGAAGCCCGTGAAGTTTTCCCGGAAGGAAAATTAGATGCCGACCTGCAACAGGTTGATTTACGTAAAACCAATAGCTGGCGTTTAAAGCTTGGCCAAATCGAAACCCTCGAAATGGTGGAGGTACAATTAGTTAATTCGATAGCACCTTTCGTGCTTTGCAACCGCCTGATTGCTTTGATGCGAAAAGATTTTACCGGCAAAAAACATATCGTGAATGTTTCGGCCATGGAAGGCAAGTTTCATGTATTTATGAAAGCCGACCGGCACCCGCACACCAACATGGCCAAGGCAGCCCTCAATATGTTAACCCACACTTCGGCCAGCGACCTGGCCAGAGATGGCATTTACATGAATGCCGTTGATACAGGCTGGGTTACCGATGAAGACCCTGCCGAATTATCAAAACACAAGCAGCAGGTTTACGATTTTCAGCCACCACTCGACATCGTTGACGGCGCTGCCCGCGTTTGCGATCCATTCATTGATGGGATAAATACCGGCAAACACTGGAGTGGCAAGTTCCTGAAGGATTATTTCCCAATAAGCTGGTAGGTTGGCTGTGTTGGCATCGAATCGTTTTTTCTGTTTAAAAAAATATAGCTATGAAAATGAATCAATCCGGACTTACGAAAAACGTTGTTGCAGGTTTTTCTAAAATAATCCTGACGGCAGTTTTACTTGTTTTTTATGCTGGGGCGTTTTCCCAGGAAAAGAACTACGAAAACGAAAAATTTGTTGTCGTTCTTGATGTTCAGCAATACTGGACGGATAAAGCGCTCTCAAAGGAAGCTGCTGCCGAGATGCTCAAATCCATCAACGCGCTTATCGAAAAATCAGATCCCGGAAAAGTGATTTACATAACATCCGTTCATAAGGTTCTTTCGATTTCTTTTAAAGGCATTAAAGTTGATTCGACTTTAAACAACGAATTTGACCGGAACCTGAAAATTATCAATAATAACATTTTCGTAAAAGCAGCAGGAGATGCTTTTACTGTAAAAGAATTTACCGGTTTTCTCGAAGAAAATAAAGCCAAAGAAATTATCATCACCGGTTTGCTGGCTGAGAAATGTGTGACTGCAACCACTTTGGGTGGATTATCGCGGGGTTACGACATTTATCTGATCCCGGAAGCCATTGGCGGGAAATCACAGAAAAGTAAAGGAAAGGTT
>CAYOWJ010000626.1:0-1544 GCA_964407625.1 uncultured Lentimicrobiaceae bacterium
TTTGTCGAAATTGATGGTGAACTATTTTACCAGATTAAGAATTACCATGAGATGCCCGATTTTTTTATCAGCATTGTGAGTGACTCCGACCACTGGATGTTTATTTCGAGCAATGGCTCACTCACGGCGGGAAGAAGAAACCGCGACAATGCGCTGTTCCCCTATTACACCGAAGATAAAATTCACGATTATAAAAATATTACCGGCAGCAGCAGCTACTTTTTGGTCGGCAAGGATGACAAAACATTTTTGTGGGCACCATTCACCGACGAATCAAAAAATTCATACCCCATTACCCGAAACCTTTATAAAAGTATTTATGGGAACAAAATCATCTTCGAAGAAGTTAATGCCGAACTTGGCCTGACTTTCAGGTATGGATGGTACAACAGCGAAAAATTTGGTTTTGTAAAAAAGTCGTGTATCATTAATCATGGCACCGATCCATCAATCAACATCCGGGTAATGGATGGCATCCGGAATATTCTTCCCAATGGAATAGGATACGGTTTTCAGAGTGAGTACAGCAATTTGCTGGATGCCTACAAAAAAAACGAACGCATCGAAAATAGTACTTTGGGCTTGTTTATGTTAAGCTCAATCCCGGTTGACAGGGCCGAACCCAGCGAAGCGCTTAAAACAACCACAGTTTGGTCGGTAGGTTTTGGCGACAATTGTAAAATATTGGTCTCCGACAGGCAAATCAATGCTTTTAAAAGCGGATTATCCGTCGAATCAGAAGTTGATATCAGGGCAGCCCGCGGAGCTTACTTTATTAACGCACAGTTAGCATTGGCTAATGGAGCTAACAAGGAATGGTTTACCATTGCCGAAGTAAACCAGGACAGCGCCGATGTTGTAAATCTGAGCCAGTTTATCCAGAATACGGTGAATCCTGAGGATTTAATCACAAATGATATCAAGCAGGGCACCGTGAACCTGAAAAAAATGGTGTCGTTTGCCGATGGTTTTCAGATGACCAACACCAATTTGTGCTATGCCCGTCATTTTACCAACACGCTTTTTAATATTATGCGGGGCGGTGTTTTTACCGACAATTATCTTGTTCAGAAAGCTGATTTCAAACTGTATTTATCTCAGATCAATAAACCGGTTGCACGCGCATTTCAATCCTGGCTCGAAAGTTTACCTGATAAAATTACCTATCCGGTATTAACAATTCTGGCCGAAGAAACTGCAAATGCCGATCTGATCAGAATTACCAACGAATATTTGCCACTCACGTTTAGCCGCAGGCATGGCGACCCTAGCAGGCCATGGAATCAGTTCTCGATTGAAACCAAAAACGAGGATGGCACGATAAAATATGATTACCAGGGAAACTGGCGCGATATTTTTCAGAACTGGGAAGCATTGTGCTTTTCGTACCCCGAATTTGTCGAAGGCATCATCAGCAAATTTGTGAATGCCACGACCATCGATGGCTACAATCCATACCGCATCATGCGCGCCGGCATCGACTGGGAAAGCCCCGATCCGGATGACGCCTGGTCGTACATCGGCTATTGGGGCGATCATCAGAT
>CAYOWJ010000627.1:0-1537 GCA_964407625.1 uncultured Lentimicrobiaceae bacterium
GATCCGTTTTTTGAGCTCTGGCTGAAACAACAAGCCTGATCAATTTCCCCATAAACAGTCAGCTTAATCGATTTGGCGACCCCTGGTTTTTATGTAAATTTGTAAAAACAACACAAATGAGCACCCGGGAAATCAAACAATTGCTCCATGAGAGTATTGAAAATATTGATGATGGTGAATTTTTGCTTGCCGTTAAGCAGATAATTGAGAGGAAATACACACCTGGAAACACACCTGTATTATCGGCATGGCAACTGGACAGGATTGAATCTTCAAAGGAGCAAATACAAAACGGACAAACTATATCTGAATATAAGGCAGATCTTTTAGTCGAAAAATGGTTAAACGAATAATTTGGTCCAAAAATCGGAAGGCAGCTTGATTACCGGGAAGAACGATTTCTTATTAAAGGAGGAACCCGGATGACTTCCAATAGCCATGCACAACCTGAAAAGGAAAGGAACCCAAACATGGGAAGTCTGGTTTTAAACAGCAGTGTACTGGATAAGTATTTTGGAATTCTGAAGGATATGGGTATTGATTCAAAGAAAAAATTAACAGAAAACATAGCACCCCTGCTTAAAACTTAACCACTTAAAACTTTTTTTTGTACCATACTATGAAAGCGCTTTTATTTGCCAGTCTGCTATTCCTTTCCGTGACTAGCCTCACAGCAATTGCGCAGGAACAACAGGTTGTTGTTCCATACACTTTGGCCGACCGCGACCGGGCAATACTTACTGAAGCGAGGATTAATGCACTTGATGTCAGGATAAGTGCACTCGATGCCAGGATCGAAGTGAAATTTGAAAGTCAGCAAAGGCAACTTGACGATATAAAAACACTTTTTTTCTGGGGATTTGGCATTTTAATCACCCTGTTCATTTTCATGCTTGGATACATGATCTGGGATCGGTGCTTTTTGGCCGAGATACTCAGAACACATGGAATGTTATAATCATGTAATCCCTCCGGCATCATCCGGGCCATTAACAATTACAACCTCCCTACTTAAAACTTAATCACTTAAAACTTAAAACTTCCTCCCAGGCCGCCGGTGGGATGGCCACAAGGTGAGCATACGCGACAAAGCCATGGCCTCACGGCCCGTTACCAATCCCGATTTCCTGCAGCGCAGCTACCACACCACCTCCGATGTGATTAACGCCCTTGAAACAGGCGGTTTTCCCGGCCGGGTGATGGTCACCCTACATCCCCAGCGGTGGACGGATAACAAATTTCTGTGGGTTAAGGAATTTATTGCGCAGAATTTGAAGAACCAGGTGAAACGGTGGATGGTGAAATTTTGATTGCGCCCTTTCAGGGCTGACAATTTCGCATTTTATTTCTAATACCGATGGGCTGCACCCATCGCTGATAGATTGCGCCCCATTCGGGGCTGTGTTCCGATTATTATTAACCCCGAAATCGCAAACCTCATTCTTGATTAGAAACCGGCAAGCTATGTTTCGTCCACTTTCGAGGCCTTTGTGTTTTTTACATGCCAAATAATTATTAATTTTGTAAGAAAAACGAT
>CAYOWJ010000628.1:0-1536 GCA_964407625.1 uncultured Lentimicrobiaceae bacterium
TATCTCGTGTTGGCCTGCATCAAGTGTTGGGATATTATTCTCAAAATCCAGACTTTCTCTGAGTTTGCCTTTGTCGTCATAAATCCTGATGATGCCTGACCCATCGCAAATCAGGGTTTCGCCGGATTTTAATTCATTTGGAATATTTAATTCTGCGTAATTATCAAACACGATTTTAAGATTATTTGCCGAACCTGATTTCCCTCTAATTTCGATACTGAATCTTAATTCTTGCTTAAAAGAATTTATGTTGAAATCAAAAGATGAAGATGTTGGCTCACCGGGTTGTTTTTCAATCTTTTCATGAATAAAAGGTAAGGTCGTTTCAAACTGGTAAAGATCCCATTCATTTTCATTTATTTTTTCGAGATGAAATTCGTTTTTGGAATCCTTTAGTCGTTCTTTCTGATCATTTGTAAAAGCGCCGGAAATTCTGGCCGTTTCCCATTCCCTGATCGCATCCAGTAAAACCATGCCAGATGGATTTAATTCGACGGATTTTGTTCGCATCACCATCGCAAAACCGGCATTCCAGCCTGCAGCGCGGGCAAGCATCCATTCCATTTCGGGCAAAGTAGTGTTTTTGGTGAGCATGTACCACCCCAGCATATTGGGAAAATAATTCCGCTCCAGCATGGCCTGGTTGCTGATCCTGTATTCCTGCATGCTTTCTTTAAAGCCCCCATACCACGGCTCTCCCCAGTTGCAAAGTGTATTGATGTACCAGTAATAAGGCTTCGAACGACTTGTGCCATTAACAAATTCATGATCGAGGGTTTTATAAAAGTCCTCTGCAAACAGGCAGGAAGCATAATCGCCTTCACCCGAGGCAAAACACCCTTCATGCCCGTCAAAATCGAGGTGGCTGATGCCGGTTTCGTTAAAGAACTTTGCCAGATTTATGGAAATTTCCCGTTGCATTTCGAGGTTCGGGAAGAAAACTTTATAAGCATGATCGATTAGTTTTTTAATCGTATCGTCCTTTGAATGATTGCCGGCAGTGGTTCCAAATGCACCTCTCTGGCAATCCATCAACTTAACTGGCTCAAAAGCTGAAACCGATTTGTAACGGATCAATTCGTTTCCGATCATCACCGTGTGCATGTTATTGTTGATGGTATCATCGAAATACTTATTTGTCGAAATCAAAATTTCGGTCGCCTTGCTGTCAATATTATCTTTAAGAAAACCATAACCCGTAAATGCCAGCCGTTGGTCGGGAACCGGCGTAATATAGGGGTCGTTGGGCGTTATAAAATTTGTTAACGTGTGAACGCCGAAAAACAAACCTGCTTCCCTGGCTTTTTCGGCACAGATTTTTATTCCCTCTTTTCCATTTGGGAAAAAGGCAGTGTCTAATTCAAAATGGCCCCAGGTTTTAAAAGGCCCTTCGTGATACACCGAGAAAAAGCCGCCTCTTTTGGCATAGCCGATGACCTGATCAATTTCGGATTCTTTAAAATCAGAAATCAGGTACGAACGGCTGTGAAGAAATGCTTTCTTTGCCCAAATGCTGTCAATGGTTGGGTAGGGGAG
>CAYOWJ010000629.1:0-1533 GCA_964407625.1 uncultured Lentimicrobiaceae bacterium
CCATCGCCAACGCCGTGAATAAAAATAACCTTGGTAACATAACTCCTGATGGCGCTTTCGAGACATTTTACAAAATAATTCAATTGGTAATTCAGCATTTCGGCATTGCTCATTTTGGCATAATTATCAAGCAAATCGCCGATATGAAGATCAACCACAGCTTCCTGCGGACTGGTTTTGTGCTGGTTGATGATTTCTTCGGGCTTTTTGGGCTTTGCAACCTGTTCTTTGATTTCCTCATCATATTTTTCGCCCAGCGGCGAATCGGCAATGGTTTGCTGCACCTCGGTTTCAGCCAGACTGAGCAGGAAACTCTTCTCATTTAAAAAGGAACAGCCGAGATATACATTTTCCTGATACAATTTTGCCGGTTTAAAGCTGAAAGTGCAATTTGCCGGAGCAAGGACTTTTGAAGATAAATCTTTATGAAACAAAACCTGGACAAGGCCATAACTCCAACGCTCGATTTCTTCGCGCGAAATGGTGTTGAGCAAAAGTTTATGGTTGGGTTTCACAGCATCGTAATCAACGCCTTCCCAGGCTCCGTTTGGCTTTCGCAGGAACATGCTGAATAAAATATCATAATCGGAAAAATTAACCAGAAAAACATCAATGTTGCCGGTAAGCAGCCATTTTTGGTCCTGCGGAACAAAGGCGAGGTAAATACCTTTTTTGTCGTTTCCTTTTGCAGCGAAAACATTGAGCTTGCTGCTGCGGTCCTCGTAAACAATGCCGCCTTCATCAACATCTGGTTTCTTATTTTTCTGATCTTTGTCCCTGAAATCGATCACATAATCATCCGAAAACATGCGGCCCGACTGCGCGCCTTCTTCAACTTTAACCAATTCATTTGATAATGTCGGAATTTCAAAACCATCCGAATCTTTAACATGAACCAGGTTGCTGCTAATTACTTTGCTCACAACGCCACCGCCATGATCGTTGAGGAATTTTACCCTGTCGCCAACTTTTAATCTCATAAATCTATCGTTTTTTTTGCAAAACTAATGCTTTTTGGCGGTTATAATTCAGATAAAGGCAAGCGGCTTTTCAGGTTCAGATTGGCAGGATTTCGAATCAGGAAAATTCATTCTTTAAAATTTTCATCAAAGTTGATCATGTTCGTGATGCTTTTGCTCAGAATCAACATTTAGGTTGGAAATATTTAAAAAGTATCTTCGTTTCTAAAACATGATTCCAACAATTAAATAAAACAAAAACATGAGTACTGACGAAATTAAGGTACGATTGCACGAAAGCATCGAAAATATTGATGACGAAGCGTTTTTATTGACTGTAAAAGAATTACTTGAGCACAAATATCAGCCCATCGCGCAGCCAATTTTAACTTCGTGGCAAATAAAACGCATCGAAGAATCTGAGAGCCAAATTCAAAAAGGTGAATTTTACACCAATGATGAAGTTGATAAAATCTCCGGGAAATGGTTAGAAGAATAATCTGGTCAGAAAATGCTGTAGTAGATAAAATGCGAATTTTGGAGTATTGGTACAACCGGATTGGCACCAAAACCT
>CAYOWJ010000630.1:0-1531 GCA_964407625.1 uncultured Lentimicrobiaceae bacterium
TGCGATTCTCCTCCCGAAAGACTTCTGGCGGGACGGTTTAGCGTGATATAATCTAAGCCTACTTCGAGTAAAAAGCCAATTCGGGTGCTGATCTCCCGTAGAATTTCTCTAGCAATTCTGGCAGTGCGTTCATCAAGTTTTTCGGTTAATGTGTCGATCCATTCCCTTAAAAGGATTAGATCCATGTTGGCAAGTTCGGAAATGTTTTTCTCTAAAACTTTAAAGTGCAGTGATTCCTTTTTAAGCCTGGTCCCGCCACATTCGCTGCATGTAACGTGGTTCATAAAGCTGCCCACCCATTTCTGGATGTTTTTCGAAACGCTTTCCTGATCCTGATTTTGGATGAAGCTGATGATGCCTTCAAAATTTAACGAATACGAAGATGTTACACCGAGGTAGTCGTTTTTTACATGAATAATCTCGTCGGATCCATAAAGGATGGTTGTGAGGCCGTCTTCGGGAATTTCGTTGATGGGTGTGTCGAGTGTGAACCCGTATTTATGGCCGATAGCCTCGATTTGCTTGAAAATCCAGTTGTTTTTAAAATCGCCCAATGGCGCTAAACCACCATTTTTGATGCTGACATTATCGTCGGGGATTACTTTTTTAAAATCAATTTCCGACACTTCGCCCAGTCCGTTGCAATGGTGGCAGGCGCCATATGGCGAGTTGAACGAAAACGTGTTGGGTTCGGGTTCATCATACGAGAGGCCTGTTGTCGGGCACATGAGCAGCTTGCTGTAATGCCTGATTTTATTTTCTTTCTGATCGAGGACCATCAAAACGCCTTTACCGTATTTGAGCGCTGTTTGCACCGATTTGGTGAGCCTTTCCCTGGATTGGTCATCAATTTTGATGCGGTCGATCACAATTTCGATGTCGTGGGTTTTGTACCGGTCGAGTTTCATCCCAAAGGTGAGATCTTCGATTTTGCCGTCGATCCTCACTTTTAAAAAACCCTGTTTGCGCACTTGTTCAAACAATTCGCGATAGTGTCCTTTCCTGGCTTTCACAACAGGGGCAAGGACGGTAATATTTTCGCCGGGATAACTTTCGAGGATGAGCGTGATAATCTGCTGCTCGTTGTACCTGACCATTTTTTCGCCGGTATTGTAGGAATAGGCATCGCCAACACGGGCATAGAGCAGTCTCAGAAAATCGTAAACTTCGGTGATGGTGCCAACGGTGGAGCGCGGGTTTTTGTTGACAGTTTTTTGTTCGATCGAAATAACAGGGCTGAGGCCGTCAATTTTATCAACATCGGGACGCTCAAGGTTTCCGATGAATTGCCGGGCGTAGGCCGAAAATGTTTCCATGTAGCGGCGCTGACCTTCGGCATAAATTGTGTCGAAGGCAAGCGATGACTTGCCGCTGCCGCTCAATCCGGTAATTACCACGAGTTTGTTTCGTGGGATTTTCAGGTCGATATTTTTGAGATTATGAACCCTGGCACCATAAACCTCGAGCATGCCGGTTTCACTTTCGTCGGGTTCTAAAATATCGCTTACTTTATTAACTTGTTCGTTCATCA
>CAYOWJ010000631.1:0-1521 GCA_964407625.1 uncultured Lentimicrobiaceae bacterium
TGGTGGCGGAGGTGGTGTTCCAGTTTTGGAATCTTCTTTTTTACCATCGCTCAGAGCAAATTTTACAGGCATATTAAATTGTACCCTAACCGCTTCGCCTCTTTGCTTGCCTGGCTCCCATTTTGGCATTGATTTAACAACACGGACAGCTTCTTCATCGCAGCCGCCGCCGATTCCGCGCAAAACTTTTACATCAGAAACGCTCCCATCTTTATCAATCACAAAAGTTATGTAACAAGTTCCCTGAACACCTGATTTACGGGCTGCTTCAGGGTATTTAATGTTTGAAGCAAGATAATTTGCACGTGCTTCATCCCCGCCCGGGAATTTGGGCATGTCTTCAACCACAGTAAAAACTTCATTCTGACCTCCATCCTGAGGACTTTGTGATTTAGCTTCAACCTTTTGGGTTTGTTTGTCAACCTGTGCTACAGTTTTTACTACCGGCGATACCGTGAAGGCCACCACCAGGAAAAACGCCACCGGTGTTACCAGCAAAACTTTGAGTTTTGCAAAGTAGTTCGATTTGCTTTTTGTCATCATTGTAATACGTTTTTTTAAAAGTGAATGATTAAAATTATTGGTCAGGTCGTTAACCTGGATTCCCATATACTGACCGATTAACAGGTTTTGGTAGTTAACCGGGTTGTATCCTTTTAACAGAACTCCTTCGTCGGCAAGGAATTCGTGAACGCTCTTGAGCGATGTGCGATAAAACCACACAAACGGATTGAACCACTGGACGATGGTCATAATTTCCAATAAAATCAGGTCGGCGGAGTGGTTTTGACGGATGTGCACCTGCTCATGTGTAATTATTTCTTTGATGTTTTGCTGATTGATTTCCTTGCGGTTTATAAAAATCAGATTGAAGAATGAAAACGGCGAATAATTACTATCAATAAAAACAATGCGGAGGCCTTCATGGCGCGAAATTCCATTCTTCGCAACCAGGAAGCCCAATTGTAAAAGCTGAAAAATGAACCTGATGGTAAAAATGGCAATTCCCGTAAGGTAAACCACCAAAATTACCTGCATTGCTGTAAGGTTTTTTGTGAAACTTGTTTCAATTTTGGAGGCATTAATCGTTACCGCGTCAAGCAAAACATAATAGGTCGAAGTTACTTCCGCCGGAAAAAGCCAGGTAATCCGCAACAACGGGAAAAGCAACGAAAACATCACCGAGGCAACCAGAAAAGTGCGGTTGACAACAAAAAATGTGTCTTTTCTCAGGAAAATCCAGTAGACCCCGTAAAGCAAGGTAAGGCTGATACCTGATTGCAGAAGATATAAAACTAACTCGTTCATAGTATGTTATATTAGGAATTTTAAAATCATTAATTCACTATTGAGCTTCGAAACCTCACAGTTCGCCAGTTGGCAGATGGTAGTTTCATTGATTTTTTTGTTTTTCAATTTGTTGCTCCATCATTTCCCTGATTTCTTCAAGTTCCTTTACGCTCAGTTTGTTATCGTTCGAGAAAAATGAAACCAATTGCTGGTACGAATTGCTGAAATAGT
>CAYOWJ010000632.1:0-1521 GCA_964407625.1 uncultured Lentimicrobiaceae bacterium
GCCGGATGGAGCGGTGTTTCAAGTTACATCGACCCGATGAACAAAGGCGTTGAAGGGATTTTTACTCCTTATGAAAACGATCTTGTCATCCTGGCTTCGATGTCGGAGTTTTATTACCCCGTCGAAAACGTCAACACCATCGGCAACTGGGATTATCATGATGGATATAAAATCAAAGCCGAAAACGAATTTAATGTAACCCTCACCGGAACACGTATTCCCAATTCGTCGGTTAACCTGGCTGATGGCTGGAATCTGATTCCTGTCTTAAGTTCATGCGAAGTTCCTGTTGAAAATGTTTTTGGCGCTTTCGAACCGCTCGAAATCGTGAAACAGGTTGCAGGACCTTACCTTTACTGGCCGGAATATAATATTAACACTTTGGAAAGCCTGCTTCCGGGCAAGGCTTATTTTGTGGCTTCAAATGATGCCGGAACGGTGAGTTATCCCGCTTGTGCAAAATCAACCTCAACCTCAACAAAATGGCAGGACAACAAGCCTTCCAATTTCACAACCTGGAACGAGCTTCAATACACTGCCTCATCTCACGCTATTGCTTTCCCATCAAATGTTCTGGCTGGTTCAGGCATTAAAGTTGGCGACGTTATCGGCGCCTTCACCCCCGAAGGATTGTGTGCAGGTCGCATCGAAATAACCAACCTGAGTTCCAATTTTGCCATCATGGCTTTTGGAAATGATGAAACCACCACCACAAAAGATGGTTTTGAATCCGGTGAAATGCTGCAATTTAAAGTTTTCAGACCCGAAGGAAGCGAAGAAATCAATCTGACCGTAGAATTTAATTCTTCACTGCCGCAACAAGGCCTGTTTGTAAGCCAGGGCATGTCGGCAGTAAAAACACTTAAACTCGATTCGATTGGTTTGGAAGAATCCGGAAGTATCCTCACCGAAATCTATCCAAACCCATCGCATGGTATTTTTACGCTAACGATGAGTTCATGGCCCGAAAAAATGCAAATCCACCTGATGGATGCCTCAGGCCAGATTATCAAAACATTTAAACCAGGATCAAAACTGAATGGCTCTGCTTATGCTTTTAATATGAGCGATTTACCCAATGGTGTTTATTTTTTAAAATTAGTCGATTCAGGCTATCTTGAGATTAAAAAGGTAGTCATTAATTAGTGTGGATTATAGTTTTCTTAAGAAACCTCCTCGGTAAATTTACCCCGGAGGTTTTTTTATGTGAAAAATTGCCGCTCACTTTTGCCGGGTTTTTTATCTTTGCTCCTGTTTATTTGATAAACACGCTTCTTGTGAAATCGTAACATATTTAAAAATATGAAAAAAAGCATACTCTTCATTTGCGCAATAGCCATTTCGTTATCGCTGTATTCCCAGGTTCACACCTCTTATCTATGGCATCTTCATCAGCCTGTTTACTGGTCGGAACAAAGTCAGTGGTCACCGCCGCAATACCAGGATGCGTGGGAATCGCATTACCTGAAAACCCATGGAGGGAACGTTTATTCCGACGGCAAAGCGCATCCGCTCAATGAT
>CAYOWJ010000633.1:0-1519 GCA_964407625.1 uncultured Lentimicrobiaceae bacterium
TTTTTCGTGAATGATTTCAGGGAATGGCAAAGAGAGGTCTTTTTTATAAAGTTCGTCCAAAATCATCTGTTCACCGTAAGCCCGGAGATATTCGGCAAACGACATCGGAAAAAGCGTCATAAAATTAACTTTGCCAACCGGAAAACTGGATTGAATGCCAATGCTAACGCCCAAAAGCGAACCTGCCGCGATGAGATGAAATTCGGGTGAAATTTCATTAAAATACTTTAAACTTGTCAATACTTCAGGCGTGGTTTGTATCTCATCAAAAAAAATCAGCGTGTTCTCCGGCTTTATCGCGCGCCCGAAATAAAGGCCAATATTTTCGACGATTTTAATGGGATCAAGTGCTGCTTTAAACAGCGTACCCAAATCCGGATTCTGCTCAAAGTTGAGATAAACATAATTGCCGTATTCCTTTCTTCCGAAGGAATTCACAAGCCAGGTTTTCCCAACCTGTCGCGCCCCTTGCATAAGGAGTGGCTTCCGTTTTGGGTCATTTTTCCAGGCTATTAACTGTTTGTATAAATCTCTTTCCATTTTTTATCTCCAAAAATGTGTATCAAACATCCAAATTTATCTCCAAAAAAGTGTTGCAAAGATAAAATATATCTCCAAAAAAGTGTATCAAACATCCAAATTTATCTCCAAAAAAGTGTAATTTGGGATTTGATATTGATTTTTGGAATGGCTGAAAGCCTTATTCTATCAATGAAAGAAGAGATAATGCCTGCAAGGTTTGATTTGGAAAATTATTCCCCAATTTCAGGCCTGATCCATTGGTAGCTGTACCAATGCCAGGTTTTGCCATCAACCGAGGGAGCGGTGATGGTGTAAAGCGTGCGGCGGGCTGTGATGGGTACAGTTGCTTTGAGGATTACTGCCGGGTTGTTTGGGTTGTCAATAATTTTGATGTTTTCGCATTTTGTGCCGGCTACAAAAAACTGGGCTTTTTTAAGATTTACTTTTCCGGGCATCACCTCAACCCTTATTTCGGGAGGGTTTTGGCTAAGAAAAGGTGAATCGGGGTTGGTTTTTACAATCCGTAAAGCTTTTAGGCCGATTTTCCGTTTTAACTCTTCAAAGGTTCCAAAATATCCACCCAAAGGGAAACGTGGGATTTCGAAAGGGTCGCTGGTCTCACAAAATAGCCCTGAATTTTGAACAAGGGCGGCTGTGTAGCCGTTTTCTTTTAAAACCTGCACCATGTCTTTGGTCCATTCCCCGTAAGGGTAAACGTAATACTCCGGCCTTTTGCCAAGATTTTTCTCAATCAAAGCCGTTGATTTGATGAGGTCTTCCCTGAATTTTACAACTCTTTCGGCATCACTATAATTTACGAAAAAGTCGTGCAAATCGGAATGATTCTGTATTTCGATACCTGCCTTTTGAAGCTCGGCAAACTGCGCCCAGCTTATGAAATCTTTATGTCCAACCAAATCGGTTTGAATAAAAATGGTGGCCGCAAATCCATACTTTTTAAGTAATGGCCAGCCATTATCGTAAAATGACGAATAGC
>CAYOWJ010000634.1:0-1515 GCA_964407625.1 uncultured Lentimicrobiaceae bacterium
ACAAACACAAATACACAAAATTATGAAACTACCACGCTCATTTTATAGCTGGACAACCATTTCAGGCATTGCGCTGGCTTTTATCAGTTTGTTGTTGATTATTTTTATGATGGTTGTAAACCTGGTTTTAGGCAGAGGCGACAACTATTCTGGTCTTTTTACCTATATCGTGCTGCCGGTTTTTCTGATAATCGGATTAATAATGATTCCTGTTGGCGCCATCCGCAAGATGAAGGAATTGAAAAAACACAAAGAAGAACCGGAAACAAAACTTCCCATCGTTAATCTCAACGACCCCGCCCAACGTTCGGCAGTAATAATTTTTGCGATTGGGAGTACCATTTTTTTAATGTTAAGTGCTTTAGGAAGCTACGAGGCATTTCACTATACCGAATCGGTTCCGTTTTGCGGTACACTTTGTCACGATGTAATGGAACCCGAATATGTTGCCTATCAAAATTCGGCTCATGCAAGGGTAGCATGCGTCGAATGTCATGTTGGACCGGGTGCCGGCTGGTATGTAAAATCAAAACTTTCGGGTTTGTACCAGGTTTACGCTGTTATTACAAATGTTTACCCAACACCTATCCCCACCCCCATTACCAGCTTACGACCGGCACGTGTAACCTGCGAACAGTGCCACTGGCCGGAGCAGTTTTACAGCCGCAAACTCAAAATGGAAAAACATTACCTGGCCGATGAAACCAATACCGAATGGGACATAACCCAACAGATAAAAATTGGCCCCACATACAAGGCCTTAGGATTAATGGAAGGGATTCACTGGCACATCAACCAAAACGTTAAAATCGAATATGTACCAAAAGATATTTCAGGCGAAGAAATTCCCTGGGTTCGATACACAAATCTCAAAACCGGTAAAGTCAAAATTTTTCAGGCACCCGACAGTGAAGTTGACATTACAAAAGCCGGTGAAAAGGCAATCCGCGTGATGGATTGCATGGATTGTCACAACAGACCATCGCACAATTACCATCCACCTCAGTGGTTTGTTGATAATGCGCTTACCAGCGGTGAAATCCCTAAAACCCTGCCAAACATTAAAGCCGCCGCCATGGAAGTACTTAATGTTACTTACCCGACTAAAGATAGCGCCATGATGCTGATCAGATCAGGGATTTTTGAATATTATGAATCAAATTATCCCGAGGTTTTTGAGTCCCGTAAGAGTGACATCGAACAGGCTGTCGTGGGAATCCTGGAAGGTTTTAATAAGAATATTTTCCCGAAAATGAAAGTCAATTGGAGTGTTTATCCCGATCATTTGGGACACATGAATTCGAACGGGTGTTTCCGTTGTCACGATGAACAACACGCAACCGCCGAAGGCGAAACCATTTCGAGAGACTGTAATTTATGTCATTTTATTGTTGCACAAGGAACTCCCGGGAGCATGGAAAGAGCCTTGTCGGGTGATTCACTCGAATTTAAGCATCCCGTTGATATCGACGAAGCATGGCGAACAGAGTTATGCTCAACCTGCCATTCCCAATT
>CAYOWJ010000635.1:0-1513 GCA_964407625.1 uncultured Lentimicrobiaceae bacterium
TCCCTTTCCTTCGGTTCATTTCTTTTAAGATAAGACCAAGTTCGCGGCCTGTTTGGCCTTTTACCGAGGTGTTTTCTTCGGCGCGCCTCACCAGATAAGGAATTACATGTTTTACCGGACCATAAGGAAGATATTTGGCAACATTGTAGCCGAGGTTGGCCAGGTTAAAACTGATGTGGTCGCTCATTCCATAAAGTTGCGAAAACCAGATCCGCTTGTCGTTTTTCGTGATGCCGGCATCTTTCATCAATTCGGCAAGATAGCCTGAACTGTACTCATTGTGGGTTCCGTTGAATACCGAAATCCGGCTGATGTGTTCAACACAGAATTTGAGCGCAGCGTTATAATCGCGGTCGGTGGCGTCTTTGTCGGGTTGTATGGGAGATGGATAACCCATTTTTGCAGCACGCTCACGCTCCTTTTCCATGTAAGCGCCTCTTACAAACTTGGCTCCCAGGAAATAATTTCCATTCACGGCCATTTCGTAAGATTGTTTCAGGTACGAAAGCCGGTCAACGCGGTACATCTGGAAAGTATTGAAAACAATGGCTTTTTCTTTGTTGAATTTCGCCATCATCGCATTTACAACTTCATCAATAAATTTCTGATACCACGAATCTTCGGCATCGATAAGTACAGGAACTCCGTTGTCGAAGGCCGTCTGACAAAGTTTTTCAACCCGTGACCTGAAATTTGCGGCCTCAGTTTTTTCGGTTTCTGTTAAAGTTTCTGCGGCGCTCACTTTTGTTAGAACATTGGCGGTGGTAAATGCGGTTGGTTTAAAAACCGCAAAAGGGATATTCGGATCCTGGGCTGCATTTTTAATCGAACGGATGGTTTCGTCCAGAGCCGCAGCGATATCTTCGGCAGATTCTTTGCCTTCGACCGAAAAATCAAGGATAGCTTTTACATTGAACTTTTCGAGCAACCGCACATTGGGCTCACACTCGGCAATGGTTTCACCTCCAACAAACTGCTTGTAAATAGTGGGTTTTACAAACCAGTTTACCGGCAAATGCATTTTTATAGCGCCTTGTGTAAGCGCCCCGCCAATTTTTACGAGGCTGGGATGCGACAGGGTTTTAAAAAGCAGGTACGAACGCCTGAGGGCGCCGTTGCTTTTGCTTTGAAAGGCTATTTCGGTGTTGTCGAAAGTGATCATTGCTTGTTTTTTTAGATTCTGATGACGAAAGTAAAGATTTATTGGAAACCATCGTAATTTTCTGGTGCCAATCGTCAAAATCAATAGCGGTAATCATGATGTCAGATTTCCTAAACTTTGGTGAAAAGGTAGATTTTTAAGATTAAACAAAACCCGGAAAGCTGGGGTGTTAAAAATTCATTTTTTACAAAACGCATACTACTATTTATCAACAACTCACAAATTTTAAGAAAATCAGGCATTTTTGTTCCATTTTTTGCTTCTCAAAAAGCAAATCGAAATTAGATTTCTCCCTACGGTCGAAATGACAACAATGTTTGGACAGGGATTGGGGAGGGGAAAAGCGGACGC
>CAYOWJ010000636.1:0-1511 GCA_964407625.1 uncultured Lentimicrobiaceae bacterium
TTTGCGGCCCTTTGCGTCTTTCTTTGTGTTCTTTGCGTTTTAAAAACATTTGAGACTGCCTCGTTTTATTACATACTCATTATGAAAAATATTCCCCTCAAAAGTGCTGATAAATCTCTTTTAAAAATGGGTTTTATGATATGATTTGAACACAAAACCAGCCTGAACTTTACAAAATGCTATGTTAAAAACCCTACTTTTGCCGCCATTATAAAATCTATGGAATATCAATATTCAAAACTTAGCAACGGCATCAGGCTTATCCACAAAATGGCCAGCAGCCCGGTTGCACATTGCGGGATAATCATCAATGCCGGTTCACGGGATGAACTGCCCGAAGAAATTGGCATTGCGCATTTTATCGAGCATGTTATTTTTAAAGGTACCAACAAACGAAAAGCCTGGCATGTAATCAGCCGGCTCGAGGATGTGGGCGGCGACTTAAATGCTTACACCAGCAAGGAAGAGACTTTTGTTTACGCTTCGTTCCTGAGCCGGTATTACGAACGCTCGCTCGAGTTATTTGCCGATATTCTGTTCAATTCTTCATTTCCCGAAAAGGAACTCGAAAAGGAAAAAGATGTCATCATCGACGAGATCAACTCCTATCTCGATTCGCCTTCCGAGCTTATTTTTGATGAATTTGAAGAGGTTCTTTTTACCGATCATCCCATCGGGCACAGCATTCTGGGAAGTCCGGAGTCGGTGAAAAGCTTTGACAGGCAGCACATTCAATCGTTCATGCAGCGCAATTATCTCACCGACAGAATGGTGATTTGCTCGGTCGGGAATATCGATTTCGGTAAGTTCGTCATGCTCTGTGAAAAGTATTTCGGGCATATCCCTGCTTCAGGCCGAAAAAATGAACGGACACCATTTGCCGGCTACAAGCCTTCGATTATTCAGTCAAACAAATCAAATTTCCAGGTGCATTGCATGTTGGGAAATGTTGCGTACGACATCACCAACGAGCGCAAAAATAGTCTGGCGCTGCTCACCAACATCCTGGGCGGGCCGGGCATGAATTCGAGGTTAAACATGGCTATCCGCGAAAAGCATGGTTATTCATACAATATCGAGGCACACTACCAGCCCTATTGCGACACAGGGATTTTCAACATCTACCTGGGCACCGACACCGAATTCCTCGAAAAGTCGCTTAAACTTGTTCACAAAGAATTGAAAAACCTTCGTGATTCCGAACTTGGAACGCTGCAATTGCACAAGGCAAAGCAACAGATTATCGGTCAGATTGCCATTTCACTCGAATCGAACCTTGCCGAAATGGTGTCGATCGGTAAAAGTCACCTCTTTTATGACCGTGTGGATACCATCGAAGATATGATTAAAAAAATTGAAGCGATTTCGTCGAAAGACCTGCTCGAAATTGCCAACGAAATATTTATTCCCAATCAATTCAGCATGTTGACTTATCTGCCAAAACAAGAATAAGTGCGATTAATCTTTCTGTAACACAACCAAATATCCGAAAATGAAACGTTTTATAACTT
>CAYOWJ010000637.1:0-1511 GCA_964407625.1 uncultured Lentimicrobiaceae bacterium
CGGAATTTACACCCTCAGCCAGCTTACTCCCGGAAAGGCATATTATGTTAGAATGGTTGCTGCAGGTTCGGTGACGTTTCAGGCCAATGTTGCCGATAACGGGTTCATTCCTGATGAACCCATCAGGGAACTAACCACGCTATGGAAAGAAATCCATCGTACCGCCGGAAGCCATATTTTCGCCATCCCGGCGCAGGCTTTGACTGATTTATCACAGGATGATATCATCGGTATATTCACTCCCGACGGTATCTGTGCAGGTAATATCCAGATCGGAAATACCAGCGAAAACCATGCATTTTACGCTTTCGCGGATGACCAGGTAACCAGCGAAACCGACGGTTTTACTGATGGTCAGCCGATGATTTTCAAACTTTTCAGACCTTCCACCGGCGAAGAGTTTAATCTGGAAGTTGCCTACAATCCTGAAATACCCAATAACGACGGACTTTTTGCATCCGAAGGAATGTCTGCCATTGAAGCTCTTTCGATATTAAACACCGGCCTTGCCGAAAACTTTGCCAACGGACTGTTCATTTATCCAAACCCAACAGATCGAAAAGTAACCATTGGCGGAATTTCCGGAATCGAACAGATTCTTGTCATGGCATCAGATGGTGCTGTGGTGATTCGGATTAATCCTAAAATAGAAGGTAACCAGGTTCTCGATCTCTCAGGTTTGCCAACAGGTATTTATCAGGTTCAGATTCGGACTTCAGAAGGTGTTGTTACACGAAAGGTGGTGAAGGGATTGTAGTTAACACCATAGAAATTTTAAATAACCTTTAAGCTGGGTTAATAATCATGAAAGGCTGTCTCGATGTGAGGCAGCCTTTTCTATTTCTAAAAATTAACATAGGTCGGCCTTCAATTGCCGGAAATACCCCTTTGCTTGTCGGTTAATCATCTAAATTTGAATATTTTAACAAATAATTTACATATTTTAATTTTTTTTCTGAAATTCAGTATTATTCATATGTCAAAATATGTATTTCTGTTTTATAATTACTTTATTTTTGGAAACTAAATTTTAAAAATGCAGGTTAATCACTAAAAAACAATGCGTTATGAGAAAAAAAATATTTTCAATAGCTTTCCTGATTATTCAATTGGTTATTTCAAATGCCGGGATTGGTCAGCACATCGAAAATCGTGAAAAGCCGCGCTGGATTAACGAACAAACGTTACCAGAAAAAATGCTTTTCGAAACCGGCCAATCCCAAAACGACACAATAATTAATGGCAACGAACTTTTACCCCTGGCCTATTGTGCCGCCTCCGGTGGTTGCTCGGAACATATCAGCCGGGTTCAGGCCGGGAGTATTAATAACGCCACTGCTTGTTCCGGCTATTCTAATTTTACGGCCACCCGGCAGACAATTCTTCCACTCAATGGAATTTTGTGGGTTACTGTCACTAATGGCGCGCCATACGCGGGCGACCAATGTGGCATTTGGGTGGATTGGAACAGGGACAGTGATTTCGCTGATGCCAACGAAACCATCACAGTT
>CAYOWJ010000638.1:0-1508 GCA_964407625.1 uncultured Lentimicrobiaceae bacterium
TGCTGAACTTCTGCCATAATAACCTTATTTTTCGGGCAGACAAACCATTTTTCCTACCTTTGCCATCAACCAAAAATCATCATCAAATGAAAAAAATATCGCTTCTTTTTTTCGCCTTCACGCTTACGCTGATGGCGTTTTCGCAACAAAACGACAGGGCAGTTTTCGAAAAATATTTCGGCAACAAGACCATGCGTTTCGACTACTTCCACTCAGGTACCGCTACTGAGGAGCATTTTTCGATGGACCGTGTTTTGAACGATGGCCCATGGGCCGGCAGTGAAACCGTTTTACTCGACAACCTGAACCGCGGTTTATATTTTTTTGTGATCATCGACACTAAAACTGGAACAACAATTTACAGCCGTGGCTTTGCGAGTGTCTTTGGCGAGTGGCAGACAATTCCTGATGCAGCCACAAATTGGGGTACTTTTCATGAATCCATCCGTTTTCCCTGGCCAAACGAAACAGTGAAGCTTATCATCAAAAAAAGGGATGCAAAAAACAATTTTGTCGAAATCTGGAACACCGAAATCGACCCTTCAGCCCGTTATGTGAATCCTGCTGAGCTGAAAAGCGAATACAAATCTTTTACTTTCCTCGAAAACGGGCCTTCGCAAAATCATGTCGATATTGTGATTTTAGGAGATGGTTACACCCAGGCTGAGATGGGAAAATTCCAAAAAGACGTCGAACGGCTTGCCGGAGAGCTTTTTAACGTGGAGCCTTACAAATCGCGGAAGGCTGATTTTAATGTCCGTGCCATCGAAACCCCGTCTGCCACAAGCGGCGTCAATAAACCTCACCCCGGGGTTTTTAACCGCACACCACTCTCGATGTCATACGGCGCCTTCGATTCGGAGCGTTACGCCCTGGCTTACGACAACCGTACCATCCGTGATGTGGCTTCAACCGTGCCTTACGATTATATGTTTATCCTGATCAATGAAGTCACCTACGGCGGTGGCGGAATTTTTAATCTTTATTCCACGGTGGCTGTGGATAACAAGTTTTCGGATTACATTTTTGTGCATGAATTTGGCCATTCTTTTGCCGCTCTTGCGGATGAATATTACACTTCCGATGTTTCCTATGAAATTCCTGAAATTACCGTTGAACCCTGGGAACCCAATGTTACTGCGCTTTTCGATCCATCAAACGTAAAATGGAAAGATATGGTAACTGCAGGAACGCCAATTCCCACACCCTGGGACAAGGAAAAATTTGATACTTTCAGCTATGGAATTCAAAATGAACGACGCGCCATTCGGGCCGCCAAAGAACCCGAAAGTGTGATGGAGGCGCTTTTTGAAAGGGAACGCAAAGAAATGATCAGCATGATTGGCACCATGAAATACAAAAATGCCACCGGTGCTTTTGAAGGAGCGAATTATATGCCGAAAGGAATGTATCGCTCGGCCATCGACTGTATCATGTTTACACGCAACCACCAGGAGTTTTGCCCGGCCTGCCGCAAAGGAATTTTGCAGGTGATTGAGCAGTATAAC
>CAYOWJ010000639.1:0-1508 GCA_964407625.1 uncultured Lentimicrobiaceae bacterium
AGCGACCATAAATCGGGGCAGGTTATCAAACAGGCTTCGCGGATTGGCGAAAATGCGCTGGTTGTGGTTACAGGCTGCATGGTGAACAACCATCGCGAAAAGCTGGAAAGCGACCCGAAAAATGTTACTTATTTTGTGGATAACGAGCATAAAAGCTCCATTTTTTCGTTGGTTGACGGCCATTTTAAAGGTGAAGTCATCCATCCCGAAAATCTCAATCCAAATCTTTTTAATTACGAACCTGCCGACAAAACCTTTCACACCCGAAGCTGGATAAAAATACATGATGGCTGCGATAACTTCTGCACGTTCTGCATTATCCCAAAAGTGCGTGGACGCGCCACAAGCCGCGCGGTGAACGAAATTCTGGAGAACATCAGCAGGGTAATTGATTTTGGATACAAAGAAATCGTGCTAACCGGCGTAAATATTGGCAGGTACAATTTTGAAGGATTGAATTTTGAAAATCTTGTCGAAAAAATACTCGGATTGCCCGGCGATTTCAGGTTGAGGATCGGCTCCATCGAGCCTGAAGGCTTTGGTGACAGGCTTTTTGATTTGTTTTCAAATCCAAAACTAACACCTCATTTGCATCTTTGTCTGCAAAGTGGTTCAGATAAAATCCTGCTAAAGATGCGGAGAATGTACACCATTGCCGGCTTTTTGGAAATCGTCGACAAAGTGAGGGTACGATATCCGGATTTTAATTTTACAACCGATATTATTGTTGGTTTTCCGGGAGAAACGGATGAAGATTTTCAGCAAACAGTTGATTTTTCACGTCGCATCGGCTTCGGCCACATTCACACCTTTAAATACTCGGTTCGGAATGGAACCCGCGCCGAACGAATGCCCGAGCAGATCAGCGAAAAGCTTAAAACCCGGCGAAGCGAAATTATCCGGTTAGTTGGCGAAGAAGAAAAACGGAAATATCGCCTTTCGATGATCGGGAAACAGCAAACGGTACTTGTAGAAAAGGCCATTGGCGGAATCGCTCAGGGTTACGGCGAAAACTACCTTCCGGTAAAATTTCCGGCTGAAGGAGTTTCGTCAAACGAATTTGTGAAAGTGGTTTTAACTGCTCTTGAAAATGGAGATGATCCGCATTTGATTGGGAAGCAGTTGGTTTGAAAATAATAATCAGAATAGAAATTCGGTTGGAGGATAAAAGAGCCTGTTGGTAAAAGGAATAAACAGCATTTTTTTGCCAATAATCACAGTTAAAACATTATAGAATCCCTGCATTTTTAAGAATTTCGAGCAATTTGGGTTGTGATTCGGCCTGTTTAATAAAAATCGCTTTCATCTTTTCGTTTGCCTGCTTCAATTTTTCAATCTCTGAATTTATTGGAGCCAGTGTTGTTCGCCTATCCCAGATTATGAAACCTAATATAAAAATGATTAAAGCTACAACCACTCCCTGAAACCAATACAAAGAATCAATTTTGGAATTCATCGCATCAAATTTTGCATCCACTGCATCAAATCTATTATTCACTGCATCAAAT